>NZ_CP029495.1:4150953-4470257 GCF_003325475.1 Chromobacterium phragmitis
CCTCCCGCCGCCAAGGGGCGAGCTTCCGTTGTAGGCTTCTGCTTGGCGTACGCGATCACCATCACGGGAAAGCCGATATGCCAGAACATGTACAGCCAAGCCGTTGTCTGCGCCCCGCCTCCAAGCAGGCCATGATCGGCAAACAAGCCTGGAAAGCTGAGCGCGTGAAATACCGCCATCAGCGCGGTATACAAGTAACCGATGGCAAGCAATCGCAGACTGGAATGGCGCAGGATGGCGAATTGCCCGAACAGCAACGTAGCCGTCACCAGATCATTGATCGTCAGCGCTGACTGATAGATGGGAATGAAGGCCGTGGACTGGGGAAGATGAGTCTGCGCAAACGGCGCCGCCGCGCAGAAGAACAGCAGCGACGTCACGGCGACAATCAACGCGAGGCGGCGTTGCCCGGGAGAGGGAGGCAAGGTGGAAAGAAATTCCATATTGGCGGAAGAAGCCGGATGTGCCTGTTGCATGATGAGGACCACCCTCCACATGTCGGCATGCTTCCAGGCGTGGAACAACCTAGAAGAACCCCAGATTGCTTATGTATAGAGCATCAGCCTCCTCTTGCATATCATGCCGCCATCGCCGGCGAGGAAGGAAAAACGCCGCGCAGGGCGTTTTCCACATGGCGAGAAATAGCCTTAGCCCAACCATCCCTGAACCTTGGCAGCAGCCAGGCGCCCCTCCAGATAGTCCCACAAGGCGGGACAGCCCTGACGGATGGGCGGACCGATGCGGTCCAGCACCTGCTGATGGCGGATGCCGTTCTCGCGCCAGCTCTGGCCGTTGTTGGCCAGGTTCAACAAGACGGGCATCGCGCGGTCAGCCGCATGGGCGAAGCGCGCCTCCGCCGTGTCTCCGGCTTCGAATTCATTCCATAGCGCTAGGAAGCGCTGGCCTTGCTCTGCCGGCAGCAGACCGAAAATGCGGGTGACGCAGGCCAGTTCCTGCGCCTTGCGCTCCTCCCAGCCGCCTTCGGCATAGACGATGGTGTCGCCGGTTTCGATCTCGCCGATATCATGCACCAGCAGCATCGCCACCACCCGGCTCATGTCGACCGGCGCCACCGCGTATGGCGCCAGCGACGAAGCCAGCAAGGCGATTTGCCAACTGTGCTCAGCCGAGTTCTCATAGCGGTCGCTATTCAGCACCTTCGTTTTGCGGGTGACCTGCTTGAGCTTGTCGATTTCCAGCACGAAATCAATGATGTTCTGCATCTTTTTATCTTTCTGTAGGTGCAAAAAAAGCAGACCTGGGTCTGCTCGATTCTGTTACCAGCACCGCTGGATCATTTGCGCCAGCTGCACCAGCCGGCCATGGAAAAAGTGGCCCGCGCCGGGAAACACCAGCACCGGCAGGTTTTGCGGCCGCGCCCATTCCATCACGCTGGAGAGCGGAATCACCTCATCCTCTTCGCCGTGTATCACCAGCGTATCGGCCGGCACCTCCGGTGTCGGAATCGGATACTTGCCCACCGCCACGCCCATCAGCAGCAGCTTGTCGGCCTCGATGCGGGCGCGGGCGCGGGCGGCGACGAAGCCGCCGAAAGAGAAACCGGCCAGCGCCAGCGGCAGGCCCGGATGCTGCGATCTGGCGTATTCAACCACCGCGATCGCATCGTCCACCTCGCCGTTGCCGTAATCGTGTTCGCCCTCGCTATCGCCGACGCCGCGCAGATTCGGGCAATAACACGCGTAACCCAGCTGCGACAAAGCCTTGGCGGCGGTCTGCACCACCTTGTTGGTGTGGGTGCCGCCCTGCAGCGGATTGGGATGGCAGATCACAGCCACGCCGGATGCCTCGCCCTGCGCCGGCACGCAGATGGTGTCCAGCAGCCCTGCCGGGCCGGCGATGCCGACTTTGTTCATCGCCTTCAGCATCAGAGCTTCAGCCTTTCCACCACGCGGCCGTGGACCATGTGCTCGCGGACGATCTCGTCGATGTCGTCCTTGTCGACGAAGGTGTACCAGGTCTCCTCCGGGTAGACCACCATCACCGGGCCGTCGTCGCAGCGGCCCAGGCAACCGGCCTTGTTGACGCGAATCTTGCCCTCGCCGGCCAGGCCCAAAGCCTTGACCTGGTCCTTCATATAGCCCAGCAACTCGCTGGAGCCGTGGTTGTTGCAGCAATCCTGACAGGCGTCGCGCTGATTGCAGCAGATGAATACGTGCTTGTCGAAAAAGCTCATGAATTTTCTCGTTTAACTGTCGTTGTCCGCCCAGCCGCTGATGCCGAGGGTGGCGGCATTATCGAACTTGGCGTATTTGCCGACAAAGGCCAGCCGCACCGCGCCAGTGGGGCCGTTACGGTGCTTGCCGATGATGGCTTCCGCCATGCCCTTCACATCCTGGTTTTCCGGGTTGTAATACTCTTCGCGGTACATGAAGACGATCAAGTCGGCATCCTGCTCGATGGCGCCCGATTCCCGCAGGTCGGACATCATCGGCCGCTTGTTCGGCCGCTGCTCCACCGCCCGCGACAGCTGCGACAACGCGATCACCGGCACTTGCAGTTCCTTGGCCAGCCCCTTCAGGCCGCGCGAGATCTCGCCCAGTTCCGCCGTGCGGTTGTCGCCGCGCCCGGAGCCGGACATCAGCTGCAGGTAGTCGATCACGATCAAACCCAGCTTGCCGCCGTGCTGGCGCGCCAGTCGGCGGGCGCGGGCGCGCACCTCCAGCGCGGTCAGCGCCGGGGTTTCGTCGATGTACATCGGCGCCTCGGACAGCTTGCCTATCGCGTAGGTCAGCTTCTGCCAGTCCTCGTCGCCCAGTTTGCCGGTGCGCAAGGTATGCTGATCCAGCCGCCCCACCGAGCCCAGCATACGCATCACCAGCTGCGCGCCGCCCATTTCCATCGAGAAGACGGCCACCGGCAGGTGGCTTTCCACCGCCACATGCTCGGCGATGTTCATCGAAAAGGCCGTCTTGCCCATGGACGGCCGGCCGGCGACGATGATCAAATCGCCGGGCTGCAGACCGGAGGTTTTCGCATCCAGGTCGATGAAGCCGGTGGGAACCCCCGTCACCTCGTCCGGATTGTCGCGGCTGTACAGCATGTCGATGCGTTCCACCACTTCCTTCAGCAGGCCCGGCATTTCCAGGAAGCCCTGCTTGGATTTGGCGGTGGATTCGGCGATCTGGAACACTCGGCCCTCGGCCTCGTCCAGCAATTGCGCGGCATCGCGGCCCATCGGCGAATACGCGGCTTCCGCGATTTCGGTGCCCACCTGGGCCAGCTGGCGCATCACCGAGCGCTCGCGCACGATTTCGGCGTAGCGGCGGATGTTGGCCGCCGACGGCGTGTTCTGCGCCAGGGTGGCCAGATAGGCCAAGCCGCCGATCTCAGCCAGCTCGGCGTTCTTGTCGAGCGCCTCGGCCACCGTCACCACGTCAGCCGGACGCGCCAGCTCAACCAGCTTGGCGATATGCTTGTATACCAGCCGATGGTCATGGCGGTAGAAATCCGCCTCCGACACCACGTCGGCGATCTTGTCCCAGGCGCTGTTGTCCAGCAGCAGGCCGCCCAGCACGGACTGCTCGGCCTCCACCGAATGCGGCGGCGTGCGGATGGACGCCATCTCGCTGTCGAAATTCTCGTACTGTTCTGTCATGTAGACCCGGAAGGCGCGCCGGAAACGGCGCGCGTAAGGCAAAACGCAATTCTAACCCGAAACAATCAGGCTCGCTCAGCAGTTCATTCCGGCGACAAAGCCGGACGACCATGCCCACTGGAAGTTATAGCCTCCCAGCCAGCCGGTGACGTCCACCACCTCGCCGATGAAAAACAGTCCCGGCGCGTCATTGGCCATCAGCGTCTTGGACGAAAGCGCCTTGGTGGAAACCCCGCCCAACGTCACCTCAGCCTTCTTGTATCCCTGGGTGCCGTTGGGCTTCACGCACCAACGGTGCAACTGTTCCGCAAGCTGGCCGCGCTGTTTGGGCCCCAAATCCTTCAGACGCTTGTTCATGCCCACCCGATCCAGCCAGGCGTCGGCGAAGCGGCGCGACCAGCCAAGCTCGGTCAAAGCGTTGGCGATCAACTGCTCGCTGTCCGCCCTTTCCTCCAGCCAGCCCTCCGCATTGCCATCCGGCATCAGGTCCAGCAACAGTTCCATGCCGGGCTGCCAGTAAGACGACACTTGCAAAATGGCGGGACCGGACACGCCCTTGTGGGTGAACAGCGCATTTTCGCGGAAGCGCCCCTTGCCCGCCTTGGCCTCCACATCTACCGACACCCCGGCAAGCGGGGTGAAGATTTCGGCATCCTCCACGTGGAAGGTGAGCGGCACCAGCGCCGGCGACAGCGGCGTGACAGCCAGACCAAACTGCTCGGCCACCTGGTAGCCGAACGGCGTGGCGCCGATCTGCGGGATGGACAGTCCGCCGGTGGCGATCACCAGCGACTGGCATTCAAAGCGGCCGCCGCCGGTTTCCACCGCGAAACCGCCGCCCCCTGACCGAGATACGCCATGAATGGCGGTTTCCATCCGGCGATCCACGCCGCCGGCGCGGCATTCCTCATCCAGCATGGCGATGATGCGCTCGCTGCCGTCATCGCAAAATAGCTGGCCCAGCTTCTTCTCGTGGTAGCCGATGCCATGGCGCTCCACCATGTCGACGAAGTCCCGCGGCGAGTATTGCGCCAATGCGGAACGGCAAAAATTGGGATTGGCCGACAGGTAGCAATCGAAACGGGCGTGAATATTGGTGAAGTTGCAGCGGCCGCCGCCGGAGATGCGGATCTTCTCCGCCAACTTGGCCGCATGGTCCAGCAGCAGCACGCTGCGGCCTCGTTTTCCGGCCGTCGCCGCGCACATCAGGCCGGCGGCGCCGGCCCCAATGACAATCACATCAAATTGCAAAAGTCTATTCCTATCATTTTAGTCAACTATTGGCCTAGCCACGCATATTCCAGTAAACTGCGACCAAAGCCTCCGCTTATGCGGCTTACTTTCTCAACAAGGAGAGCATAATGGAACACAAACTGCCTGAACTGCCGTACGCGCTGGACGCCCTGGCCCCGCACATCTCCAAGGAAACCCTGGAATTCCACTACGGCAAGCACCACCAGACCTACATCACCAACCTGAACAACCTGATCAAGGGCACCGAGTTCGAAAACGCCTCCCTGGAAGAGATCGTCAAGAAATCGTCCGGCGGCATCTTCAACAATGCCGCACAGGTTTGGAACCACACCTTCTACTGGTTCGGCCTGGCTCCGAACGCCGGCGGCGAACCGACCGGCGCGCTGGCCGACGCCATCAAGGCCAAGTGGGGTTCTTTCGACGAATTCAAGAAGGCCTTCACCCAGACCGCCATCGGCACCTTCGGTTCCGGCTGGGCCTGGCTGGTGAAGAACAGCGACGGCAGCCTGGACCTGGTATCCACCAGCAACGCCGCCACCCCGCTGAGCACCGACAAGAAGCCGCTCTTGACCTGTGACGTGTGGGAACACGCGTATTATATCGACTACCGCAACAGCCGCCCGAACTATATGGACAGCTTCTGGAAGCTGGTGAACTGGGACTTCGTGGCCAAGAACTTCGCCTGATTCCCTGAAAGCATCGACGCAAGGGGCCACAGGCCCCTTTTTTGCGCCCTCGGTCAGCGGGCGGACTTGTCGGCTTCCTCGACAAGGCGCTGATAGCTGCCATCACGCCTCATGCTCTCCAGCGCGGCGTCGAAGCGTTCGCGCAGCCCGGCCAGCTCAGGCTTGCGCGCGAAGGCGAGATAGCTGGGAATCTGCTCCACCGGCGGCTGCAACTCCCGCACCTGTCCGTCAACATGCATGCGCTTCATGATGTCCCAGGCGCCGTAACGGTTGCTGACCAGAATGTCGAAGCGGCGCGCAAGCAGTTTTTCCACGTTCTGCTCGCCGCTGGCCGCCACCTCCGACACCTGGATATCTCCGCGCTTGGCCGCTCCATCGAATATCGCGCCGTAACTGACCGCCCTCACCACCCCGAAGCGATAGCCTGCCAGAGGCTTCAACTCTCCCTCGAAATGAATTGCCGCGCCTTTGAGCACGAAGAGCGACACTGCCTGCGGCATCAGCACCTGATGCGAGTAATCCAGCTTGGACTCGCGTTCAGGCGTCTTGTACAGCGTGAAGATGCCGTCCGCCAGCCCGGACTCCGCCATCGCCAGCGACCGTCCCCAAGGGTAAACGCTGACGTGGATGGAACGTCCCATCCTGCGGAAGGCCTCCCTCACGATATCCACCACGAAACCCTTGGTCTCCGCGCCGTCCTGATATTGGTAAGGCGGATATTGCAGCGTGACCAGCTCCAGCGTCGGCTCGCCGGCGGCGGACAACAGGGGCAGCAGGAACAATAGCGCGGACATCCGGGCCAAGAGTCCATCCTCTCTAAAAACAACGGGGCCGCTCCTTGCCGGAGCGACCCCGCGGGGATCATCGCGGCCGGAACCTCTTCAGGATAGTCCAGGCCGCGGCATGGCTCAGATCAGATTCTGCTCCGCCACGTTCAGGTTGAGGTCTATCATCTGCTCGCTGCCGTCCTTGTCCTTGTGCTTCAAGTCCAGCCGAGCGCACTCGATGGCGTCAAGGTAGGCCGAGGTGATGTCCCCGGTGATGTACTCGCCGTCGAAGCAGGAGCTCTCGAACAGCTTCAACTCCCGATTGACGCTCGCCACCGCGTCCTTCAGCGCGTCCAGGTCCTGGTAGATCACCGCGTCGGCGCCGATCTCGCGCGCGATCTCGGCCTCGTCGCGGCCGGTGGCCAGCAATTCCGCCCGGGTGGGCATGTCGATGCCGTAGACGTTGGGAAAACGCACCGCCGGCGCGGCTGAAGCGAAATACACATTCTTGGCGCCGGAATCGCGCGCCATCTGCACGATTTCCTTGGACGTGGTGCCGCGGACGATGGAATCGTCCACCAGCAACACGTTGCGGCCGGCAAACTCCAGCGGCACCGGGTTCAGCTTCTGCCGCACCGACTTCCGGCGCACCGCCTGGCCCGGCATGATGAAGGTGCGACCGATGTAGCGGTTCTTGATGAAGCCTTCGCGATACGGCAGACCCAACGCGTTGGCCAGCTGCAGCGCGCTCTGTCGGCTGGAGTCCGGAATCGGGATCACCACATCGATATCCAGATTCGGCAAGTCGCGGCGAATCTTCTCGGCCAGGGTCTCGCCCATGTTCAGCCTGGATTGGTAGACCGACACGCCGTCTATCACCGAGTCCGGACGCGCGAAGTACACATATTCGAACAGGCAGGGCGCAAGGCGGGTATTCTTCGCGCACACCTGGCTATGCATGTCGCCGTCGAAGGTCACGTACACGCATTCTCCCGGCGCCACATCGCGCAGCAGCGCGAAACCGGAACAGTCCAACGCCACCGATTCCGACGAGAACATGTATTCGGTTTTGCCGTCGGTCTCGGTGCAGCCCATCACCAATGGGCGGATGCCATTGGGGTCCCGAAAGGCCACCAGGCCGAAGCCGGCGATCATCGCCACCACCGCATAAGCGCCCTTGACGCGACGGTGCACGGCCTCCACCGCGCCGAACACCGCGTCGACGGTCAGCTCGTGGCCGCTCACCCGCTGCGCCACCTCATGCGCGAACACGTTAAGCAGCACTTCGGAGTCGGAATTGGTATTGATGTGGCGAAGATCGTTGCGGAACATGTCCGCCTTCAACTCGTCGGTATTGGTCAGATTGCCGTTATGCGCCAGCACGATGCCGAAGGGCGAATTGACGTAGAACGGCTGCGCCTCCGCCAGGCAGGCAGCCGAGCCAGCCGTGGGATAACGCACATGGGCGATGCCGGCATTGCCCAGCAGCGAACGCATATTGCGGGTGCGGAACACGTCGCGCACCATGCCGCTGCCCTTGTGCATGTGAAAGGTCTTGCCATTGGCGGTAACGATGCCGGCCGCGTCCTGTCCGCGGTGTTGCAGCACTTGCAAACCGTCGTACAGCAGCTGATTGACCGGAGACTGACCGACCACGCCTAGAATTCCACACATCTTGAATGCCCTCTATCCCAACTTGCTGCAAAAGGAAAAACCCAAAAGAAAAAGGCGGAATCTTGAAGTAAAGATATCAAGATATTCCGCCTCTTTCACCTAACTGTCCGGCGACTGGCCGCCGGGAGAGTCGTAGTGCAGATTGTCCGCCATCGTAGGCGGCAACCATGGCCTCAATGACAAAGCCAGAGATTCGAATGGCGCCGCCAGCACGGCATTCCTCCACATCGGTTTCTGCGGCAGGCTGCTCAGCCCGCCCAGCAACACCAGCGCCGTCACCAGCGCCAAGCCGCGCGCCAGGCCGAACATGCCGCCCAGCAGGCGATTGATCGCGCCCAGCCCAATGCTGTCCACCAAGCCTGTCAGCGTCACGCGCAACAAGGCGGTCGCCAGCCACACCACGAAGAAAACCAGGATGAAGCCGGCCACCATGCGCAAGCCCTCGCTCTGCAGGCTGTCCGGCAGAAACGCCATCACCAGCGGCGAAAACTGTTTGGCGCACCAAAAGGCGATCAGCCAGGCGCCCAGCGACAGCACTTCGGCGATCAGGCCGCGCATCAAGGCCATCAGCACCGATCCGGCGATAATGGCTATTGCGATATAGTCGAACACAGTCATGGCGGCTACTTATTGATGATGATGCCGTTGATGCCGGACTTGGCCAGCTTCTGCAGCGCCGCCTGCGCCTCGGCCTGACTGGCGAACGGTCCTACGCGAACACGGGTCACCTCGCCCTTGCTGGTCTCCACCTTGGAAAAGTGCGCCGCGACGCCGATGGAGGCGAGCTTGCTCCGCAACGTGTCCACCTTGGCCGGATCCGACAACGCCGCCAGCTGGATCATCGACTTGCCGTGCGCCGGCTCGGTCTTGGGCGCGGCATGGCTGTCGGGGTCGAAGCGGCCTTCCAGAATAGCCGCGGGGTCCGCTTTGCGCGGCTTCTCGGCCTTGGGCTCTTCCTTGCGCTTTTCCGGCTTGGGCTCGGGCTTAGGTTCCGCCTTGGGTTTGCTTTCCGAGACCGCCGGCGCTGGAGCGGGCCTTTCGGCCGGCTTGACGGCCTCCACCGGCGGCGGAGCGGTCACCGAGGACAGATTGGCCGGCAGCTCCGTAGCGTTGCCAGCGGCGGCAACCGGCGCGGGCGTCTCGGCCAACGGCTGCGACGCGGCGGGTTTTGCCGCGGCGGCGGGCGCCGACGCCGCGGCAGGAGCCGACGCGCCGCCCATGATTTCGATGGATTCCGGCTTCATCTGCTGTTCCGGCAGATGGCCCACCACGTTCCACAAAACGACGGTGGCAACAGAGACCAGCACCACCGCGCCGACCAGGCGGCGGCGAGCGCGCTTTCTCAACAAGATCAGTTCATCGTGGCTGGACAGTGCCATGCATTCCTCAAACCGGGTGACGCCGGGCCGCTTCCACTTCCGCTACCGTGTGGAAAGACCCGAAAACGACGATTCTATCATTGTCGCCGGCTTGCGATAAGGCAGCGGCCCAAGCATCGGCCACGGCGGGATAAGCGGCGACCGAGTCGATGCCGGCTGCGGCCAGCCTGGCGGCGATCGACTCTCCGCTCTGGCCGCGCGGCATGTCCAGCCCCGCGACCAGCCAGTGGTCGAATTCGCCGCGGGCGAGCTCGATCACCGCGTCCATGTCCTTGTCGGCCAACATGGAGAACACCGCGTAGCGCTTCTCCGCATACGGCAGCTGCTTGAGCGCGGCCGCCATGGCTTTCACCGCGTGCGGGTTGTGGCCGACGTCCAGCACCACGGCCGGTCGGCCCGGCAGCACCTGGAACCGGCCCGGCCACTCCACCTCGACCAGACCCTGCTTGACCGCGCCGATACCGACCGGCAGCGTGTCCTTGAGCGCTTCCAGCGCGGCCAGCGCGCCGCAGGCGTTGACCATCTGGTAGCCGCCGCGCAGCGCCGGAATCGGCAAGGCATGGCGAGCATGATCGCCATGGCGGAACGACCACTGGTTGTCCATGCGCGTGAAGCCGAAATCGCGGCCGTACAACCTGAGGTCGGCGCCGATGGCGGCGGCGTGCTCCAGCAGCCGCAGAGGCGGCTCGGGATCGACGCAGATCGCCGGCTTGCCTGCGCGGTAGATTCCGGCCTTCTCGAAACCGATGTCCTCGCGGTTGTCGCCCAGTATCGCCTGATGGTCCAGATCCACGCTGACGACGACGGACACGTCCGGCTCGAAGATGTTGACCGCATCCAGCCGGCCGCCCAGGCCGACCTCCAGGATGATCGCGTCCACTTTTTCGGCTGCGAAGCAATGCACCGCCGCCAGGGTACCGAATTCGAAATACGTGAGCGTGGTGTCGCCGCGCGCGGCGTCTATCGCCTCGAACGCCGAGATGATGCGTTCGTCCGACGCGGGCTTGAGGTCGATGGCGATGCGCTCGTTGTAGCGCAGGATGTGCGGCGAGGTGTAGGTGCCTACCTTATAGCCGGCGGCGCGCAGCATGCTGGACAGCATCGCGCAGGTGGAGCCCTTGCCATTGGTGCCGGCCACCATGATCACCGGACAGGCCGGTTTGAGGCCCATCGCGTCGCGCACGCGCTCCACCCGGGCCAGGCCCATGTCTATCGCCGCCGTGTGCAGGCTTTCCTGCCAATGCAGCCAGTCGTCGAGCGTCTTTCGTGTCGTCATCGGGTGGTTTCCGTACTTTCTTCCTTGGCCTGCGGCGGGTGGAACCACAGCAGGTAAACTCTGAGCAGCCGGCGCGCCTCGGCGTTGGAGGAGTCCGGCCACAGCGCCACGCTGCGGCGCTTGCCGCCCGCTTTGGCGCTCAATACTGTCAGTTGCGGCGTGGCGAAGCTGTCGTCCAGCGGCTCCGCCTCCAGGCGTTCCGCGCCGCTGCACAGAAACAGCCTGCCGCGCGGATCCACCTCGATGCGCTCCACCCTGGCCGCGCCGGCCCAGCCATCCGCGCGCAGCGCGCGCCAGGCCAGCCAGGCGGCGGCCGGCGCGCTCATCGCGTACGCCGCGGGCAGATAACACAGCACGATCAGCGCGTAGCCGGCAAAGCCGCCCGCAACCAGCGCCAGCCACAGCCGCGATGGCCGCAGCGGCACCGAGAAGGCTTGCAGCAACGGCCGTTCGCGCATGGGTGTTACAGCTCGCTGGCCGGACTGTTGGTGATGTCGTCGTCGACGCTGTCGATCACGGTGGAGTGGATCTCCACGTCGAACCATTCCCAGAACGCCTTCAGCGACAAATCCTTGGGCCACAGGCTTTCGTCCTCATCCCAGGACGCGAGTTCCATCTTGAACAGCTGCTCGCTGATCTCGTCGATGTGGGCGACGCCCTCTTCCGGGTCCACGAACTCCGGCAGCAGGATGGCGGTGCAGTCGCTGCGCAGGCTGTCCAGCGTCAGATCCACCATGTCGGTGTCCGGCAACTGGTTCAGCCAATCCAGGAACGGTTGTTTCGGCTTGATCACGGCAACGGCGCGGTCGACGAAGTACATGGCGGGACCTTTCAGGCAAATGTGGATTCGGCGCGCATTGTATCAGCCCTGCCGCCGCCAGGCGACCCGTCCGCGGCCAGGGGCATCGTGCTAAACTGGCGGCTATTTTTCCTATCGCAAGACACACCGAACATGGCTCTGATTACCGTCGAGAAGGCCTGCCTCGCCTTCGGACACCACGCGCTGCTGGACAATGTAGATTTCGCCCTGGAACCGGGCGAGGCGGTCGGCCTGATCGGCCGCAACGGCGCGGGCAAGTCGTCGCTGCTCAAAGGCATCGCCGGCGCGGTGCAGCTGGACGATGGCCGCATCAACACCAAGGGCGACGTCAAGGTCGCCTATGTGCCGCAAGAGCCGGAATTCGATCCCGGGCACACCGTGTTCGAAGCCGTGGCCGAAGGCCTGGGCGATCTCAAGGCCCTGCTCACCGACTACCACAAGGTCACTCAGCAACTGACCCAGGCCGACGCCGACCACGGACAGGCGCTCGCCCGCATGGAAACCATCCAGCACGAGCTGGAAGCCCGCGGCGGCTGGCAGTTCGACGCGCTGATCGCCTCCACGCTGAGCCATCTGGAACTGAACCCCGACGCGCGCATCTCCGACCTGTCCGGCGGCTGGAAAAAGCGGGTGGCGCTGGCGCGCGCGCTGGCGTCCAAGCCGGACGTGCTGCTCTTGGACGAGCCGACCAACCACTTGGACGTGTCCGCCATCGAGTGGCTGGAAGGCCTGATCAAGAGTTTCTCCGGCAGCGTACTGCTGATCACCCACGACCGCCGCTTCCTCGACAACGTCGCCACCCGCATCATTGAACTGGACCGCGGCATCCTGCGCAGCTATCCGGGCAGCTTCTCCGCCTACCAGACGCGCAAGGCGGAAGAGCTGGCGATAGAGGAAGAGCAGAACCGCGTATTCGATAAATTCCACGCTCAGGAAGAGGCGTGGATACGCAAGGGCGTGGAGGCGCGCCGCACCCGCAACGAGGGCCGCGTGCGCCGGCTGGAGGCCATCCGCCGCGAACGCTCCTCGCGCCGCGAGCGTGTGGGCCAGGTCAACTTCCAGCTGGACGCCGGCGAACGCTCCGGCAAGCTGGTGGCGGAGCTGGAGCATGTCAGCAAGGGATTCGGCGACAAGCAACTGATCCGCGATTTCACCAGCCGCATCCTGCGCGGCGACAAGATCGGCCTGATCGGGCCCAACGGCGCCGGCAAGACCACGCTGCTGAAGCTGATCCTGGGCGAGCTGGAGCCCGACTCCGGCACGGTCAAGCAAGGCACCAAGCTGGAAATCGCCTACTTCGACCAATTCCGCGAGCAACTGGACGAGGAAACCAGCGTCGCCGACATCATCAGCCAGGGCAATGATTTCGTCGAAATCGGCGGCGTGAAGAAGCATGTGATGAGCTATCTGGAAGACTTCCTGTTCTCGCCGCAGCGCGCGCGCAGCCCGGTGCGCTCGCTGTCCGGCGGCGAGCGCAACCGCCTGCTGCTGGCCCGCCTGTTCACCCGTCCGGCCAATGTGCTGGTGCTGGACGAGCCGACCAACGATCTGGACATCGACACGCTGGAATTGCTGGAAGACGTGATTGCCCAGTATTCCGGCACCGTATTCCTGGTCAGCCACGACCGCGCCTTTCTCGACAATGTGGTGACCCAGGTCATCGCCTTCGAGGGCGAAGGCAAGCTGGAAGAATATCCGGGCGGCTATCAGGACTGGCTGGACGCGAAAAAACGCATGGCCGAATACGCCCCGGCGGAAAAGACCAAGGACGCCGCGCCGGCCAAAGATGTTCCGCGCCAGGACAAGCCCAAGGCCCCGCGCAGCAAACTCTCCTACAACGAAACCCGCGAACTGGCGGCGCTGCCTGACCAGATCAGCGCGCTGGAGGCGGAACAGGCCGAACTGAACCAGCGTCTGCTGGACCCCAACTGCTACCGAGACGCGCCCAAGGAAGCCATCGCCTGGCAGCAGCGCGTGGAGGCCATCGACGAACTGCTGCTGGACAAGCTGGCGCGCTGGGAAGAGCTGGAGCAGCGCGCCAACTGACGGCCGCGCCGCTTTGCCGCGCAGGCGGCCATGGGCTACACCGGAAGGAGGCGGCGGCGCCCGCCCCGCCGACAACCGGTGGAAAAGCATGCGGCGCGTCCCGACACTCGATACTCCTGCCCTGCCTCTGGCCGCGGCGATGGCGATGGCGATGGCGATGGCAGGCGCGCATGGCCAGCCACTGCGCGCCTGCGCGTCGGACGCTGATTTCCCGCCCTATGTTTTCACCGCGTCGTCCGGCGAATCCGGCGTCGCCCAGGATACCGGGCTCGCCATCAACGTGCTGCAGCGCGCGCTGAGGCGAGCCGGACTGGAGCCGGCCGCCGTGCAGAGGCTGCCCTGGAAGCGCTGTCGGGAAATGGTCGCCCACGGCCAACTGGACATCGCCATCGACGTACCCACCCGCGAGCTCGACCCCGCCCGCTTTCTGGCCACCGATGCGTACGCCACGGTCCACCATCTGTACTTCTACTCCCGCCGCAAGCACCCCGACGCCGCGCCGCTGCGCTCGCCGGACGATCTGAAGCGCTTTCGCGCCTGCGGGCTGTTCGGCAGCAATCTGACCGCGCTCGGCGCCGCCCCATCGCGCCAGGACACTGGCGCCAAAAACGTCCGCAGCGCGATCGCCAAAGTAGCGGAGGACCGCTGCGACGTCTTCATCGAATTCAAGGAAGTGATAGACAATCTGTCGCAACGCGATGCCGCCTTGCGCGACGCGATCAACCAACCCGGCTTAGCTCGAGCCGAGCTGCCCGGCGAGGCTCCGGCCGGTTTGCACTTCGAATTCACCCCCGCGACGAAAGACGGCGTTGCGCTGCGCCAGTCTTTCAACGCCACCATCCGCGATCTGACGCGCAACGGCGAGATGGAGCGGATGACGCCCTGATCGCCGTTATTTAGGCGGCCTGCCGAATACCGTTCTGGCTGCGACCGGCATCAACTGGTCGATATTGAGGCGCGTCGCCACCAGAACCGGGATCAACACCTCCCTGGCCGGCGGCTTTCCATGCAGTTGCGCCGCCAAGCCTTCCGCCGCCGAACGGCCCATCAAGTATGGCTGCTGCATGCCGACTGCGATCAATGCCCCGCGTTTGAGCAAACTCGCGACTTCGGGCATCGCGTCAAAGGAAACCAGCAGCATCTGCTTATCCCTGCCCGCCTCCCGGATCGCCCGCAGCGCCCCTTCAACCGGCTGATCCGTCTCCACGAACAATCCTCGCAGCTCCGGATGCGCCGCCAGCGCGGCGCGAACGTAATGGTAGGTTTCTTCTGCGGAGTAATCCCGCATCTGCCTCAGCACGGATTCGCGAGGGAATCCCGCGTCCCGCATCGCGTCGCGGAATCCATTGCTGCGATCCAGCCCGTTCTTCCGGGCCAACTCTATCGCGATCATGCCGTACGCCCCGCCGCCCCAGCCGCGCGCGCGCATCTCCTTCGCCAGCGCCACGCCTACGTCGTAAGCGCCGCGATAGTTGTCCGACTTGACGAAGCTGACGTAATCTCCGCCGCTCGAGCCGATATCGGCGATGGCTACCGGAATCTTGGCCCGCTTGGCCAACAGCAACGCATCCTCCGCCGACTTGCTGTTGGTAGGGGAAATCACGATGCCCGCCGCATGCTGCTCGACGGCGCGGCGGACATTGTCCAGCTGCCTCTCCGCGCTGAGCCCGCTGTCCATTTCCACATAGGCGTAGCCGTTGGACTCCGCCACCGCCTTGACGCCCTGCCCCACCGTTGACCAAAAGGGCAGCTCCGCCTTGGCGGCGATGTAAACGATATCGGCGGCACTCGCTGGCGCCGCCGCCAGGGCGAGCGCAGCTGCGCCCATCCAGGAAGCCATTTTCGCGATCATCGAACGGTTCATTCCACTTCCCCAAACTGGTCTTGCCCGGTCTTCATTCTAGGGCGTGCATTCGTGAGTCATTGCGAAAAACAACGCCGCATTTACACTGCCGCCATGGCTGCGGCTCTGGCCCGCGCTATACTTCCCCCAAACGCCGCCCTCCCTATCCCACCGCTCGGAGAACCTGCCGGGATGGCCGGCCCGCACTGAGAATCGACCCGACGAACGGCGAAGCATTTCGATCGTCGCGGCATGAAATGACAGGAGTCCAAGCGAACATGCAAGACAACCCGCTGAGGGATGACAACTTCGACCGGCGCCGCCTGCTCAAGGGCGCCGCGCTGGCGGGTCTGGCGGCTTTGCTCGCCGCCTGCGGCACCACCCCCACCAAAACCGGCCAGCATCGCCCGCGCCCCGGCAAGCCAGGCGGCGACACCTCGCTGTCCAATCTGCGGGCCGACGGCAACGGCCGCGAAATCCTGCTGTACACGATAGGCCTGCTGGACGGCGGCTACCGCTTCGGCGGCAACAATCCCGAAGCCGGCCTCGATTGCAGCGGCATGGTCAGCTACATCTACCAGAACGCCGTCGGCATCCGCCTGCCGCACAACGCGGCCCAGATCGCCGGCATCGCGCGTGCCATTCCGGACAACCAGATGCAAGTCGGCGATCTGGTGTTCTTCAACACCATGAACCGGCCGTTTTCCCATATGGGCATCTTCATCGGCGACGGCAAATTCGTCCACGCCCCGCGCAGCAACAGCACGATCCGGGTCGCGCGGCTGGACAACGTCTATTTCGCGCCCCGCTACGAAGGCGCGCGCACCGTGCTGCGCGCCTGACCCCGCCAGCCGCCTTCGCGGCGGCTGCCCCTCCCGCCTTTCGTCCCTCGCCAAAAAATATTTCACTCCGCCGGGAATAATCGGCGGCGGCCTTGCGTATACCCCTATGCAAGCGCGGAACAAACGTTCCGCACTCCGCCAATCCGATCAGGAGTCATCGATGAAACGCACTTTGCTGCTCGGCGGCATGCTCGCCGCCTTCGCCACCGCCTCGAGCCTGGCCGCGCCCTCGCCGGTGTCGACACGCGACGGCGCGCTGACCGACACCGCCGGCATGACGCTCTACGTTTTCGAGAAAGACAAGACTGGCGATGGCCGCAGCGCCTGCAACGGCCCGTGCGCGGGGCTCTGGCCGCCCCTGGCCGCCGGCGCGGATGACAAGCCGGAAGGCGATCTGGGCCTGGTGACGCGAGACGACGGCTCGCGTCAATGGTCGTGGCGCGGCAAGCCGCTGTACCGCTTCGCTCAGGACAGCGCGCCCGGCGAACGCAAGGGCGACAACTTCAAGCAACTGTGGCGCGTGGCCAAACCGTAACCCCGCCGAGCCGAAACCCAAATCCAAGAGAGAAGACCCGCATGCGAAAAACCGCCACCCTCATCTCCGCCGCCATCTTGTGGGCGCTTGCGCAAGCCTCGGCCGCCCAGGCTTTCGACCCCGACATCCGCAACAACACGCTGGCGATCAGTCCCGACGAAAGCCTGGCGATCGCCGGCAATAGCCAGAGCCCAACGCTGAAGGTGTACGACTTGGCCAGCGGCGAGCAACGGGCGACGCTGCCCGGCTTCATCACGCCGCGCAACATCGTGTTTTCGCCCGATGGCCGCAGCTTCTACGTCACCGATAGCAGCAAGGGCCTGCTGGAACGATGGAATGCCGGCACATTGAAACTGGAAGCCAGCCTGGCGCTGGGGCCCGGCGCTTTCGGCAGCGCCATCGACCGCCAAGGCGAGCGACTCTATGTCAACAACCAGGCGTCCAATACCGTCAGCGTGGTGGATCTCAAAGCCTGGCGGGTCAGCAAGGTGATCACTGGATTCTCCGGCCCGCGCCAAGGCGTCAAGCTGTCGCCGGACGGCGCCGATCTCTATGTCACCAATTTCCGCAGCGACAAACTGAGCGTGGTGGATACCGCATCCCTGTCCGTGCTCAGGGAAATCGGCGGCTTCAACAAGATCCGCGCCATTTCGATCTCCGCCGACGGCGGCATCCTGTACGCGGCCAATAGCGGCAACGACACCCTGTCCAAGGTGGATACGAAAACGGGGCTGATCACAGCCACCGTCGCGGTGGGAAGCGAGCCTTACGGCGCCGCGCTGCGCCCAGACGGCAAAGTCTTGTATTCTGGCAACCTGAAGAGCGACTCGCTGACCGAAGTCGCCCTGCCGGCCTTCACGCCCGCCGCGCAGATCGGCGGCCTGTCCGGCCCGCGCCAGGCCATCTCCTTCAGCCGGGACAGCCGCAAGGCCTGGGTGCTGAACGAGGACCTGAGCGTGGCCGAGCTGGACTTGGCGACGCGCCGGATCACCCGGGAGATCAAGCCATCGGTGAATTAGCACCAGAGCGGCAGTTTCATCGACTGCTGCTGGACAACCTCGCCCGCCTGCGCCGCTACGCGCGCGTGCTGGAACGGAACGCGGCGCTCGCCGACGATCTGGTCCAGGACACGCTGGAGTCGGCCTGGCGCGGCTGGCGGCAATGGCGGCCGGACACCGACATCCGCCCCTGGCTGTTCGGCATCATGCACAACCGGCACGTGGACCACGTTCGGCGCAGCCGCCCGGCCAGCGAGCTGTCCGACGAGGAGTGGGCGGAACTGGCCGTCCCGCCCGCCCATGAGCGGACGCTTCGGCTGCGCGACCTCGACCGCGCCATCGCGCAGCTGCCGGCGGAGCAAAGAGAGGTCCTGTTGTTGGCGGTGGTGGAAGAGATGCGCTACCAGGACATCGCCAAGGTTCTGGGGCTGGCGATGGGCACCGTGATGTCGCGCCTTCACCGGGGGCGCGAGCGGCTGCGGCAATTGATGGTTGAATACGGAGGCGCAAAGCCATGACCGAACCGAATGCGGAAACGCTGCAGGCCTATCTTGACGGCGAATTGACCCAGCGGCAGGCCGAAGAAGTGGCAGCCTGGCTGGAGACGCATCCCGATGCCGTCCGGCGGCTGGATCAATGGCGCGAGCAGGACGACGCGCTGCGCGAATTGTGGCCGCTGCCAGAACAAGAAGCCATGCCCAGCCGGCTGTTGGCCGCGGCCAGGCCGCCTTCCCGACGCCCAGCTCCGGCGTGGCTCAGCCAGGCCATGGCCGCCGGGCTGGTGTTCGCGCTGGGACTGGGCGGCGGCTGGTACGGACGGCAAGCTTACCAGCCCGAACCCTCCGCCCAAGCCGCCGACTACGCGGCGGACAGCCTGCCGCGCCGAGCCGCCATGGCCCACGTGGTGTACAGCCCCGACATCCAGCGTCCGGTCGAGATCGGCGTGGACCAGGAGGCGCAGATGGTCGCCTGGCTATCGCGCCGCATGCGCAGCCCCATCACGCCGCCCCAGCTGGCGCCGGCCGGCTATGAGTTGATAGGCGGACGCCTGCTGCCCGGCGAACAAGGCCCGGTAGCCCAGTTGATGTATCACGACGCCGCCGGACAACGGGTGACGCTGTACGTGGCCAACGGCGCCCGGCCGCAATCGGAAAAGGGATTCCACTTCGCCAGCCAAGGGCCGGTCAACGTCTATTACTGGTGGGAGCATGGCCGCGGCTACGCCCTGTCCGCCGGCATGCCGCGAGACAAGCTGGCGGCGCTGGCGGCGCTGGCGCAGCGCCAGCTGGCCGCAGGCTAAGCCTTCGAGCCCGGGCCTTGGCCGCCCCGGTGTATCTCGCGCCCGGCTGTGCTAAGCTGCTCCATCCACAATGCATCGCCACGCGACACCGATGAAACTGAAATTCAGCAAGATGCACGGCCTGGGCAACGACTTCATGGTCGTCGACGGCGTGCGCCAGTCCGTCTCGCTCTCCACGGAACAGATCCGCCTGCTCGGCAACCGCCAGTTGGGCATAGGCTTCGATCAGTTGCTGCTGGTGGAGGCGCCGCGCGAGGCCGGCCACGACTTCCGCTACCGCATCTTCAACAACGACGGCGGCGAAGTCGAGCAATGCGGCAACGGCGCGCGCTGCTTCGCCAAGTTCGTCCGCGACGAGCGGCTGACCGACAAATCGCGCATCTCGGTGGAAACCGCGCGCGGCGTGATCTCGCCGGAATACCTGGGCGACGGACAGGTCCGCGTCGACATGGGCGTGCCGCGCTTCGCGCCCGCCGACTTGCCCTTCCTCGCCGATGCCGAAGCGCTGACCTACGCGCTGCCCGTCGCCGGCGGCGACGTCGAGATCGGCATCGCCTCGATGGGCAATCCGCACGCGGTGCAGCTGGTGGATGACGTGGACGCCGCGCCGGTGGCCGAAATCGGCCCCTTGATCGAGAACCATCCCGCCTTTCCGCAACGGGTGAACGCCGGCTTCATGCAAATACTCAACCGCGGCGAGATCCGCCTGCGCGTCTACGAGCGCGGCGCCGGCGAAACGCTGGCCTGCGGCACCGGTGCCTGCGCGGCGGCGGTCTGCGGCATTCGCCAGGGCCTGCTGGACGCGCGCGTCATCGTGCGCGCTCGCGGCGGCGACATCCTGATCGAGTGGGCGGGCGAAGGCCGGCCGGTGATCATGACCGGGCCCGCCGTCACCGTTTTCCGCGGCGAAATCGAACTTTAATCCCCAAGGCGACACCAACCCATTTCCGCATCCCGATAAGGAAAGGACAAGGCCGATGCACAGCGAACAAGTCCTGGCATTTCTCGACGAGCATCCCGATTTCCTGCAACAGCACGCCGCCCGCTTCGGCCTGCAAGCCGCGCCGCAAACCGGCGAGCGGGTCGTGGTGTCCTTCGTCGAGCGCCAGATGCTGGAATTGAAGGATCAGAACCGCCAGTTGGAAGCGCAGCTGCAGCAATGGGTGGAGCGCGGACAGGACAACGACCGCCTGCTCGCCAGGCTGCACCGTCTGACGCTGTCGCTGCTGGCCGCCCGCGACGCCCAGGCGATGATCGCCGAGCTCAAGGGCAGCCTGCGCCGGGAGTTCCAGTTGGACCGCGCGGCGCTGAAACTGTGGCACCCGGCGGCCGAGGGCGACGCAGAGCACTACAACGCCCGCAATGAAGTACAGGGCCTGGCCCGCAATCTGGTCTCGCCCTACTGCGGCCCCTACGTCAACGACGAGGTGCTGAGCTGGTTCCCCGCCACGCCGGTGCTGCAGTCCTTCGCCCAAGTGGCGCTGAAAAACGAGGCAGGCCAGCCCTTCGGCATTCTGGTGCTGGCCAGCGACGACTCCCAACGCTTCACCCTGGACATGCACACCCAGTATCTGGCCCAGATCGGCGAGCTGGTTTCCGCCGCGCTGCTGTCGGCGCTGGAGGCTGCATGACGGCGACGCCTGTCGGAATTCTGCTGCTCTCCGTACTCGTTCTGTTTTCGCTGCACATGGTCTGGCGGCTGGCGCGCGGACGCGACGGCACCGCCGTCGCCTGCTTCCTGGCCGCCTACCTGCTGCTGGCCGTATTGCTGGACCATCATCCCGAGCCGGTTTCGATCGAGCCGCTGATATTGCCGCTGTTCTATCCCTATGCCTGGCTGGGCATCGCCGCCGCGATGTGGGCGGCGGTCCACATGCGCGTGTGCCGGCGCGCCTTGCGCTTCCCGGGCCGCGACGTGCGCCTGGCCGCGCTGTTCGCCAGCCAGTTGGCCCTGCACCTCGGCGTGCTGGCGCTGTCCCCCTGGCTGGAATGGCGGCCGATGGCCGCCTATGTGCTGGTCTCTCCCCTGGTAGCCGTCATCAGCTATATCGCCTACCGGCTGCAACTGATGGAAATGCGCCGGCGCGCCGACTGCGAAACCCGCTGGGTTTTCTGGGGCGGCTTGTGCCTGCTGCTGCCTCTCGCGCTGGCCTGGCTGGCCGTGCGCGCGATGCCGCTGCTGCTGTATCTGACCTGACCCGTTGAGGCATGAAAAAAGCGGCGCGGGAAAGCGCCGCTTTTTTTCGTTCCGTCCGAACCGCCGGATCAGGACCCTCTCGTTTTCAGCCCCGCGCCTGCAACCTCTCGCGCCTCGCCCCGACTCAGAGAGCTGAGCGCGATGCCGCCGAAAATGGCGGCCAAGCCGGCCGCGTGATACCAATGCAGCTCTTCGCCCAACAGCGCAATGGACTGCAGCGCGCCGAAAGCCGGCATCAAGTACAGGAAGGCGGCCGCCTTGGCGGTGCCCACCATCGCGATGGCGCGGTTGTACAGCAGATAAGCCGCCACGGAAGGCAACGCGCCCAGATACAGCAGGCTGGCCGCGGCGCCGGCGCCCAGCGTCGGCAGGCCGCGCGACGACAACTCCACCAGGAACAGCGGCAGCAGCGCGGCCTCGCCCACCAGCAGCAGCGCGGCCATCTGCACCATGGGATCAATGCCCGGCTTCAGCTTGCGCAGGCCCAGCGTGTAAATGGCCCAGCTCAGGCCGCCGGCCAGCACGAACAGGTCGCCGCCGCCGAAATGGAAACCGCCGATCTCCAGCAGCTTGCCCTTCAGCACGATCAGCAAGGCGCCGCACAGCGCCAGCGTCATGCCCATCCATTGCCGGCTGCTCAGCCGCTGGCGGAAATACAAAGAACCCAGCATCAGCACCATCACCGGCGTCGCGCTGTTCAGGATCACCGCGTTGGTGGCAGTGGTGGTCTGCACCGCCCAATAGAGACAGGTATTGGTCAGGCCGATGCCGAACAGGCCCAGGACTAGCAACAGCGGCCACTGCGCGCGCAGCTTGCCCCAGTTGCGGCGCAGCCTGGGAAGGGCGAACGGCAGCACGCAGGCCAGCGCGATGCCCCAACGGGCGAAGGCCAGCGTGAACGGCCCCAGCTGCGTGTGCAGCGCGCGGGCGATGACGAAATTGGTGGACCACATCAACATGGTCAGCACCAGCAGGATATAGGCGTTGCGTTGGGTATAAGCGGCGGACATGGCGAGGAATGTAAACAATTTGTGCCATTTTACAACAATTCAACGATCAATTATTTTAATAATTAATATTAAACAGACACACAAATCCATACAATTGGATTTAATTGACATGGAAGTTCAATAAACACAAAAATGGCGCAAGCTCCTCCCGCAAGGCGAAATCGAGCCTCCCTCCTCCGCCTACGCCTAAATAGCTAGGCCGCCTCCCTCCTCCTGGGAACTGCCGCCCGGCGCTTTCCGGCATAGAATTTCCGACATATCGGCAGTCCCCGAGGATGCACCATGTTGTCCGACCGCTTTGGCCGCGCCATCGAATACCTGCGGCTCTCCGTCACCGATCGCTGCGATCTGCGCTGCAGCTATTGCCTGCCCAAGGGCTTCAAAGGTTTCGAGGAACCGTCGCACTGGCTGAACTTCGACGAGATCGAACGCGTCGCCGCGGCCTTCGTCCGCCTCGGCACCCGCCGCATCCGCCTGACCGGCGGCGAGCCGCTGCTGCGCCGCGATCTGCCTCGGCTTGCCGGACGGCTGTCCGCGCTGCCCGGCCTCGCCGATCTGTCGCTGTCCACCAACGCCACCCAACTGAAACGGCATGCCGAGGCCCTGCGCCGCGCCGGCGTAAGCCGGCTCAACGTCAGCCTGGACTCGCTGCGCCGCGACTGCGTGGCCGAACTTACCGGCAGCGACAGCCTGCCCAAGGCCCTCGCCGGCCTGGCCGCCGCCAAGGACGCCGGCTTCGACCGGATCAAGATCAACATGGTCCCCATCGCCGGGGTCAACGACGGCGACATCGAAGCGATGGCGGAATTCTGCATCGAACACGGCTTCATCTTGCGCCTGATCGAAGCGATGCCGATGGGCGACAGCGGCCGCCGGACGCGGGGCAGCGCGCTTGCGCCCATCCTGGCCCGGCTGAGCGGCCGTTTCGGCCTGTCCGAGCTCAGCCGCAGCCTGGGCGGCGGCCCTGCCCGCTACTGGGGGTCCCGCGACGGGCGCTTCACGCTGGGCCTGATCACCCCGATCAGCCAGCACTTCTGCGCCAGCTGCAACCGGGTGCGGATGTCGGTGGAAGGCACCCTCTACCTGTGCCTGGGCCAGGAGCAAAGCTACCCGCTGCGTCCCATGCTGCGAGCCGGCTGCAGCGACGCGGAGCTGGAGGCGGCCATCCGCGCCGCCATCGAGCTGAAGCCGGAAAAACACGACTTCCTGGACGCGCCGGCCAAGGTGATGCGCTTCATGTCGCAAACCGGCGGCTAGCCAGCCAGGCGGCGATGAACTGCGCCACCGCGTCCGCGTCGTTCAGATCCAGCACCGGGATGTCGGCCGTCAGCGGCGCGTCGCTGGCCACCGCGATGATATTCGGATCGGTCTCGTAGCGCGCAGGCTTGCCCAAGGCAGGCCGGTACACCTCCAGCTTGGGCACCGGCAGCGTTTTCTGCCCCTCCAGCAATACCAGGTCGCACGGCGACAAGCGCGCCAGCTGCTCGTCCAGCGTCAGTTCGCGCTCGGTTTCCGCGAACACGCCCACTCGGCGCGGCGACACGATCATCACCTCGCTGGCGCCGGCCTGGCGGTGGCGGAAGCTGTCCTTGCCTGGCGCGTCCAGCTGCACATCGTGATGGCTGTGCTTGATCACCGCCACCCGCAGCCCCGCCCGCTTCAGCCGCGGCAGCATCGCCTCCAGCAAGGTGGTCTTGCCGCTGCCGGAATAACCGCAAATTCCCAGTACCGCTTGCATGCATTCTCCTTTTGGCGGATTGTCTGAACCGTTGATAAACGCTATGTTCAAACAGTCAAAATCTAAACTTAAGCGCCGACGCGATATTGTGCAGCCCGCCGCCCGCGTTGGCCATCCGCCAAAAGCAGAATCATGTTCACGCTCAAGCCCGGCCGTTTCGGCGGCCGCCTCCAGACCCTGTCCAGCAAATTGCTGGTGCTGTCGCTGCTGGCCCTGCTGGTGGCCCTGGTATCGATAGGTTACACCCTGGCCCTGTCCTGGCGGCTGGAGGGCGGCGCCGCCGCCATCAACGATGTCGGCAGCCTGCGCATGCGCACCTTCCGCGCGGCCTACCTGCTGTCCACCCATGCGCCGCGCCGACAGCTGCTGGACGAGGTGGGCGGCTTCGACCAGACCCTGGCCCGGCTCAAGCGCGGCGATCCGGCCCGGCCGCTGTTCCTGCCAGACAACCGCGACATCCGCGACCAGCAGCGCCGCCTGGAACTGCGCTGGCGCGACGACATCCGCCCGCTGCTGCTGGCAGAGGACGGCGCCCAGCCCACGCCGCAGCGGCTGCATGCCTTCGTCGCCGAGATCGACAGCCTGGTCAGCCTGGTGGAGCGCGACAACGAAAGCCACACCAATCTGCTGCGGATGTTCCAGATGGTGCTGATCGCGATGGCGCTGGCCGGCGCGGTGACCATGGCCTACATGCTGTTCCTGATGGTGATCAATCCGGTCAGCGTGCTCAGCGACGCGATACGCCGCCTGCGTGAAGGCGAGCTGGACACCCGGGTGGATGTGGACCGCCGGGACGAATTCGGCATGCTGGCCGCCGGCTTCAACCAGATGGCGGACCGGATGCAGGACCTGTACCAGAACCTGGAAAACAAGGTCAGCCAGAAGACGCGCGAGGTGGAAGAACAAAACCTGCGCCTGAAAACGCTGTACGACATGACATCTTTCCTGCACCAGCAGCGCGCGCTGGACGAGACCTGCCAGGGTTTCCTCCGCCGGCTGATGCGCCTGACCGGCGCCGACGCCGCCAACGCGAGGCTGGTGGACCCGGAGCGCGGCAAGCTGGACCAGGTCGCCCAGCAAGGCCTGCCCGAGGAGATGGCGATCCACGAGGAATGCATCCCCAACGACGCCTGCCACTGCGGCGAAGCGGTGCAGCAGCCCTTCGCCGTGCTGCGCCACATCGGCGAATTGGAGGGAGAGGAAATCCGCCACTGCCGCAAGGCCGGCTTCGCTTCCATCGCCGTGTTCCACATCCGCAACCAGCGCGAGGATGTCGGCATCTTCACGCTGTACTTCCGTGAAAAGCGCACGCTGTCGATGGCGGAGCAAATCCTGATCGAGACCCTGGGCCAGCACCTGGGCGTGGCCATAGAAAACCAGCGGCTGAGCGCGCGCGAGCGGCATTTCGCGGTGTCGGAAGAACGCAACCTGATGGCCCAGGGCCTGCACGACAGCATCGCCCAGTCGCTGTCTTTCCTCAATCTGCAGTCGCAGATGCTGGAAGACGCGATGAACGCGCGCGAGGAGGAGCTGGCGCGGGAAAACCTGGCCTTCATCCGCGCCGGCGTGCAGGAATGCTACGAAGACGTGCGCGAATTGCTGTTGAACTTCCGCACCCGCATCAGCAAGCAGGAGTTTCCCGAGGCAGTGCTGACGCTGCTGCAGCGCTTCGAACAGCAAACCCGCATCCCCGCCAGCCTTGAGCTGAGCGGCGAAGGCAAGCCGCTGGACCCGCAACAGCAACTACAGGTGTTCTTCATCCTGCAAGAGGCCCTGTCCAATATCCGCAAGCACGCCGCCGCCAGCGCGGTTAAGGTGGAAATAGACAACGGCGCCAGCTTCCGCATGCGCATCAGCGACAACGGCCGCGGCTTCTCCCCCGAGCAGATGGCAGCCAAGGCTGCGCGCCACGTCGGCGTGTCCATCATGCAAGAGCGGGCCAACCGCATACACAGCCAGATACAGATCCGCTCGGAGCCCGATCAGGGCACCACGGTGGAGCTGACCCTGCCCAAAGAGGAGCGCACCAGCGCATGACACAAGCGATACGCATTTTACTGATTGACGATCACACGCTGTTCCGCAGCGGACTCAAGGCGCTGCTGCAACGGCAGGACGACTTCGTGGTGGTGGGCGAAGCCGCCGACGGTCTGGAAGGGGTGAAGCAGGCAGAGCAGCTGAAGCCCGACGTGGTGTTGCTGGACCTCGACATGCCGGTGATGAACGGCCGCGAGGCGCTGGGCCAGATACTGAGCGGCTGCCCCGACGCCGCGGTGCTGATGCTGACCGTGTCCGAGGATGGAGACGATCTGGCCGAATGCATGCGCGGCGGCGCGCGCGGCTATCTGCTGAAAAACATCAACGCCGACTTTTTGCTGGACAGCGTGCGCCGCGCGGTGGACGGCGACAGCGTGCTGTCGCCGGAAATGACCGCCAAGCTGCTGGCCCGCCTGCGCCAGCCGGCGGCCAAGGCCAGCGAGGCCGACGCGCTGACCCCGCGCGAGCGGGAAACGCTGGGCTGGCTGGCCCGCGGCTCCAGCAACAAGGAAATCGCCCGCGCGCTGGACCTGGCCGAGAGCACGGTCAAGGTCCACGTGCAGAACATCCTGCGCAAGCTGTCGCTGAGCAGCCGGGTGCAGGCGGCGGTTTATGCCGTGGAGCATGGGCTGGACAAGGTCTGAGCGCGCTTCGGGTGGGGTGTTTGCTGCGATGGCGCGTCCTATCCCCATGCCCGCGAATGACGCATGAACGACCACAAGGAAGAGAAACAGACACGGCCGTCCTCCAAAATGAGCCAATCGCGGCGTACTCACGGCGAATTAGAAGCGGGAGTGGCCTGACAGGCCAGGCCGCGCTACTTACGCGTCCTGCTCATGTGTCTATGAGCTCAGCGTGGAATGGCCCCCATGGTGAGTGGTGCATTTCGTCGAACTTTAGCCTCCACAAGAAGCAGCCCGCCCGACATCGTACTGATTTTAATATGAAAATATTGACGGCATATTTTCTGTGCACCAAAATCTGGCAGTTTTCATTCGATATTTCAGGTGGCTGTTAGACAGCATGGGCAACACTATCGGCAATCAATTTCTGCAGCTCTCGCTCCAGCGCGCTTTGCTCAGAGAGGTTCACCCTGATATTCGGCAGGTATCCGGTGAGTTGGACAGCGATAAACACATCGTTCGACTGCGCTTTGAGTATGATGGGCAGCCTTCTCCGCTAGCCAAAGAGAGTTATTCCTGCGCTGCTACTGAGATCATTGCCGACTTTCCCGAACCGTGGCAACTGAATGAGCAGCATGTATCGGTACCGAGTCCCGCAAGCTTGTCCGCCCTTACTCTTATTGCATATCGCCGCCAGGAACACGTGCATGCTGCCGAACAGTTCATTCAAGCTGACGTCAATTCGCGGCCTGGCTTAATTCAGACGTTAGCCGTCAAAACATGGACATACTGACTTTTATCACAAAGTTGATTGAATTTACCGCGTGGCCAATTGCGGCCGTAGCGCTGGTGACAATGCTGCGTACGGAGATAAAATCATTGCTACCATACCTCAAAAAAATTAAAGCTGGCCCAGTTGAAGCCGAGTTTGAGCGGGAGATCAAAGAACTTGAAGCAATGGCAAAGGCACAACATCAGCTGTTTCCTCCACCAGAAGGACTCACACCTGAGCGGCAGTTGTTGCTTCAATTAGTTCAAGTCAACCCGCGCTCTGCCATACTAGAAGCCTGGCGAGGCATAGAGGAGTCCGCAATTCGCGTGATCCAAAACAAGGCGCTGTATGTTCCTGAGAAAGAGTCACATTCTCCTTTGGCTGTAATTCGCGTCCTAAACAAGGAAAATGTACTTTCTGCAGAAGATATCTCGCTCTACCACGATCTCCGCACTCTCAAAAATCAGGCTGCCCACGCACAAGATTTTTCACCTACCACAGATGCGGCACTCAGCTACATCGAGCTGGCTAGCAGTTTAAGACGGACACTTGAAGTCGCACAAAATGACGTCTAACCCTAGTTTCTAACCAATCCTAAAAAATCTGCACTTTTGCCATCGACTGAGTTTTCACATTACCCATCAACGCATTTGTGGAGAGAAACATGAAGACCGCAGATTGGGCAGAATAAAATAAAGCCCAGCATTCACCAAGAATGAATAGGCATTGCCTAATCCATAAGCATCAAATGATCTTCGATAAGCGTTTGGCTTCGCAAGTTCAATTCACTCGACGGCTCTGTAGATATGTGATTCGCACGCCAAGTTAATCGATATATTGAAAAACAAAGAACCTAAAAACATAAGAACCATCAGTCTAAAAATTTCGCTGAGAGAGATAGTTTGCAAACTCCACTTCCACACGCCCTCTGCTGCTCCGCAGCTCCGACCACCTTTTATGTCAAACATTAGGTATATTTTGCATGCTTAAGTTTCACGCAGCAACATTATCCATTCTGCTAAGAGTGGCTAACAAAACCTCAGGCGGTCGCTTGTAAGTCGCTGATCTTCCATGTGCGCCACTGCGCAAAATATAGGTTTTGTTAGCGGGTCTAAGTATATTTCTTACCTCCTGCTATAACAAAGCACTTGAATATAAAGAGTTAGCAAGGAACTACAAAACCACTATTGGTCATGCCGCAGCAATGAATTGCTCCAATCATGGTGAGTTTTATTATACATTTCATGCAAATGGAAAGAAATACTCAAACAAAAGCCTTAGTGGTGGCGCAGATTGCGACTCCCTAAAGGAAGGAGATGAGCTTAATATTTATTACAATCCTGACAATCCATCGATTAATACAAACATCGATCCAAATACTGCATACAGTAAGAAATCTGGGCTCTATATCCCAGATTGGCTATGGGTTTTATTTCCAATCATCATCGTAGTTTCGCAAATACTTTTTCTGTCACGTAAAAATGCTGAAAATAATGACAAATAAAGGCCCTAAAATTACGTTGAAGACTCGCCCTTTGGAATGCGACTTACCAAGTATGGAGTCATCATGACAGATCGCAATCTCGACCTGACAGCACAAGAAAATTCCGCGCTGGAGCAGGATAAATTGACAATGGGGCTTGTGAAAGAGGCGAATGCTAGTCAGCCTGTTACAATTGCATCCATCTTCCCAGATGCGATCCCAATGAGCACGCTTCAGTACTGGTCTGCAATTCAACGATCTGACGCACTGGCTCACTTGAAGCAGGCTATTGCTGCTGGCGACAACGTAAACGAACATAATGGTGACGGATACACCGCCCTTCACAGCGCTGCTGAAAATGGATGTACCGGGAACGTTAAGCTTCTTCTTGGGAATGGTGCGGATACTACAATTAGAACCTCCTCTGGAAAATCCGCGGCCGATCTCGCGAGGCAACAAGGGTACGAAATGATTGCTACCCTTCGAGAAACAGCCGCCATTTCGCAGCCCGAGCGGCGTTGATGGAAGTTTTGGTAGCCGCAGCTATTCCCTCACCTCAAGGCCCATACCAGTGGATCACTTATGCACTTTGACCTTACCACCTTTCAAGAACCAATGAAGCGCGTCTATGACTTGGCTGGGGCGCTCAAAAGGAAGCCAGACTATGTAAAAGCGGTTCAAGAGATGACGCTTAATACCAGCAAACCATTTCTTGGTCTCAAGGGAATACATGGTCTTTGGGGTTCTGACCAGTGGTGGGAGAGCATTCGATCGGGAAGGCTGACTGTGAAAACGGTCACAGGTGTGATTCTAGAAATGGTGTTTTCCGGTCAAGATGCACGATGGGGAGATCAAACCAATAGCTTCAATCTAAAGCTTGAAGACGGCTCTGTTGTACTTGAATCAATTTACACGCATGAAAAAACTGATCGAAAACTATTTCGCCCAGGCGCCAAAGTCGTTATTGCATATGTCTTGGATGAGCTAAAAAAGCAACCCTCCCAAGGTGGTGGAGTTAACTATTCTGAATCCGTACTAGAAATGCTCGTTTCTAAGAGCCGCTAACAAAACCTCTTGATGCCAGATGCGTATGCCCTCACCTGGCGAAGATGCAACGAAAAGTCATCAGCCAGAAGCTTTGGAAGTCATTGCAGCCGCTACTCTCCCCGCCGCCGCGTTCCCGCCGGGGTGGGAGGCCGCGGCTGGATGATTTTGCTGCCCTCAACGGCATCTTGTTTGTTCTCACTACCGGCATTCCTTGGGAGGACCTCCCGCAGGAACTCGGTTTTGGCAGCGGGATGACCTGCTGGCGAAGGCTGCGGGATTGGCAAGCGCAAGGCATTTGGGACCGCCTACACCTGGCTCTGCTGATACAACTGCGCCAACACGATCAAATTGATTGGAGCCGGGCCAGCATTGATGGGGCTAGCGTTGCCAGCCCCCGGGGGCCAAGAGACCGGCCCCAACCCCACCGATCGAGGTAAATGCGGCAGCAAACGGCACATCATCGTAGATCGCCGAGGTTTGCCATTGGCGCTGAGCATTACCGGCGCCAATCGGCACGACTCCATGGTCTTCGAAACTTTGGTCGATGCGATTCCTGCCGTTCCTGGCTTGCCAGGACGGCCCAGACAAAAGCCTTACAAGCTGCATGCTGACAAAGGCTATGACTACCGCCGTTGTCGTGCACACCTGAGCCGACGCGGAATCTTGGTGCGAATTGCTCGGCGCGGGGTGGAAAGCAGCGAGAGACTAGGTCGCCACCGCTGGGTGGTAGAACGTACCCATTCTTGGCTAGCTGGCTTCGGCAAGTTGCGCATCCGCTTCGAACGGCGGCTGGATACGCATTACGCCTTGCTCAAGCTGGCTGTCTCATTGATATGTCTGCGATTTGTCGACAGGTTTTGTTAGCGGGTCTAAGAGCCGCTAACAAAACCTCTTGATGCCAGATGCGTATGCCCTCACCTGGCGAAGATGCAACGAAAAGTCATCAGCCAGAAGCTCTGGAAGTCATTGCAGCCGCTACTCTCTCCGCCGCCGCGTTCCCGCCGGGGTGGGAGGCCGCGGCTGGATAATTTTGCTGCCCTCAACGGCATCTTGTTTGTTCTCACTACCGGCATTCCTTGGGAGGACCTCCCGCAGGAACTCGGTTTTGGCAGCGGGATGACCTGCTGGCGAAGGCTGCGGGATTGGCAAGCGCAAGGCATTTGGGACCGCCTACACCTGGCTCTGCTGATACAACTGCGCCAACACGATCAAATTGATTGGAGCCGGGCCAGCATTGATGGGGCTAGCGTTGCCAGCCCCCGGGGGGCCAAGAGACCGGCCCCAACCCCACCGATCGAGGTAAATGCGGCAGCAAACGGCACATCATCGTAGATCGCCGAGGTTTGCCATTGGCGCTGAGCATTACCGGCGCCAATCGGCACGACTCCATGGTCTTCGAAACTTTGGTCGATGCGATTCCTGCCGTTCCTGGCTTGCCAGGACGGCCCAGACAAAAGCCTTACAAGCTGCATGCTGACAAAGGCTATGACTACCGCCGTTGTCGTGCACACCTGAGCCGACGCGGAATCTTGGTGCGAATTGCTCGGCGCGGGGTGGAAAGCAGCGAGAGACTAGGTCGCCACCGCTGGGTGGTAGAACGTACCCATTCTTGGCTAGCTGGCTTCGGCAAGTTGCGCATCCGCTTCGAACGGCGGCTGGATACGCATTACGCCTTGCTCAAGCTGGCTTTCTCATTGATATGTCTGCGATTTGTCGACAGGTTTTGTTAGCGGGTCTAAGCAACTCCATGATTAACCTTTCAGTCAACATGACCATGTACATGACCTGACAGGCCAACCCGCGTCATGATCTCTCCACCCCAAAAACGCCGCGCCCCCTCTCCGGATGCGCGGCGTTTTTCATGCCCAGGCGTTTAGCCGCGCGGGCGCACCAGCTGCCAGGCGCGTCCCAGGTAGGTCACGGCGCCGAAGCCGCTCCACACGTGCACCAACCGAGTGAAGGGGAAGATCACGAACAGACTCATGCCCATGAACAGGTGCAGCTTGAATACCGGCGAGGCTGAGACGATGAAATCCGCCGCGTCGCCGCGGAAGGTGACGATGTGCTGCGCCCAGCTCATCAGCAGCACCATTTCGTGACCGTCCAGATGCTGGGCCGACACGAAGATGGTGGACAGGCCCAGCAACAGCGTGGCCAGTATCCACAGCAGCACCAGCTTGTCGCGCCAGGTGGTGTTGGCCGCCAGGCGGTCGCATAGGAAGCGGCGGTGCAGCAGTAGTACGATGCCGATCAGGCACAGGCCGCCCATCAGGCCGCCGGCGCTCATCGCGAACACCTGCTTGAAGCTGTGAGTCACGCCCAGCGCGTCCCACACCGCCAGCGGCGTCAAGAGGCCGGCCAGGTGGCCGAAGAACAGGCCGATAATGCCCAGGTGGAACAGAATATTGCCCAGGCGCAGCTGGCCGCGGTACAAGAGCTGCGACGACTCGCTCTTCCAGCTGTACTGCTCGCGCTCGAAGCGGATCAGGCTGCCCAGCAGGAAAATGGCCAGCGCGATGTAGGGATAGATGCCGAATACGAATCTATGCAGGTAGTCCATGTTTGTCTCCCGATGGCGGGGCGTCAGCGCCGCCCGCCGCCCCTCTCCCATTCAGCGAAGAGGGGGCAAGGTTTCAGGCGCTTGCGCCGCGTGGATAGAAATTGACCGGGGCGATCGCCGGCGGCGCCGGGCGCAGCAGCGGCTCCACGCCGTCCGCGCCTGGGCCGAAGGTTTCCAGCATTTCGTCCATGTCGCGGATAGGCGGCGCCTGCAGCGGCTCCGGCTTGACCGGCGACAGCGTCAGCAGCGCGTCGAACAGGCCGGCGTATGCCGACTCCGCCTCGTTCAGCCTGCCGGCGACGTGGCCGATCACATGCACCGCGTCGCTCAGCAGCCGCTCGGACTCGGCCTTGTCGCACTGCCCCAGAAACTCCAGGAACAGCGGCAGGTAGTCCGGCAGCTCGCTGCAGGCCGGCTCGAAGCCGTGCCGGCGGTATTCCTCCAGCAGGTCCACCATGGCCTGGCCGCGGGCGCGGTCCTCGCCGTGGATGTGCTCGAACAGATGCAGCGAGTGCGAAGGGTTGCGGTCGAAGGTGCGCACGTAGCGCTCCTGCAGCTCGATCAGGTCCTCGCTCTGCAGCGACTGCAACAGCGGCTCCAGCAGGCTGGCGGTTTGCAGATGCTCGGCCGCCTCAGCGCGGATCTCGTCCACCGCAGCGATCAGCTCGGCCTCCGGGTAGCACAACAGCGCGGACAGAATGGCGTGGATGCGCATGATGGTCTCCTAGTTGCCGGCGTTGGACTTGCGGTCGCGCCGCATGTCGTGGAACACGATGGGCGTGGCCTTTTTCTTGCCGAACAGATTGGCGTCGGACTCGCCGCCGGAGCAGCCGTTGCCGAAGCTGAAGCCGCAGCTGGCCTTGTCCTCGAACGCGCTCTCCACCATTTCCTTGTGGCTGGACGGAATCACGAAGCGGTCTTCGTAATTGGCGATGGCCATCACCTGGTACATCTCTTCCACCTGGTTCGAGCTCAGGTGAGTGCCGGCCAAGGTCGACGCGTCGCTGACCTTCTCCACACTCTTCTTGCGCATGTAGCGGCGCATCGCCACCATGGTTTCCAGCGCCTTGACCACCGGCTCTTCCTTGCCCGCCGTCAGCAGGTTGGCCAGGTACTTGATCGGTATCCGCAGGCTCTGCACGTCCGGGATGATGCCGCCCTCGCCTATCAGGCCGTTTTCCATCGCGCTCTGGATCGGCGACAGCGGCGGGATGTACCACACCATCGGCAGCGTCCGGTATTCCGGGTGCAGCGGGAAGGCCACCTTCCACTCCATCGCCATCTTGTACACCGGCGAGCGGCGGGCGGCGTCCAGCCAGCTTTGCGGGATGCCCTGCTTCAGCGCCTCGGCCGCGATGGCCGGATCATTCGGGTCCAGGAACAGGTCCAGCTGCGACTGGTACAGATCCTGCGGATCTTCCACCGCCGCTGCCTGTTCGATCTGGTCGGCGTCGTACAGCAGCACGCCCAGGTAGCGGATGCGGCCGACGCAGGTTTCCGAGCACACGGTAGGCTGGCCGGACTCGATGCGCGGGTAGCAGAAGATGCACTTCTCGGCCTTGCCGGACGTCCAGTTGTAATAAATCTTCTTGTACGGACAGCCAGACACGCACATCCGCCAGCCGCGGCACTTGTCCTGGTCGATCAGCACGATGCCGTCGTCCTCGCGCTTGTAGATGGAGCCGGACGGGCAGGAGGCGACGCAGGCCGGGTTCAGGCAGTGTTCGCACAGCCGCGGCAGATACATCATGAAGGTGTTCTCGAAGGCCGAGTACATCTCCTTCTGGATGCCCTCGAACAAAGCGTCCTTGGCGCGTTTGGAGAATTCGCCGCCCAGGTCATCCTCCCAGTTCGGGCCCCACTCGATCTTGTCCATCTTCTTGCCGGTCAGCACCGACACCGGCCGCGCGGTGGGCGGCGTCTGCATCTGCGGCGCGTTCTGCAGATGCTCGTAGTCGTAGGTGAACGGCTCGTAGTAGTCGTCGATGGCCGGCAGATTGGGATTGGCGAAGATATTGGCCAGTATCTTCAACTTGCCGCCCTGGCGCGGCTCCAGCTTGCCGTCGCTGCGCCGCTTCCAGCCGCCCTGCCACTTGTCCTGGTTTTCCCAGTCCTTGGGATAGCCGATGCCGGGCTTGGTCTCCACATTGTTGAACCAGGCGTATTCGATGCCGTCGCGGCTGGTCCACACGTTCTTGCAGGTGATCGAACAGGTGTGGCAACCGATGCACTTGTCCAGGTTCAGCACCATGCCGATTTGCGCGCGTATCTTCATTGCTTCTCTCCTGCCGGAACGTCCATCCAGTCGACTTTGTCCATCTTGCGCACCACCACGAACTCGTCGCGGTTGGCGCCCACCGTGCCGTAGTAGTTGAAGCCCCAGGCCAGTTGAGCGTAACCGCCTATCATATGGGTGGGCTTGGTCACGGCGCGGGTCACCGAGTTGTGAATGCCGCCGCGCTTGCCGGAGACTTCGGCGCCCGGCACGTTCACGATCTTCTCCTGGGCGTGGTACATCAGCGTCATGCCTTCCGGCACCCGCTGCGACACCACGGCGCGGGCGGTCAGCGTGCCGTTGACGTTGAACACCTCGATCCAATCGTTGTCGGCGATGCCGGCCTTGGCGGCGTCGGTCTCGGACAGCCAAACATGGGGCCCGCCGCGGCTCAGCGTCAGCATGCGCAGGTTGTCGGAATAGGTGCTGTGTATGCCCCATTTCTGGTGCGGGGTGATGAAGTTGAGCACCAGCTCGCGGTTGCCGTTGCCATGCTTGCCCAGCACCGCCTGCGTGGTCTTCAAATCCACCGCCGGCTTATACACACATAATCCCTCGCCAAAGGCGCGCATCCACTGGTGGTCTTGGTAGAACTGCTGGCGGCCGGTCAAAGTGCGCCACGGGATCAGTTCATGGACATTGGTGTAACCCGCGTTGTAGCTGACTTCTTCGCTCTCCAGGCCGGACCAGGTGGGCGAGGAAATGATCTTGCGCGGCTGCGCCTGCACGTCGCGGAAACGGATCGTGTCGTGCTCGCGCGGACGGGCAAGGTGTGTATGGTCGCGGCCGGTCACTTTGGACAAGGCGTCCCAGGCCTTCACCGCCACGTGGCCATTGGTCTCCGGCGCCAGGGTCAGAATCATCTCCGCGGCGTCGATGGCGGTTTCGAGCTTGGGCTGGCCCTTGCCGGCGCCGTTCTGCGCCACTTGGTTCAGGCCGCGCAGGACATCCACCTCGTGGGCGGTCTTCCAGCCTATCCCCTTGCCGCCGTTGCCGGCCTTTTCCAGCAGCGGGCCGATGGTGGTGAACTTGTCGTAAATCGCGCCGTAGTCTCGCTCCACCACCGTCATCGCCGGCATGGTCTTGCCCGGCACCGGTTCGCACTCGCCCTTCTTCCAATCCTTGGGATCGAAAGGCTGGCCCAGTTCTTGCGGGCTGTCGTGCATCAACGGGGTCAGCACCAGGTCTTTCTGCACGCCCAGGTAATCCTTGCCGATCTCGGACAGGCTCTTGGCGAAGCCTTTGTAGATTTCCCAGTCGCTCTTGGACTGCCACAGCGGCTGCACAGCTTCGGACAGCGGGTGGATGAAGGGGTGCATGTCCGAGGTGTTCAGATCATCCTTTTCGTACCAGGTGGCGGTGGGCAGCACGATGTCGCCGTACAGACAGGTGGTGGACATGCGGAAGTCCAGCACCACCATCAGGTCCAGCTTGCCCTCGGCCGCCGGACGGACGGTGATCTCGCTCGGCTTGATGCAGTCGTCCTCGGCGCCCAGCACCGCGTTCTGAGTGCCCAGCAGATATTTGAGGAAATACTCGTGCCCCTTGCCGGAGCTTCCCAGGATGTTGGAGCGCCACACGAACAGATTGCGCGGGAAGTTTTGCGGGTTGTCCGGGTCGTTGCAGGCCATGTCCAGGCGGCCGGTCTTCAACCCCTGCACTGTGTAGTCCACCGGGTCAAGGCCCGCATCGGCGGCGGCGCGGGTGATGTCCAGCGGGTTGGCGGACAGCTGCGGCGCGGACGGCAGCCAGCCCATGCGCTCAGCCTTGGCGTTGTAATCGATCAGCGACAGGCCGGCCATCTTGCCGTCGGCGGTCGGACACAGGATTTCGCCCACGCCCAGCTTCTCGTGCCGCCATTGGCTGGTGTGCGCGTACCAGAAACTGGTGCCGTTCATTTGCCGCGCCGGTCGGTTCCAGTCGCCGGCGAAGGCCAGCGGCGCCCAGCCGGTTTGCGGGCGCAGCTTTTCCTGGCCCACGTAGTGGCACCAGCCGCCGCCGCTCTGGCCGATGCAGCCGCACATCATCAGCATGTTGATGATGCCGCGGTAGGTCATGTCCATGTGGTACCAGTGGTTCAGCGCCGCGCCGACGATGACCATGGACTTGCCCTGGGTTTGGTCGGCGTTTTGCGCGAACTCGCGCGCCACCTGGATCACCATCTCCGGCTTCACGCCGGTGTGCTTTTGCTGCCAGGCCGGCGTGTACGGCGCGTCATCCATATAGCCGGACGCCACATTGCCGCCGCCCAGGCCGCGGTCGATGCCGTAGTTGGCGGCCATCAGGTCGAACACCGTGGCCACCAGCGCCTCTTCGCCGCCGGCCAGTTTGATCTTTTTCGCCGGCACATTGCGGGTCAGCAGCTCGTCGTGCTCGGAGCCGAAATACGGGAAGCCGACGCCGACGATTTCATCGCGCTGATCGATCAAGGACAGGCGGCCGGAAACTTCGCGCTCGCCGCTCGCCTTTTGCTCCAGATTCCACTTGCCGGTCTTGCCCTCGGCCTGGCCCCAGCGGAAGCCGATGGAGCCGTTGGGCGCGACGATGTCGCCGCTCTGCTCGTCGAACACCAGGGTTTTCCAGTCCGGGTTGTTGTCCTCGCCCAGTTGGCCGTCCAGGTGGGACGCGCGCAGGAAGTAGTCCGGCAGCCAGCGCTCGCCATCGCGGCGCAGCTTCACCAGCATCGGCATGTCGGTGTAGCGGCGGATGTAGTCGGTGAAGTAAGCCGACGGGCGGTCGAGATGGAATTCCTTGAAGATCACATGGCCCATCGCCATCGCCAGCGCGGCGTCGGTGCCTTGCTTGGGCGCCAGCCAGATATCGCCGAACTTGGCCATTTCGCCGAAATCGGACGATACCGCCACCGTCTTGGTGCCCTTGTAGCGCACTTCGGTGTAGAAATGGGCGTCAGGGGTGCGCGTCATCGGCACATTGGAGCCCCACACCATCAGGTAGGTGGAGTTGTACCAGTCGGCGGACTCGGCCACGTCGGTCTGTTCGCCCCAGGTTTGCGGGCTGGCCGGCGGCAGGTCGCAATACCAGTCATAGAAGGACAGCGGCACACCGCCGATCAGGCTGAGATAGCGGCTGCCGGCGGCATAGGACACCATGGACATGGCCGGAATCGGCGAGAAGCCGGCGATGCGGTCCGGACCAAACTTCTTGATGGTGAAAGCGTTGGCCGCCGCGACGATCTCATTGGCCTCGTCCCAGCTGGCGCGCACGAAGCCGCCCTGGCCGCGGGTGGATTTGTATTGCTTGGCCAATTCCGGCGTCTGGCTGATCTTTTCCCAGGCTTCCACCGCGGACATCGTCTTGCGCGCGTCGCGCCACAGCCGGGCCAGTTGGCCGCGGATCATCGGATATTTGACGCGCTGGGCGGAGTACACATACCAGCTGTAGGAGGCGCCGCGCGGACAGCCGCGCGGCTCGTGATTGGGCAGGTCGGGACGGGTGCGCGGGTAATCGGTCTGCTGGGTTTCCCAAGTGATCAGGCCGTTCTTCACATACACCTTCCAGCTGCAGGAGCCGGTGCAGTTGACGCCGTGAGTGGAGCGGACGATCTTGTCGTGCTGCCAGCGCTGGCGATAGGCGTCTTCCCAGCCGCGGTCCTCGTTCACCACCGCGCCGTGGCCGTCGGCAAAAGTGCTTTTGACCTTGCCGAGGAAATTCAGTCTGTCGAGAAAATGGCTCATCTTGCCTCCATGCATGCCGGAAACCTTGTCCTGCCTCGCTGCCGGCCCGGCCTGTCGATACTGGTTGCGATAATCCTTAGCCTACCGCCCGCACTCAAGCGCTCCAATCGGCCAGTAGGGGTGAGCGGCGCCGGCATAGGAAGGAGGATGGCTAAGCCATAAGGAGTAGTCCGGAGTAGAACGAAAGCCGGACGTGAAAAAAGCGCCCGAAGGCGCCCTTTCCCGGCCATCCACGCCGCAGGCGTGCCATACCCGGCCACCCCTGCATGCGGCCGTCGCCCGCCAGGGCACGGCGCGCCTTTCTCAGCAACGCACTTCCGCGTTCTTCCGCGCGTAATACCAGCCATTGAGCAGCAGGCAGCTCAGGTAGAAGGCGATGAACACGTACAGCGCCGCGTCCACGCTGCCGGTCATCGAGATGGAGGTGCCGTAGCTCTTGGGAATGAAGAAGCCGCCGTAGGCGCCGATGGCGCTGGTGAAGCCCAGCACCGCGGCCGCCTCGCGGGTGGCGTCTTGCATCGCCTGCTTCTGCGCCGCTTCGCCGGGACCGGCCATGCGCTGGTGCAGCGTGAGGAAGATGGCCGGCACCTGCATGAAGGTGGAGCCGTTGCCGATGCCGGTCAGCGCGAACAGGCACAGGAACATGGCGAAGAAGCCATAAAAATTGCCGCCCTGCCCGTGATGCGGCAGGAAGAAGATCACGCCCAGCACCGCCAGCGCCATCAGGCCGAACACCGCCTGCGTCACCTTGGCGCCGCCTATCTTGTCGGACATCCAGCCGCCCAGCGGACGGGTCAGCGCGCCGACCAACGGACCGAGGAAGGCGTAGCGGGTAGGGTCGATCTCCGGAAACTGGCCCTTGACCAGCAACGGGAAGCCGGCGGAGAAGCCGATGAAGGAGCCGAAGGTGCCCAGATACAGCCAGCACATCAGCCAGTTATGCTTGCGGGTGAAGATGACCGCCTGTTCGGAAAACGAGGACTTGGCCGAGGCCAGATCGTTCATGCCGAACCAGGCCGCCAGCGTGGACAGAAGAATGAACGGCACCCAGACGAAGCCGGCGTTTTGCAGCCACATCTGCTTGGAAACCGCGCCCTTGACCCAGGTTTGCGGATCGCCGCCCAGCTGGCCGAACAGGCCCATGGTGATGACGATGGGCACCACCAGTTGCACCAGCGACACGCCCAGATTGCCCAGGCCGGCGTTCAGGCCCAGCGCGGTGCCTTTCTCCGCTTTGGGGAAAAAGAAGCTGATGTTGGCCATGCTGGAGCTGAAATTGCCGCCGCCGAAGCCGCACAACAGCGCCAGCGTCACCATGGTCACATAGCTGGTGCCCGGGTCCTGCACCGCGAAGCCTATCCCCACCGCCGGAATCAGCAGGCTGGCGGTGGAAATGGCCGTCCACTTGCGGCCGCCGAAAATCGGCACCATGAAGGAGTAGAAAATGCGCAGCGTGGCGCCGGACAAGGCCGGCAACGCCGCCAGCCAGAACAGCTGGTTCTGGGTGTAGCCGAAGCCGATATTGGGCATGTTCAGCACCGCCACGCTCCACACCTGCCAGATCACGAAGGCCAGCGTCAGCGCCGGTATCGAAATCCACAGGTTGCGGCGCGCCACCGAGCGCCCCTGCTGCTGCCAGAAAGCGGGCGCTTCCGGCTCCCAATGTTTGATCAGATGAGTCATGACAGGTCTCCCGCGCCGCGCTCAGGCGCGCTCGTTGCTCAAGGGAAGGGAAACGGACGGCTGCGCCTCGCGCCTGGCCGCCGATTTGAAAGAGAAATGCATCCACACCAGACTGACGCACACGGTGCCATACAACAGCATGAAAGCGCTGGAGCGCACGCCGGTCAGATCCAGCAGCGCGCCGAACAGGATGGGCAGCAAAAAGCCGCCCAGGCCGCCGGCCAGCCCCACCACGCCGGACACCGCGCCGATGGAGCCCGGGAATTCGTCGGCGATGAATTTGAACACCGAGGCCTTGCCTATCGCCATCGCCACGCCCACCAGGAACAACAGGCCGGTGAACAGGTAAACGTTGAGGCCGATGTGCAGGCTGAACGGCCCGCTCACGGTGGCGACGCGCATTTCGGTCTGCGGGTAGGACAACAGGAAGAAAGCCACCCAGCACACCCACATTACCGCCCAGGTGACCGAATAGGCGCCGAAACGGTCGGACAGATAACCGCCCACCGCGCGCAGCACGCCGCCGGGCAAGGAAAAGCACGCCGCCAGCAAGGCCGCGTGCTTGAGATCCAGCCCGTACTCGCCGACGTAGTACTTGGTCATCCACAGCGCCAGCGCCACGTAGCCGCCGAACACCACGGAGTAGTACTGGCAATAGCGCAGCACCGCCGGATGCTTCATCAGCGCCAGCTGCTCTCGCAGCGTGACGGAAGACGGCACCTTGTGGGACGGATCGCTGAAGGAGAACAGCCAGAACAGGATGGCGGCCGCCAGCATGATCAGCGCGTAGGCGGTGGGCACGCTTTGCCAGCCCCAGGCGACGATCAGCGCCGGCGCCACCAGCTTGGTCAAGGCGGAGCCGGCGTTGCCGGCGCCGAAAATGCCCATCGCCAGGCCCTGCTGTTCCTTGCGGAACCAGCGCGCCACATAGGGCGTGCCGACCGAGAACGAGCCGCCGGCCACGCCGACGAACAGGCCGGCCAGCAGGAATTGCCAATAAGCGCTGGCGAACTGCATCAGGTAGATGGGAATCACGCAGCTGAGCATCAACGCGAACATCACCGGCCGGCCGCCGTAGCGATCGGTCCAGATGCCCAGCGGCACGCGGACCAGCGAGCCGGTCAGCACCGGCGTGGCGGCCAGGATGCCGAATTCGGTTTCATTGAGGCCCAGTTGCTGCTTGATCGGGATGCCCAGCACCGCGAACATCATCCAGACCATGAAACAGAGGGTGAAAGCCAGCGTGCTGCTGGCCAGCACGCTGTAGCGTTGAAATGTTGGAGAGGACATGGCGCCATACCCATGGAGTGGTCATGGCTACCACGATAAGCGAGCGCCGCGCGCGCCGGTATTCGTCTGTCGCAGGACTATTCGCCTGCCAACGGACGAGCGGACTTAACCCTTAAGGCGAAGGCGGCCTACTCCGAATGGCGGAGTCAGCCGGCGCGCCACCACTCCGGATGCTCGCTCAGCGGCGCCGCCATGTCCGCGGCCAGTCCATCCAGCAAAATGCGCAGTTCCGCCACCAGCGCGCCCGGCTCCCGCGCCGCGGCCGCACGGCTGCGGCTGAAACCGCCGCGCGCCAGTATCTTGCCGTCGGCCACGCTCTGCAGCTGCCACGCCGCCTCCAGCGCCGCGCCCCGCCCCGGCCGCAGGCTGAGGCTGCGCACATCGACGATGAAGCGCAGATCGCCGCCATCCATGCCCGGCTGCGGGTAGGCGTAGACGCTGGCCACGCCGCTGGCGCGCGCCACGCCCTGGCTCAGACGCTGCGCCAGCAATCGGTCCAGCGGCGCGCCCCAGCGGTCGAACTCCTGCAGCTTGAGCTCGCCGCCGTCCATGTCCAGCACCAACTGCGGCCGCTCCAGCGCCGCCGGCAGGCTGACCGGACCCAGCAGCACGCGCTTGCCGAACTGCGCCGGCGCGGAAGCCGCCGCCGGGGCGTCCAATCCATAGAAGCGGGACTGCGGCGACGCGCAGCCCGCCAGCGCGGCGGCCATGGCCGCGGCGAGCATCGTTTTCTTCATCATGGCTGCGCCTCCTTGCCGCGCACCAGCGCCTCGGGATGGCGGTCCAGATAATCGGCCAGCGCGCGGAAGCTGCGCGCCGTCTCCTTCACTTCCTGCGCCGCCGAGCGCACGTCCTGCTGCAGCGGCGAGTCGGCCTTCATCGTCTGCCGCGTCGCCTCCAGCGTCTGCTGCAGCTGCTCCAGCGTCTTGCTCGCCTGCGGCACCGTCTGGTTGTTCAGGCCGTCGCTGAGCCGCTTCACGCTGTCCAGCGTCTGCTGTAGCGATTTCAGCGAAGCGTCGGCCTCCTGGCCGATGCTGTCGAACGGTATCGCATCCAGCTTCTTGACGATGCGCTGCAACACCCGCTGCAACTCTTCCAGATCGCCCGGAATCGTCGGCAGCTCGGGCAAGCCGCCCTTCACCGCCAGCTTGGCCGGCGGCGCGTCGCGGAAGAAGTCCAGCGCCACGTAGAGTTGGCCGGTCAGCAGGTTGCCGGACCGCAGCTGGGCGCGCATGCCGTTGGCCACCAGCGCCTGCGGCGACAGCTTGCCGCTGATGCGGCCGCCCCGCGACAGGCTGTCCAGCCGGCTGGGATAGGTGCGGATGTCCACCGTCATGTCGAAATCCTTGCGCTCCGGCACGTATTGCACGCCAATCGCCGTCACCTCGCCTATGGTGATGCCGCGAAAATCCACCGGCGCGCCAATGGTCAAGCCGCGCAGCGACTGGCGGAAGCGCAGCCGGAACGGCTGCATCTCGCGGTCAGGATTCTGCAACGCCTTGTCGCGAGTGTCGTGCAAAATGAAATTGCGGTCGGACAGCGGGATGCCGGCGTTGTCGGCGAGAGGCGTTTCAAAGGCGATGCCGCCCAGCGCGATGGCCGCCAGCGACTGGGTGCTGACGTTGAGGCCGTTGGCGCTCAGCGACACGTCGACGCCGCTGGCGTGCCAGAAACGGCTGTTGGCGGACACGAAACGGTCGTACGGCGCATTGATGAAGACGGCCACCTTGACGAAGCCGCCCTTGGGCTCCAGCTCGTAGCCGACCACCTGGCCCACCGGCACGCGGCGGAAATACACCGGCGAGCCGGTGTTCAGCGAGCCCAGGTTGTCCGCCCGCAGCGTGAAGGTCTGGCCCGGCAAGTCGGCGTTGATGATGGGCGGCGTCTCCAGGCCGACGAAGTCAGACTTGCGCGCCTCGCTCTTGCCGATGTCCATGCCGATGTAGGAGCCGGACAGCACGGTGCCCAGGCCGGACACCCCACCGCCGGACACGCGCGGCCGCACCACCCAGAAGCGGCTGTCCTCGGCCAGGTAGTCGGCCGCGTCCTTGCTCAGCTGCGCGGTGGCGATGATGGCCTGCCGGTTGGGGCTGAGCTTGACCGAGATCACCTCGCCGATCTCCACGTCCTTGTACTTGATCCGGGTCTTGCCGGCCTCTATCCCTTCCGCATTCTGAAAAGAAATGGTGATGGAAGGGCCGCGCGACAGAATGGCATGCACCGCCAGCCAGCCGCCTATCAGCGCAGCCACCACCGGTATCAGCCAGACCAGCGATGGCGCCAGCCTGTGGCGGCGCACAGGCACCGCCTGCGGCAGATCTGGCTCGGGAGGGTTTTGTTCACTGCTCATCGTCTTCCTCAACGGGGTCCCAGATCATCCTGGGGTCGAAACTCATCGCGGCCAGCATGGTCAGCACCACCACCGCGCCGAAGGCGATGGCGCCGGGTCCGGCCTTGATGCTGGCCAGAGACTGCCATTGCACCAGGGCCACCATCAGCGCCACCACGAAAATGTCCAGCATCGACCATGGGCCGATCACCTCAATCATCCGATACAGCCGCGTGCGCTGGCGCGGCGCCCAGCTCCACCGCCACTGCACGCTGCACAACAGCAACAGCAAAACCAGAATCTTCAGCAGCGGCACCAGCACGCTGGCAGTGAACACCACCAGCGCCAACGGCCAGGAGTCGTTGTTCCACAGATAGACCACGCCGCTCATGATGGTGTCGCGCTGCACGCCGGTCAGCGCCGTGGTTTCCATGATGGGCAACAGATTGGCTGGCAGATAGCTGATCATCGCCGCCAATAGCAGCGCCCAACAGCGCTGCAACGCAGCCGGCCGCCGCAAATGCAACGCCGCGCCGCAGCGCGGACAGGCGCCATCCTCCTCGGGATGGACGCGGCTTAGCAAGCCGCAGCCGTGGCACAGGCACAAGCCGCGCGCCGCGGCGCTGTTCACTCCGTAGCGCGGCATGCCTGATATCGCTCCCATAACTCATGCGGCCGGAAACGGCTGGCGCTGGCCGCCATCAACACGATCAGGCCGAAAAACGCCCACAGGCCTATCCCTGGCTGCACGCTGGCAAGGTGCACCAGCTTCACCAGCGAAACCAGCACGCCCAACAGAAACACCTCCACCATGCACCAGGGCCGCGCCAAACCGCGCAGCCTCATCATGCCCGGAAAACCCGGCGGCGCGCGGCCGAACAGCAACGGCAACTGCAGATACAGCATGCTGGCCAGCTCCAGCGCCGGCATCACGATGCCGGTGAACAGCACCAGCAGAGCCACCTCCGGCATCCCCTGCCCCTGCAGCGCCAGCGCGGTCTGCCACAACGTGGCGGCATTGCGGTTGCCTGCGATCTCCAGCACCAGCACCGGGTAGACATTGGCGATGGCAAACGCAATCAGCCCCGCCGCCAACAAGGCCGCGCTTGCTTGCGGCCCGCTGTCCGAGCACTCGTAGAGCGCGGCGCCGCAACGCGGACAGCACACGCTCACCCGCCCGGATTGCGCGCCAGGCAGCCTCAGCAGCAAATCGCAATCATGGCAGGCGGTCAACCGCCCCATCGCCCGGCTCATACGGTCCATTTTCGTTTGCGTTCCGCGGTGAAGCTCCACCAATTTCGGGCCTCGCCGCTATCCATGTAGCGGCAGACCGACATCAGCACGTCGAGCACGCAGGGATCTTGGCGCTCGCCGGTGGCGTCGCACAGCTGCAGGTAAAGCCGATGAGGGTCGCGGCCGCGCAGATCGGCCGGATGATTCAGGCCAAGCAGGCGAAAATCGGCCGCGGCGCGCGGGCCGACATTGGGCAGTTGCAGCAGATCGGTGGCGGCGTCCGGCGGCGGACAGCGGGATGGATGCATGTGAAACGGCCGTGGCGTAGTCATTCAGGCTACATGATAAAGGAGCGGCCGCCTCAGTTCAAAGCGGCCGCTCCAGGGCTAGGCCGTTCAGCCCAAGAAAATATCCCAGGCCAACTTGCAGATCAGCACGCTGGTCAGGCCAAGAAACAGCACCCGCACGAAGCCAGCGCCCTTTTGCATCGCCAGCCGGGTGCCTACCATCGCGCCGGCCATATTGGCAGCCGCCATCGGCAGCGCGAACTGATACAGCACATGGCCGGCGCCGACGAAAAAGATCAGCGCCGCGACATTGGTGGTCAGGTTCACCACCTTGGCCGCCGCCGACGCGTGCAGAAAGTCGAAGGCGAAGAAGCGGATGAACAGAAACATCAAAAAGCTGCCGGTGCCGGGGCCGAACAGGCCATCGTAGAAGCCGATGGCGCCGCCGATGGCCATGCCTATCGCCATCTCGCGCCGGCCGATGGCCACCGGCTTGTGCAGCTTGCCGAAATCCTTCTTCCACAACGTGTACACCGCCATCACCAGCAGCAGAACCAGCACAAGCGGCCGAATCACACCCTTGGGAATTTGCGACACCGCCGCCGCGCCGGCGAAAGAAAACACGAAAGCGGTGGCCGCGGCCGGCAGCACCAGCCGCCACGGCAGCCGCACCCGGCTCAGATAGGAACGCGCCGCCGACAGCGTGCCCACCGCCGCCGACAGTTTATTGGTGCCGAAAATGGTGGCAGGCGCCGCGTTGGGCAGCGCGCTGAACAGGCCGGGAATCTGAATCAGGCCGCCGCCGCCGACGGCGGCATCCACCAGACCGGCGCAAAAGGCGATCAGGCATAGAAAACTCAAGCTCAACAACATTGTCATCCTCCTCGACGCAAATTGTACGTGCTGGCCCGAAACAATGCTTGCAATGTAATATTGCAAAAACCGCAATATTGGAGTCGCTATGAAGCCGCTATGGGGAATCCGCATATTCTGCGCGGTGGTGGAGCAGAAAAGCTTCGTTGCTGCCGCCCGCCAGCTGGGCATCTCGCCCAGCAGCGCCACCCGCGCGCTGCAGGCGCTGGAAGAGGAGCTGGGCGCGATGCTGCTGGCCCGCTCCAGCAAGCAGGTGGAGCTGACCATGGCCGGCGAGGCCTACTATCCCTCAGCCCGCCAGATGCTGGACCTGCAGCAGCAGGCTGAGGAAGAGCTGAGCCAACAGGCCGGCGCGCCGCGCGGCCTGTTGCGCTTCTCCGCGCCGGAAACGCTGGGACGCGAACTTCTGCCCGCCGTGCTGGCCAGGTTGGCCGACGCCCATTCCGGCCTGCGCTTCGAGGTGCTGTACAGCGATTCGATACTGGAGCCGATACGGGACAAGCTGGACTTCTCCATTCGCGGCGCCTTCCCCGCCTCCAGCGAGCTCATCGGCCATCCGCTGTGGCATTACCGCCGCCACCTGTACGCCAGCCCGGATTATGTCGCCCGCCACGGCGAGCCGCGCCACCCAAGCGAGCTGCCGCAGCACCGGGTGGTGATCCACTCCGCGCCCAGGGTGCTGAAAGCATGGAATTTCGTGTCGGACCGGCAAACCGTCAGCCTCAACCTTGCCGCCTGGCACCGCAGCAACTCCGGCAACGGCGTGCTGGACGCCGTGCGCGCCGGCATGGGCATCGCCCGGCTGGGCGACTGGCTGGCGGAACCCATGGCCGCACGCGGCGAGCTGGTCCGGCTATGCCCGGATTTCCGCATCGTATCCAGCCAAGGCGACGATCCGCAGATGCACGCCGTATTCGCCAACCGCGGCATGCCGCGCAAGGCCAGGCTGCTGCTGGACGCGCTGCGCCTGGAAGCTGACAAACGGGCCCTTGATCGCCGCGCCGTCGCCTGAATGCGAAAAGCCCCGCTTGCGCGGGGCTTTGACCATCCTGCAACACCAGGATCAGTTGTTGTCAGTCAGCGACTGGTTGCCGGCGGTGACGGGATATTTCTCCCGCAGCGCCTTCAGGTAGCTGGCCAATTGGCTATTGGCGCTCAGTTCGCCCAGCATGCCGCCCAGCTGGCCGCGCTCGACGTCATTGATGGCCGGAGCCGGAATCACCTTGTTGACGCGGTAGATCACATACTCCCCGGCATCGTGGCGCACGCCGGCGAAGCCTGGCAGCTTGCCGCCGGCCACGGCGAACACCGCGCGCAAATCTGCCGCCGGCATGCCGGAAGCGGCGCGGCGCGATACTGTCGCGGCGGCGCTCCACTGCTGCGCATCCGCGCCCTTGCCCGCCTTCAGCTCGGCCAACAGGGACTGGCCCTTCTTGTCCGCCAGCTTGGCTCCCTCGCGCTCCACCAACTCCTTGCGGATGGCGTCGCTGACGTCGGCCAACGGCTGCTGACGCTCCGGTTGATGCTCGGCCACGCGCGCGACCACCAAACGGCTGCCCCCGATGTCCACCACCTCGCTGTTGTGCTTTTTCTTCAGCACGTCGTCGCTGAACACCGCGGCCTGCAGCTTGGCATTGCCCAACAGCTCATCCTGCGACGGCTGGCTGCGCCGGACCCAGTCCGAGCGCTTGACGTCAAGCTTGAGCGCATCGACCACCCCCTTCAACGAATCGGCCTGCTGGTAGGCGATTTCGTTCAGCTTGTCCGCCTGTTCGCGGAACAAAGCGGCGGACTTCTGCTTCTGCAGCTTGTCGACGATCGCGCCCTTCACGTCGTCCAGGCTCTGCGACTTGACCGCATCCAGGCGGATGATGTGGAAGCCATACTCGGTTTCCACCAGATCGCTGATTTCGCCCGGCTTCATCTTGAACACCGCGTCGTCGAACGGCTTGACCATCATGCCGCGGGCGTTGAAGCCCAGATCGCCGCCTTTCTCCGCCGAACCCGGATCCTGCGACTTGGCCTTGGCCAGCTCGGCGAACTTGGCCGGATTGGCGCGCGCCTCTTTCAGAATGGCTTCGGCTTCGGCCTTGATTTTGGCCTTCTGCTCCGGCTTGGCGTCCTTGGGGACAGCCAGCAGGATATGCGAGGCGCGGCGCTGCTCGCCCGCCAGGTCCGCCTTGTGCTGGTCGAAGTATTTCTGCACGTCGGCATCGCTGACCTTGATGTTCTGGGCCAACGCGTCCTGAGACAACACCACGTAATCCAGCTTCACCTGCTCCGGCAGGCGGAAGCGCTTGGCGTTGGCGTCGTAGTAGGCCTTGATCGCGGCGGCGTCGGTCTTCACCTCAGAGGCGAAATCGGACGGCTTCAGCACCAATTGCTGCAACTCGCGCCCCTCGCCCAGCAAGCCCGCGACGCGCTCGACGACTGTATTGGATACGAACTGGGTGCCCGCTACGCTATTCAACTGGCTCTGCAGCAAGATGTCGCGGCCGATGTCGGCCTCAAAGGCTTCAGGATTGGGATAGCGGCTCTTCAGGAACTCACTGTAACGCTGCGCGCTGAACTGCCCGTTTTCCTGAAAGGCGGGAATAGAGGCGATCACCTTGCGCAACTGCTCATGGCTGACGGCCGCGCCGTGGTCTCGCGCGTCGGCCAGCAGCAGCTCCTGGCGAATCAGGTTTTCCAGCGCGGCCTGGCGGGTCGCCGGATCGCTGGGTTGGCCCTCGAGCGCGCGATCCAGATCGCGCTTGTAGATCTTGGCTTTGCCGACCTTGACCAGGTAGGGATCGTCCGTGGCGCTGGAGTAGCTGCCGACGCCGAATCCCACGAAAGTCAGGGCTACCGCGCCCAGGATCACTTGAATGACGGTTTTGTTGTTCTGGACAAACTCGAACATGACGATTGGCTAAGGCCACCCCTGTAAAAAAAAAGGTGAACGCGCAAACCGGTTCACCTTCTCTCGTGTATTTTGGCGGAGTGGACGGGGCTCGAACCCGCGACCCCCGGCGTGACAGGCCGGTATTCTGACCAACTGAACTACCACTCCGTACCGTTGGTGGGCGTTGACGGAGTCGAACCGCCGACATTCTGCTTGTAAGGCAGACGCTCTACCAACTGAGCTAAACGCCCTTAATTCGCGCTCTGTCGGGATTGGATCAAATCCAACCCCGACAAGAGGGAACAATTATAGCGCGTCTTTCAGTGCCTTGCCAGCACGGAACTTCGGAGAACGTGCAGCCGGGATCTTGATGGTGGCGCCGGTCTTCGGGTTGCGGCCGCTACGCTCGGCGCGCTCGCCCACATAGAAGGTGCCGAAACCCACCAGGGTCACGGTATCGCCTTTTTTCAGGGCAGTGGTAACGGCAGCAACCATGCCGTCCAAAGCCTTGGCGGCGGCAGCCTTGGAGATATCGGCTTCAGCCGCAATGGCGTCAATCAGTTCAGACTTGTTCACGTAAGTCCCCTTTCGTCGTTCTCGGTCTACGTAGTTCAGATAAAAACGCTTGCTTTATAGCAAGGCGGAAATCCTTGTGTCAAGCGGCTTCCACGGCCATTTTGCTAATTCGCAAGCACAACGGGAAGCCGTGATGACAACACTTATTCACAGCCTCGGTAAGCGCATGATTATTAATGCTTCAGAACGGGCACATTCTTGCCGGCATCTTGCGCCGGAGGAATATCGCCAGACTGTTCTTCTTGCGACAATTCTTCCGGCTGGCGTTCCAGCGCCAGCGCCAAAACCTCATCAATCCACTTGACAGGATGGATTTCCAGCTTCTGCTTGATGTTGGCCGGAATCTCCGCCAGATCCTTTTCATTGCCCTTTGGGATGAGCACGTGGCGAATGCCGCCGCGATGCGCCGCCAACAATTTCTCCTTCAGCCCGCCGATCGGCAGCACCTCGCCGCGCAGCGTGATCTCCCCGGTCATCGCGACATCGGCGCGCACCGGAATGCCGGTCAGCACCGAGACGATGGCCGTGGTCATCGCAATGCCCGCGCTGGGACCATCCTTGGGCGTCGCGCCTTCCGGCACGTGGATGTGCATGTCGCTCTTCTCGTAGAAGTCCGGCTTGACGCCCAGGCTTCTCGCGCGGCTTCGCACCACGCTCATCGCCGCCGTGATCGACTCCTGCATCACCTCGCCCAGCTGGCCGGTGCGCACGATATTGCCCTTGCCTGGCAGCGACACCGCCTCGATGGTCAGCAACTCGCCGCCTACCTCGGTCCATGCCAGCCCGGTCACCTGGCCGATGCGGTTCTGCTCTTCGGCCAAGCCGTAATCGAAGCGCCGCACGCCTAGATACTTGTCCAGATTTTTGGCCGACACGGTCGCCTTGGCCGCCTTGGCTGGCTTCAGCAACGAGCCGGTCACCACCTTGCGGCAAATCTTGGCCACTTCGCGGTCCAGGCTGCGCACCCCCGCCTCGCGGGTATAGTAGCGGACAATGTCGCGCAAGGCCGACTCCTGAACCGCCAGTTCGCCCTCACGCACGCCATTCGCCTCGACCTGCTTCGGCAACAGGTATTTCTGCGCGATGCTGACCTTTTCGTCCTCGGTATAGCCGGAAAGACGGATGATTTCCATGCGGTCCAGCAGTGCCGGGGGGATATTCAATGAATTCGCGGTTGCCACGAACATCACATCGGACAGGTCGTACTCGACTTCGGCGTAGTGGTCGATGAAGGCGTGGTTCTGCTCCGGATCCAGCACTTCCAGCAACGCGGAAGACGGATCGCCGCGGAAGTCGGCGCCCAGCTTGTCCACCTCGTCCAGCAGGAACAGCGGATTCTTGACCCCCACCTTGGCCATGTTCTGCAGCACCTTGCCCGGCATGGAGCCGATGTAAGTGCGGCGATGGCCGCGAATCTCCGACTCGTCCCGCACGCCGCCCAGCGCCATCCGCACGAACTTGCGGTTGGTGGCGCGGGCGATGGACTGGCCCAGCGAGGTCTTGCCGACGCCCGGAGGGCCCACCAGGCACAGGATGGGCGCCTTGAGGCGATCTACGCGCTGCTGCACCGCCAGGTACTCCAGAATGCGCTCCTTGACCTTCTCCAGGCCGAAGTGATCTTCGTCCAGCACCTCTTCAGCCTTGGCCACATCCTTGCTGATCTTGGTCTTCTTCTTCCACGGCAGCTCAAGCAGGATGTCGATGTAGTTGCGGACCACGGTGGCCTCGGCCGACATCGGCGACATCATTTTAAGCTTCTTGAGCTCGGACAGCGCCTTCTCGCGGCCTTCCTTGCTCATGCCGGCGGCCTTGATGCGGCGTTCCAACTCCTCGTGATCGCTAGCCTCGTCCATCTCGCCCAGCTCTTTCTGGATGGCCTTGACCTGCTCGTTCAGGTAGTACTCGCGCTGGCTCTTCTCCATCTGGCGCTTGACGCGGCCGCGGATGCGCTTCTCCACCTGCAGGATGTCTATCTCGCCCTCCAGCTGGGACATCAAGTGCTCCAGCCGGGTGGCGACGTCGAACATTTCCAGCACTTCCTGCTTCTGCTCCAGTTTCAAGGGCAGATGGGCGATGATGCTGTCGGCCATCCGGCCGGCGCGATCGATGCCTGCCAGCGAATTCAGCACCTCAGGCGGAATTTTCTTGTTCAGCTTGACGTACTGCTCGAACTGGGCGAGCAGGGCGCGGCGCATCGCCTCGGTCTCGTTGGACTCTTCCAGTTCGCTGGACAGCGGCTCGAACTCGGCGACGAAGCAGCCATCCTCCTCTCCAACGCCCTGGATGGTGGCGCGCTGGCGCCCTTCCACCAGCACCTTGACGGTGCCGTCGGGCAGCTTGAGCATTTGCAGCACCGCTGCGATGGTGCCCACGCTGTAGAGGTCCTCGGCGGACGGCTCGTCCTTGGAGGCGGAGCGCTGGGCCACCAGCAGGATCTGCTTGCCTTCGTCCATGGCCAGTTCCAGCGCACGGATCGACTTGGCCCGTCCGACGAACAGCGGAATGACCATGTGCGGAAAGACCACCACATCGCGCAGCGGAAGCAGCGGCAGCGAGGTCTCTTCTCGGATTTCTGCGGGTTGCGGCATATCACCTAACCTTAGCTTGGGGAAACAATGCTTGGAAAATGGGGCGAAAGGCCAGAATATCAACACCCCATACTAAAACAGATTACGGCGGTGACAAATAAAAAACCGCCCTGACGGGCGGTTCAGTCATTCAGGCCAGGCCGTCAGGCGGATTGTGCCACACCGCCGCCTTCACGATAGATGAAAAGCGGCTTGTCGCCCTTCTCGATCACCTTCTCGTCAACAACGACTTTTTCCACATCCTGCATGGACGGCAGCTCGTACATGGTGTCCAGCAGCGCGCGCTCCAGAATGGAACGCAGGCCGCGGGCGCCGGTCTTGCGGGCGAGCGCCTGCTTGGCGATCACGCGCAGCGCCGACGGACGCACTTCCAGCTCCACCGTTTCCAGCGAGAACAGCTTCTGGTACTGCTTGATCAGCGCGTTCTTGGGCTGGGTCAGAATGGAAACCAGCGCCTCCTCGTCCAGCTCCTCCAGCGTAGCCACCACCGGCAGACGACCGATCAACTCCGGAATCAGGCCGAAGCGGATGATGTCCTGCGGCTCCACCTCCTGGAACACCTTGGTCAGGCTCTTGCCGTCGTCCTTGGAGGAGACCTCGGCGCCAAAGCCGATGCCACCCTTCTCGGAACGCTGGCGGATGATCTTGTCCAGACCATCGAAAGCCCCGCCGCAGATGAACAGGATGTTGGTGGTGTCGACCTGGATGAACTCCTGGTTCGGATGCTTGCGGCCGCCCTGCGGCGGCACCGAAGCCACCGTACCTTCGATCAGCTTCAACAGCGCCTGCTGCACGCCCTCGCCCGATACGTCGCGGGTGATGGACGGGTTTTCCGACTTGCGCGAAATCTTGTCGATCTCGTCGATGTAGACGATGCCGCGCTGGGCCTTGTCCACATCGTAGTCGCACTTCTGCAGCAATTTCTGGATGATGTGCTCGACATCCTCGCCCACATACCCCGCCTCGGTCAGCGTGGTGGCGTCGGCGATGACGAAGGGCACGTCCAAGAGGCGCGCCAGCGACTGGGCCAGCAGGGTCTTGCCGGAGCCGGTCGGGCCGATCAAGAGGATGTTGCTCTTGGCCAGCTCGACATCGTCCTTGCCGCCCTTGTTGTACAGCCGCTTGTAGTGGTTGTACACCGCCACCGACAGGGTCTTCTTGGCGAAATCCTGACCAATGATGTACTGGTCCAGATCCGCGCGAATCTCCTGCGGCGTCGGCAGCGGCTGATCGGAGGACGCGCCGCCCGCCGATTCGCCGCCAACGCCTTTTTCCAGCTCTTCGCGGATGATGTCGTTGCACAGCTCCACGCACTCGTTGCAGATGAACACCTGCGGTCCGGCGATCAGCCGCTGCACCTCATGCTGGCTCTTTCCGCAGAAAGAGCAGTAGAGGAGCTTCTCGTTGCCGTTTTTGTCAGCCATTAGCCCATTCCACTACTTAGGCCGTCACATCCCGACGGGAAGACAGCACTTTATCGATCATACCGTAGGCGCGGGCCTCTTCGGCGGACATGAAGTTGTCGCGCTCGGTGTCGGATTGCACCCGCTCCAGCGTCTGGCCGGAATGCTTGGCCAACAGCTCGTTCATCTTGGCCTTCACCTTCACCAGCTCGCGGGCATGGATTTCGATGTCGGTCACCTGGCCGGACAGGCCGCCGCCGTACAGCAGCGGCTGATGGATCATCACCCGGCTGTTTTCCAGCGCGAAGCGCTTGCCGTGCGTGCCGGCCGCCAGCAGGAAGGCGCCCATGCTGGCCGCCTGCCCGATGCAAAGCGTGGAAACGTCCGGCTTGATGAAGTTCATCGTATCGTAGATCGACATGCCGGCGGTAATCGAGCCGCCCGGCGAGTTGATGTAGAAATGGATGTCCTTGTCCGGGTTTTCCGACTCCAGAAACAGCATCTGCGCCACAACCAAGTTGGCCGACTCGTCGGTGACGGGGCCGACCAAGAAGACGATGCGCTCCTTCAGCAGGCGAGAGTAGATGTCATAGGCTCGCTCGCCGCGACCACTCTGCTCCACCACCATGGGCACCAAGCCCAGACCTTGCGGTTCCATCATAGATTTCATCGGCCACTCCGAAAGTTGTTATCAGGCTTGGCTGCCCATCAGTTCGTCGAAGGACAGGTCCTTGGCTACAACATTGGCCTGGGACAGCACAAATTCAACCACATTGTCTTCCAGGACCATCGAGGTCGGACCTTCCAGACGGTCGGCGCTCTCGTAGTACCAGGCCAGCACGTCTTCCGGCTGCTCGTAGCTGTCGGCGAATTCGACGATCATGGCGCGAACCTGTTCCGGCTTGGCCTCCAGCTTGTTGGCCTCAACCATTTCGGACAGGATCAGGCCCAGCTTGACGCGGCGTTCGGCCTGGGCGGTGAACAGTTCCGGCGGGAACGGCATGTCTTTGACGTTCATGCCGCGTTGCTGCATGTCGCGGCGGGCCTGCTCGACCAAGCGGCCGATTTCCAGGCTGATCAGCGCCTTCGGCAGCTCCAGCTCGGTGGCGTCGATCAGCGCTTGCATCACGTTTTCCTTGATGCGGGCCTGCAGGCGGCGCTTCACTTCGCGCTCGACGTTCTTGCGGATTTCGCCGCGCATTTTCTCAACGTCGCCTTCCGCGATGCCCAGAGCCTTGGCGAAATCGGCGTCCACTTCCGGCAGGGTGGCTTCAGCCACGTTCTTCACCAGGATTTCGAACACGGCGGTTTTGCCGGCCACGTCCTTGCCATGGTAGTCCTCGGGGAAGCTCACTTCCACGCTCTTGATGTCGCCTTCCTTGGCGCCGACGATCCCGGCTTCGAACTCGGCCAGCATCTGGCCTTGGCCCAGCACGAACGGGAAGTTTTCAGCGGAGCCGCCTTCGAAGGCCACGCCGTCGATGGCGCCCTTGAAGTCGATGATCACGCGGTCGCCTTCGGCGGCGGCGCGCTCAACGCGGTTGTAGCGGGTGCGCTGTTTGCGCAGGATATCGATGGTCTTCTCGATTTCGGCGTCGCCGACGGTCACGGCCGGCTTTTCGATTTCCTTGCCGGCCAGCTCGCCGACCTTCACTTCCGGGTAGATCTCGAAAGTGGCGGCGAACTTGAAGTTTTCCTTGTCGTCGCCAGCGGCAACCGGTTCGAAGCGCGGATAGCCGGCCACGCGCAGGCTTTGTTCGGTCACGGCTTTGTAGAAGCCTTGCTGAACCTGCTCACCCATCACTTCTTCACGCACCTGGGCGCCGTAGTTCATTTCCACGATCTTCAGCGGAGCCTTGCCCGGGCGGAAACCTTGGATCTTGGCGCCGCGGGCCACGCGCTTCAGGCGCTCGGCCACTTGGGTTTCGATGGCGGCCATCGGCAGGGCGATGTTCATGCGGCGCTCAAGATTGCTCAGAGTTTCCAGCTGTACTTGCATGTTGATTCCTTAACTGTGACAGGTGTTTAGTCATCTGGGACGGTACGACGCCGCCTCCCGCCTGGTTTCCGGCGCCTGCCGGTCGGCATGAAGGTCGGCGCTGCGCGGAGTTACACCACGCACCCAACGAAGCAAAGAGTATAGCACGCGAGCCGCGCTTGTCTGCATCCGAGGCCGCTCAGGCTTCGGCGCAAAAGCCCGCCGTTCGCGCGCCGGGCGCGGAAACGCGCCGCACTCCGCCCGAGTTCCGTCTTGATATTGCTCAGGATTTTCCCGCCCCGCGCGCGGCGTCCCGTCTCGTCTGCTATCATGCCGCCTCATGCGAATTGCCATTTCCGCCAGGAAAAATATCCTGAAAGAATGATCCGCCCCGACCCGAACCGCGCCTCGCGCCCCTTTTCGTCCACCGGTGACGTCATGAAAACTCTGATACGCCGCGGCCTGATGCTGGCCGCCCTCGCCGCTCCCGCCGCCTCTCACGCTGGCGTGGCCACCTTCAGCCCTCAGGGCGAAGCGAAGGAAATCAGCCAGGTGCGCGCCACCTTCTCCGCCAGCATGATCGCGCTGGGCAACAGCGCGGCGCCGGCGCCTTTTTCCTGGAGCTGCGGCCTGAAAGGCAAGGCCCACTGGGTGGACGACAAGACCTGGGCGCTGGACTTGCCGGAAACGCCGGCCGCCAACACCGATTGCCGCTTCACGCTGAAGCCCGGCCTGAAGGACATGCAGGGCAATCCGGTGGCCGGACCAGCCTTCCGCTTCTTCACCGGCCTGCCCATCATCAGCCGGCACTGGCCGGACGAGGGGCGGATCGAGGAAGATCAGGCCTTCGCGCTGAAATTCAACGCGGCCAATGTGTCGCCGTCCTCGCTGTACTGCCAGTCGTCGAGCTTGCCGGAGCGCGTCCCGGTGCGGCCGCTCGCCAGCGCCGACCGCGCGGCGCTGCTCAAGCACCTGGACCTGCAAAAAGACGCCGCCCGCGTGCTGACCGTGCGCTGCGACCAGCGACTGGCGCCGGACAGCAAGCTGTCGCTGGTCCACCTGCGCGGCGCCGGCAAGCCGGACAAGCTGGATTTCCAGGTGCGCCCCGCCTTCAGCGCCAACATGAGCTGCCAGCGCGAGAGCGCCAAGGGCGCCTGCATTCCGTTCAAGCCCATCATCCTTAACTTCAGTTCGCCGGTGCCGGAAAAGCTGGCGATGGCCATCCGCCTGTCCGGCGGCGGCGCAGATCGCGCGCCCCAACCGCAAGAGCGCAGCAAGGGCGAGCCGGTGGACAGCGTCAGCTTCGCGCCGCCGTTCCCGCCGCTGGAAACCTTGACGCTGACGCTGCCCAAGGACTTCCGCGACGAAGTGGGCCGGCCGCTGGTCAACGCCGGCCGCTTCCCGCTCGCGTTCAAGCTGGGCGACTACCCGCCGCTGGCCAAATTCGCCGCCGCGCCGTTCGGCATCATCGAGTCCGGCGCCGACGCCGCCTTGCCGATCACGCTGCGCGGCGTGGAAGCCAACCTGAAAGTCCAGTCGGTACAGCTGGGCGGCAAGGCGCTGCACGTGCTGAACGACGCCGACATGATGGAGTGGCTGGCCAAGGTGCAGCGCTACCATGAAAGCAATCTGCCTGCCGGCAAGGACAAAACCATAGAGAGCCGGCGCGTGTCGTTGCTGAATAAAAACCGCGACGCCGCGCCGCTGAAACTGCCGACCCAGCCGGACAAGAACGGCAAGTGGCCGTTCGAGGTGGTGGGCATCCCGCTGCCCAAGCCCGGCCTCTACGTGGTGGAGGTATCGTCCCGCTTGCTGGGCAAATCGCTGTTGGGCGCTGACAAGCCGATGTACGTGCGCACCGCCGCCCTCGTCACCAATATGGCCGTGCATCTGAAGCGCTCCGGCGAAAACGCGTCGGTTTGGGTGACCACGCTGGACAAGGGCAAGCCGGTGCCGGACGCCAAAATCAGCGTCTACGACTGCAAGGGCGAGACCCTGTGGTCCGGCAAGGCCGACAAAAACGGCATCGCCAGCATCAACAAGCAGTTGAACGGCGGCGAATGCTCGTCCGACGAGGCGCTGTCCGGCTTGTTCGTCACCGCCCGCGCCAAAGACGCGCAGGGCAACGAAGACGTGTCCTTCGTCCGATCCGGCTGGAACCGCGGCATCGAATCCTGGCGCTTCCCCTTCCCCACCCAATGGAACGACAACCCGTCCATACTGGCCCATACCATTCTGGACCGCCCGCTGTTCCGCGCCGGCGAAACGGTGTCGATGAAGCATCTGCTGCGAGTGCAGGCCGGCAAGGGCCTGGTTCAGCTGAAACCCGGCCAACTGCCGCAACAGCTGCGCATCGTCCATGACGGCAGCGGCGATGAAATCAACCTGCCGCTAGCCTGGCGCAACGGCCGCTACGCCGAAAGCAGCTACGCGCTGCCGAAGGAGGCCAAGCTGGGCGAGTACACACTGTATCTGGAACGCAAGGGCACGCGCGGCCCGGACGACAAGGCCAAGCCGGCCAGTCCGGAGCTGGACGGCTATTCGCTGCGCAGCGGCGGCTTCCGCGTCGAGGAATTCCGCCTGCCGGTGATGACCGGCCGCATCTTCACCGCCAAGGGCGCCAATATCGGCGCCAAGCAAGTGCCGCTGAATGTGTCGATGTCCTGGGGCAACGGCGGCCCGGCCAAGGACTGGCCGGTGGAGGTCAGCGCGATGCTGGCCGACAGCTATACCCACTTCAAGGCCTACGACGGCTTCACCTTCTCGCCCCCGCAGCGCAGCCGCGAAAACAGCGATGGCTCGCTCGATGGCAAGGTGGTGCTGGACAAGGCCGCGCTGAAGCTGGACGCCAACGGCAACGGCAAGGTGGCTATCGACAAGCTGCCCAAGCTGGACCGCCGCTACGATCTGGTGACCGAGGCCGCCTACCGCGATCCCAACGGCGAAACCCAGACCCTCACCCGCCGCATCCCGCTGTGGCCGGCCGCGCTGCAGGTGGGCGTCAGCGTCGACAGCTGGATCACCGCCGGCCGCGCGCTGAAACTGAAAGCCGTGGTGCTGGACACCGCGGGCAAACCTGTCGCCAACCAGGACGTCAAGGTGACGCTGCGCGAGCACCGCTACCTGTCCAGCCGCAAGAGGCTGGTCGGCGGCTTCTACGCCTGGGACCACAACGAGGAAACCGACGACAAGGGCAAGGTGTGCAGCGGCACGTCCGACGCCCGCGGCCTGGTGTTCTGCGACATCAACCTCAAGGACGCCGGCGACATGGAGTTGATCGCCGAAGCCAAGGACGGCCAGGGCAACGTCGCCCAGGCCGCGCAATCGGTGTGGGTCAGCAAGCATGACGAACTGTGGTTCGACGTCGACAACAACGACCGCATCGACATCCTGCCCGAGAAAACCAGCTACCTGCCCGGCGAAACCGCCCGCTTCCAGGTGCGCATGCCCTTCCGCAAAGCCACCGCCTGGCTGGCCATCGAGCGCGAAGGCATTCTGGAAACCCGCGTGGTGGAACTGGAAGGCAAGGACCCGACGGTAGAACTGAAAATCGGCCCCGACTGGACGCCCAACGTCTACGTGTCGGTGCTGGCCGTCCGCGGCCGCGTGCGTGACGTGCCGTGGTACTCGTTCTTCACCTGGGGCTGGAAGAGCCCGTCGGAATGGTGGGACGCCTACTGGAACGAAGGCGGCGACTATGCGCCGCCGACCGCGATGGTGGACCTGTCGCGCCCGGCCTTCAAATACGGCATCGCCGAAATCCAGGTGGGCGACGCCGCCAAACGGCTGAGCGTGGAGGTGACGCCGGCCAAGAAGAGCTACGGCATCCGCGAGACCGCCGAAGTTGCCATCAAGGTGAAGCTGCCCAATGGCAAGCCGGCCCCGGCCGGCACCGAGGTGGCCTTCGCCGCGGTGGACGAAGCGCTGCTGGAGCTGCAACCCAACCACAGCTGGGAGCTGATGCAGGCGATGTACCAGCGCCACAGCTACGGCGTGGAAACCGCCACCGCCCAGCTGGAGGTGGTGGGTAAGCGCCACTACGGCCGCAAATCGCTGCCGCCGGGCGGCGGCGGCGGCAAAGCGCCGACGCGCGAGCTGCTGGACACCCTGCTCACCTGGCAACCCAGCGTGAAATTGGACGCCAACGGCAGCGCCCGCGTCAAAGTGACCACCAACGACGCCCTCAGCCGCTTCCGCCTGGTGGCGGTGGCCGATGTCGGCAATGACATGTTCGGCACTGGCGAATCCGGCTTCAACGTCACGCAAGATCTGCAACTGACTTCCGGCATTCCGCCGCTGGCGCGCGAGGGCGACCAGTTCCAGGCCGGCGTCACCGTGCGCAACGGCGGCGAGAAGCCGCTGAAGATCAAGGTTTCCGCCGCCGCGTCCGGCCTCCCAGCGCTGCCGGCCCGGGAAATCAGCCTGCCGGTGGGCGAGGCGCGGCTGGTCAGCTGGAATGTGACGGTGCCGGAAGGCCTGAAAGAGGCGCAATGGACCTTCGCCGCCCAGCAAGTGGACGGCAAGGCCGCCGACAAGCTGGCGGTCAAGCAGCAGGTCGACCCCGCCGTGCCGGTGACGGTGGAACAGGCCACGCTGCAACGCGTGTCGCCCGATCTGGCCATCCCCGCGGCGCCGCCGCCGGGCGCGCTGCCGGGCCGCGGCGGCATCCGCGTCAGCCTGCAGGCCAAACTGGGCAACAGCCTGCCCGGCGTGCGCCGCTGGTTCGAGGACTACCCCTACGCCTGCCTGGAGCAGCGCAGCTCCATCGCCATCGGCCTGTCCGACGGCAAACGCTGGGAGCAACTGATGAGCGAGCTGCCGCTGTATCTGGACGGCAACGGCCTGGCCGCCTACTTCCCGCTTGGGGAAGGCGCGCCGGACCGCGGCAGCGACGTGCTGACCAGCTACCTGCTGTCCGTGGCCAACGAATCCGGCATGGCCATCCCGGAAGGTCCGCGCGGCAAAATGCTGGACGGCCTGTCCGCCTTCGTCGAAGGCAAGCTCAAGCGCGATCTGCCCACCAGCCGCCAAGACGCCGACGCGCGCCGGCTCGCGGCGATGGACGCGCTGTCGCGCTACGGCCGCTTCCGCCCGGCGATGCTGGACGTGCTGGACCTGAACCCACAGAAGATGGGCACCGCCATGCTGGTGGACTGGCTGTCGCTGCTGAACCGCGCGGCGGACATCCCCCAGCGCGCCGGCCGCAGCGCGGAAGCCTCCAACCTGCTGCGCGCCCGCCTGACCTACCAAGGCACCAAGATGGGTTTCAGCACCGAGGCCAGCGACTACGCCTGGTGGCTGATGGGCAACGGCGACGTCAACGCCGCCAAGCTGCTGCTGGCCGCGCGCAAGCTGCCGGACTGGCAGGCCGACATGCCGCGCCTGCTGACCGGCCTGCTCGCCCGCCAGCAAAAAGGCCATTGGGGCACCACCACCGCCAATCTGTGGGGATCTCTGGCCGCCGCGCAGTTCTCGCGCCAGTTCGAAACCGCGCCGGTGGCGGGCCAGACCCGCGCCGTCCTCGGCAATTCCAGCCTGAGCCTCGCCTGGCCGCAGGAAGGCGTCAAGCAACTGGGCCTGCTGCCCTGGCCGGCAGCGGCCGGCAGCTTGCAGCTCAAGCACGCCGGCTCGGGCGCCCCGTGGGCCACCATCCAGGCGGAAGCCGCCATCCCGCTGAAAACCGCGCGTTACGCAGGCTACAGCATCAAGAAGACGCTGACGCCGGTCAGCCAGAAGGTGGACGGCCAATATCAGCCCGGCGACGTGGTCAAGGTGACGCTGGTCATCCAGGCGCAAAGCGACATGAGCTGGGTGGTGGTGGATGACCCGATCCCGGCCGGCGCGGCGATCCAGGGCAGCGGCCTGGGCCGCGACTCGGCCATCGACGCCAAGTCCGGCAACGGCGGCGACTACGCCGACTACATCGAACGCCGCTTCGCCGGCTATCGCGCCTACTACAGCTACGTGCCGCGCGGCGAGCTGAAGGTGGAGTACACGATGCGGCTGAATAACCCCGGCGTCTTCAAACTGCCGCCGACCCGGGTGGAGGCGATGTACGCGCCGGACGTGTTCGGCATGTCGCCGAACGGGGTATTCAAGGTGGTGGACGGCGGCAAATGAGGTGATGGCCTCTCCTTTCATTTTCGAGGAGAGGCCTCATGCGCGCCATGATAAGGGGAGGAAGATGAAATGCCTGGGACGCCGTTTGGCCATTGGCCGGGAAACCATACACACAGTTTACGAAGACGACTTTGTGACATGCCTGCTCGACCACGATCCCTTCAGCGAAGGGCATGCGCTGATCGTTCCCAAGCGACACGCGGTGGAGCTGGAAGAACTGGACGATCCCCTGGCGAAAACCGTCATGGAAACATCCCAGATCGTTTCCAGGGCCATCAAGCTGCTATACCGCCCGGACGGCATCACCCTCTGCCAGAATGGCGGCGTCTTCAATGAGCTGACCCACTTCCACCTGCATGTCGTTCCCAGAACGGCAGAACGCCCATTTTCAGAATTCTGGTCAGCCGAACGCACGAATCCGCAGAATCAACAACTTAGCCACACAAGAGAAATGCTAAGTTCCTCTATAGCAGCCATCATCGCTTGCCAATGAATAAAGAGCCCGCATGATGGCCCTTAAGCGTGGCTTACAAACGCAGTTTTACGACTGAAGTGAGGCGCGTCGACGCAGACAGCGCCAGCAGTACGAAAAGTCGGCGCAACGCCGCATCAGGGGCTTGGTTAGCCGCTCCAAACACCGCCCCGGGAAACAGCAATAGGCAAGCTGCTTGGCAACGTGCGCGTCCTCGCGCCGAGACTGGCATTATCGACGCCCCAGAATTCAAAATCGGCGACTCGGCATCTGATTTTCATTCACACTGAAATTTTCGCACCGGCTCGCGCGCGGGCCGAAAAAGATTTTCGTTCAGAATCTTGTTATCCCGCTCGGTAATGAAAGGATTTTTTATGTAAAAAATCTCGCGGGACCCAATGTGCAAATCGCTGATGGTCGGAATGATCACCTCATTAAACAGCTTATCCAGACTTCCATCCCTATTGATTCCATTCAGGCCATACAAAAGCCTTTTTTTAATCTCTTCCCCTTTTTTTGTCTTGGCAACATAAAAATATCGGGCCAAGGGATAGTATATCGCATACCTTGGCTCAATCGTCAAATTGGGGTGAATGCCTCTGTTTCCATCCAGCTCTTTTTTAATTTCATTGACCCCGCGCGAAAACAGATCAAACCGTCCTTCGCTCAGCATTTTGAACAAGTTTTCATAACTACCGCCATCAACTACGCGATATCCGGCATCCCTCAATATGTCTATATCCTCCCAGCCACTGCCCTGCCCTATGGTATAATTTTTCAGATTATTGTTCGCGCGGGCGAGCATCTCTTCGCAGGTATCCTTGCGCAACAGGAATATTCTATATCCCAACACGCCCTTGTCCAAAGGAAACCGAACCGGATTCAGACTGGCGCCCCAAGTGGATATATTCCCATGCACCATGATATCTATGCCATCGCCGCCCATTTCGATAAGTTTCTTGGCTCTTCTCTCATTCATGTCGACTGCAGACTCGCGTATTTCATAAGCTCCAAACTTGCTACGCGATTTCTTCATAGCCAAACGCAAGACAGACCAGTAATAATCGGCATACCGTCTATCCCCGCTCGACTCAGGCTTGGGATACTGGATAAAAAGCACTTGCGCGCTCGCCGCCATCGACGCAAGAAACATAAGAAGAATCAGTTTCATTTTCACATTCTGCTCCAGACCGCAATAGAGTCAATGTAATGATATATAGCAAAAACAAAAAAGGAATCCTGGCGCAAAAAACTCAGGCTGAGATAATTCGACAAGCAGTTACCCATATAATCCGTACCAAGACTTGCCCTGGCTTCGTTCTGCGAATCTCTTCCCGACTTCGCCGTTCCGGCAATCGGCATCACAAAGACAAGACTTTGCCGAGAGCCGGCTGTCTAGGCGATGCTTCTGGCCACGCTTTTGCTTTTACCGATATCCGGCGCAGCGTCATCGACATACAATGCACGGGCGCATCCAGCGGACGCCCTGCGCAAAACCCCAATGCATTCTTCCAGCCACCAGAAAAGCAACCGAAGTGACCCCAGCCAACGCCTGCCTACTCACCCTCGCACTCCTCTCCGCCCCCACCTGGGCCCAGCCCACGTTCAAGGAGGTAAAAGCCGCCTGGCAACCGTCCGACGTGACGCTGCTGGACCGCCACGGCCAGGTCCTGCAGCGGCTGCGCGTCGACAAGCAGGCGCGGCGGCAGGACTGGGTCGGCCTGGCCGATACCTCGCCCGCCTTTCGCCAGGCGCTGGTGTTGTCCGAGGACAAGCGCTTTTACCAACACAGCGGCGTGGACTGGTCCGGCGCGGCGGCTGCGGCCTGGGCCAATCTGTGGAATACCCGCACCCGCGGCGCGTCCACGCTGACCATGCAGCTGGCCGGACTGCTGGACGACGATTTGAAAGTCAGCAAGGGCGGGCGCAGCCTGTGGCAGAAGATGGGCCAGACCTGGTCCGCCGCCTGGCTGGAGCGGCATTGGACCAAAGCGGAAATCCTGGAGGCTTATCTCAATCTGGTCGGTTTCCGCGGCGAGCTGGTAGGCTTGTCCGCGCTGTCGTCCACGCTGTTCGGCAAGCTGCCGTCCGGGCTGAATCTGGAAGAGTCGGCCATCGCGGTGGCGCTGATCCGCGCGCCCAACGCCGCGCCGGACAAGGTGGCCGGCCGCGCCTGCCATATCCTGCAGGGCATGGGCCGCAAGCCGGACTGCGCGGCGCTGGGCGTGCGCGCCGCGCAGGCCCTGGCCCGCAGCCGCGCCGCCAACCCGCTGGCCGAGCAGGACGCGCCGCACTTCGCGCAGAAGCTGCAGCAGGCGCGTCACTTTACCGCCGGCAGCCGGGTGGCCACCACGCTGGACCTGCCGCTGCAGCGCTTCGCCGCCGCCGCGCTGCGCCGCCACCTGTCCGCGCTGTCGCAGCGCAATGTGCAGGACGGCGCGCTGGTGGTGCTCGACAATCAGAGCGGCGACATTCTGGCCTGGGTGGGCTCCAGCGGCCGCGGCCTGTCCAACGCCGCCCAGGTGGACGGCGTCACCTCTCTGCGCCAGGCCGGCTCCACGCTCAAGCCTTTCCTCTACCAGCAGGCGCTGGAGAAGCATTACCTGACCGCGGCCTCACTGCTGGACGACAGCCCGCTGGACCTGCAGACCGGCGGCGGTCTGTACGCGCCGCAAAACTACTCCAAGGACTTCAAGGGCCTGGTGCCGGTGCGCACCGCGCTGGCCTCGTCATTGAACATCCCGGCCGTGCGGACGATAGAAATGGTCACCCCCAATGCCGCGCGCGACCGGCTGGTCAAGCTGGGCTTTTCCAGCCTGACCGAGGACGGCGACTACTACGGCTACAGCCTGGCGCTGGGCGCGGCCGACATCCGCTTGCTGGACCTGGCCAATGCCTACCGCACGCTGGCCAACCAGGGCCTGGCCAGCCCCGCGCGCTGGACGCAGGCCGACGCCAAGCCCAAGCCGGAACGCCGGCTGGACGCGGCCAGCAGCTTCATCATCGCCGACATCCTGTCCGACCGCACCGCGCGCGCGCTCACCTTCGGCCTGGAAAGCGCGCTGTCCACCCGCTACTGGAGCGCGGTGAAGACCGGCACCAGCAAGGACATGCGCGATAACTGGGCAGTCGGCTTTTCGCGCCGCTTCACCGTCGCGGCCTGGGTGGGCAACGCCAGCGGCGAGCCGATGTGGGACGTGTCCGGCATGCACGGCGCCGCGCCGGTGTGGCAAACCGTGCTGGACCGCGCCCAGCAATCGGCCCCGCCGCTGCCGCCGCCCGTCCCGCCGCCCGGCCTGGTGCGTCAAAAGGTGCGCTACCAAGGCGACGTGGCCGCGCCACGGACCGAATGGTTCCTGGCCGGCACCCAACGCGCGCTGATCGTGCCGCAAAAAGGTTCCGCCGCCGACCTGACGCCGGGCATCGCCGCGCCGGTGGACGGCAGCATCTTCGCGCTCGACCCCGACATCCCGCCGACCAACCAGCGCATGGTCCTTCGCGCGCGCGGCGTGGCCAAGCCGCAATGGTGGCTGGACGGGAAACGGCTGGGAAGTGGAGCGGAACTGGCCTGGTTCCCCTGGCCGGGCAGGCATCGGCTGGAGCTGCGAGGCGGGGACGGCAAGGTGGTTCAAGCGGTGAAGTTCGAGGTGCGCGGCGCTTCGCCCCGGCCCGGCAGGCCGCGTTGAAGCGCCGCGTCCCTTCAGACTACCTGGCCGCGGCCTTGCGCTGCTGCAGAGACTGCCACAGCTGGTCGGCGCGTTGCGCCGCGCCGGCCTTCTGCTGCTCGGTCAAGGCCTGGTAGTCCTTGGTTTTCAGCAGCCAATCGGCGCTGAGCGCGTCGCCGGAGCGGCGCGCCACCAGGTTCCAGGCGGCGGCCTCTTCCGGCTTTTTCTCCAACAGATAACTCTCCGAGATGATGGCCGCCGCGTGCAGGTTGCCGCGCGCATACGCCTGCTGCAGCGCTTCGCGCGCCTCCTCGCGATAACGGAAATCCGGCTGGTAATCCGGTTCCTTGGGCTTGCCGTCCAGCTGGAACAGATAGCGCTCGGCCAGATGCGTCAACGCTTGCGGATCGCCGCGGCTAGCGGCCATGCGCAGATCGGACAACGACATCTGGTAATAGCGCGCGGCGATCGCGTAGCCCAGCTTGCGCAACTGTTGCTTGCGCGCCAGCTCCGCCGGCGCTTCCCTTGGCGAGGCCGCGTCCTGCTGCCGCGACGAGGCCGATGGATCTCCGCCCACCGCGAAGCTGAAGCCATCGGCCGATACTTTCGCGCCGCTCCCCGCCGGCCCGCCCCGTCTCGTTTCTCCCTTGGCGCTCGCCGCGACGGACGGCGTCCCTTCCGAAGCGCCGTCCGTCATCGCGGTGCGAGCGGGCAGCCATAACCATGCCACGGCGGCCGCCGTCCCTGCGGCCGCTGCGAGCAACGCGGTTGCCCTCTTCATCGTCAGATCCTGTTCATGCAGGCGGAGAAGCCGTTGGCGTAGCCGTAGCGCGAGTAATAGTCGCGCTGCGACGGCGTGCCGTGCTCGGCGTAGTCGGCTGCGTTGCGCGCGGAGACCACGGCGTTCTCGATGAAGCTTGGATAGCGCAGATTGCTCTCGGCGTATTTGGCGAAGGTGCCGCCTACGCAATCGGCCTGCAGCTCCTGCATCGGCGCTTGCTTATAGATATTGTTGGCGAACTGCACCGAATGGCCCCACTCGTGCGCCAGGATGAACTTGGCCACGTAGTTGCCGTAGCTGTTTTCCTGCTGCTGCAGGAAGCCGGTGCCCACGCTGATGGTGTATGGCCCGCACGCCATCGCGCTGGATTGCGGCTCGCCGCAGGCGCGTTGATCCACGTACACCGTCGGCCGCGCGTAAGAGCCGAGGAAGCCGCGGATCTCGTTGGCGCTGGACTGGATGTAGCTGTTGTTGACCGGCATGGCCAGCGCGGCGCCGGTCTGGCCCGCCAAAGCCGCGCCAAGCGCGCACAGCATAATGATTTTCCTTGTCATGATCTCTTTCTCCTTGAGTGTTGCGTCACGGAGCTTTTTTTATGGCAAATGAATAATCATTCCGGAAAGAATTATTATTTATATAATTTCAATTTGATATTCTAACTATATGTTGTTGTTTTACCTAAAAATTACATTTGTTTCGTAGTGAAAATATCCATGCAAAAGGGCGGGCCGCATACGCGTCCCGCCCTTCTCCCTTGCCTCCTTGGCCAGACGCTGAGCGCCCGGCCTGCCCCATTTACGCCTGCTGCCCGGTGGCAGCCAGCACGATCTCCCGCACGCACACGCGTTGCGGCTGGCCGTAAGCGTAGGCGATGGCTTCGGCCACATCGTCAGCCTCCAGCACGCCGCCCATCTGCTGCTTCCACTCCTGGTAGCCCGCCTTGATCGCCGCGTCGGTGGTGTGACCCAGCAGCTCGGTCTCCACCGCGCCCGGCGCGATGGTGATCACGCGCACGCCGCTGCCCGCCACTTCCTCGCGCAGATTTTCCGAAATCGCGTGCACCGCGAACTTCGTCCCGCAATAGGCCACATGATTGGGAAAGGTCTTGCGCCCGGCGATGGAGCTGATGTTGATGATGGTGCCGCGGCCGCGGGCGGCCATGCCGGCCAAGACCGCGTGGATGCCGTTGAGCAGGCCCTTGACGTTGACATCCAGCATGCGCTGCCACTCGTCCGGGTCTTGCTGGACCATCGCGCCCAACAACATCACGCCGGCGTTGTTGACGATGGCGTCGGCCGGCCCGAACTTGGCCTCGGCCTCCGCCAGAGCGGCCTGCAACTGGTCGGGGTCGGTCACGTCCACTTGGCGGCACAGCGTGTCGGGCAACTCCAGCGCCTCCAATTTCTCGATGCGGCGCGCCAACAGCAACAATGGGTGGCCCGCCTGGGAAAACAATTTGGCGGCAGCCGCGCCGATGCCGGAGCTGGCGCCGGTGATCACGATCAGGGGTTTGTTCATGGACACACTCCTTCCATAAAATTTATCGATGCGAAACTCATGCCATGCAGTATATTCACCAATAAACCTGCTGAAAAATGATAAAAATCACTGACAGATATAGATAACATCTATGGATATTCGCCAACTGAAGGCTTTTGTCGCCGTATTCGAAGAACGCAGCGTCACGCTGGCGGCGCAGCGGCTGTTCGTCACTCAGCCCACGCTGTCGGTCACCATACGCCAGTTGGAGGAGGAACTGGGCGCCACCCTGTTCCAACGGCTGCCGCGCGGCGTGGAGGTCAGCGAGGACGCGCGCCTGCTCTACCCGCAAGCGCGCAGGATGCTGGCCCAGGCCGACGCGCTGGCGCGGATGTTCCGCCAGCGGCGCGACTGCCCGCCCTTATGCCTGGGGGTGGACCCGGACGTGGGCCGCGGCCAGCTGGAGACGCTGCTGGCTCGCGCCGCGCGCGCCGAGCCGGCGATATTGCTGGAGATTCGGGAAGGGTGTTGCGGCGACGCGAGGCTGGCGCCAGAGGATGGCCGCTGCGAAGACGAGCTGTTTCTGCCCTTGTGGGAAGAGGATTTCGTGCTGGCGGTGCCGACGGGCCATCCGCTGGCGGCAAGCGAGCGCGTGGAAATCTCGCAGTTGAACGAACCGGACTGGATCGTCTGTCCCGACCACCCCAGCCACCAGCGGCTGCTGGATTTGCACGGCGCCGCGGCGCCGACGTTGGCGGCGGCAGCCCGCGCCGGCAGCCTGCGGCTGGCCGCCCACATGGCGGCAGCCGGGCTGGGCGCGGCGCTGCTGCCGGCTTCGCTGGCCGACGACCATCCCGGCCTGGAAGCCATTCCGCTGGCCGGCGCGAAGCCGAACCGCCGCATCGGCCTATGCCATGCGCCCCAGGCGCTGGAGCTGCCCGCCGTCCAAGCCCTGCGGGAGGCGCTGGGCGATTACAGCGGCAGCGGCGCGGACAGCCCGTAGTTGTAGATCAACATGGCGGCGGTGAACAACATCACGAAGCCGATCACGCAGTCCAGCGCCCGCCAACTGGCCGGCTTGGTGAACAGCGGCGCCAGCTTGCCGGCGAACAGGCCGATGGCGCCGAACCACAGCACCGAGGCGCTGAGGCTGCCCATCAAAAAGGACAGCGCGCCATGCTCGCCGTATACCGAGGACACGCTGCCGATCAGCACCACGGTGTCCAGCCAGACAAAGGGATTGAGCAGCGTCACCACCAGGATGGTGCGGATGGCGCTCTTCCGATCTCGCTCCACGCCGCCCTCCAGCGACATGCCGCCAGCGTTCATCGCGGAGCGGAAGGACTTGAAACCCAGCCACAAAATGAAGGCCGCGCCCGCCCAGGTGACCACGCTGATGAAGCCGGGGATGCCGGCCACCACCTTGCCCACGCCCAGCACGCCGGCGGCGATCAGCAACACGTCGGCGGCGATGCAGATGGCGATGATGGGCAGCACGTGGCTGCGGCCTATGCCTTGTCTCAGCACGTAAGCGTTTTGCGGGCCGATGCCGACGATCTGGCTGAACGAAATCCCCAGCGCGGAAAGGAAAACACTGAAATTGAACATTGCCTGCTCCAAACTATTTGCAGGCAGATTAACCAGTGGCACGTATTAAGTAAAACTAATAAAAATCATGATACATAAGCAGAATTAATACAAACACCCTTGCTCCACTGCCTCAGCCACTCCGGCAGCTCATCGGCGGACAAAGGCGGCGAAATGCCGTACCCCTGGCCGTCGTGGCAGCCTATCTCGCGCAGCCGGCTCCAGATCGCCCGGCTTTCCACCCCCTCCACCACCAGTTTGCGGCCGGTGTAGTGGGCGAAAGACAGCATGCTGCGGATAATGGCCTCGTTGCCCGGCATGTCCAGCAGCAAACGCACGAACCGCTGGTCGATCTTGATGGTGTCGAACGGCAGCTGCTGCAAATGCACCAGCGACGACGCGCCGGTGCCGAAGTCGTCCAGCGCGATGGACAGGCCCAGGTCGCGGCAGCGCTCCAGCTTGGCCGTGATCTGTTCCGCCTCCTGTTGGGTGACGGTTTCCAGCACCTCCAGCTCCAAAAAGCCGTTGGGCAGCGGATTGGCCTCCAGCAGCGTCTCCAGCCCCAGCAAAAAGTCCTCGTGCTTCAGCGTGGCGGCGGAAAGATTGACGCTGACCGGCAGCGACAGCCCTCGCCGGCGCCACTCTCCCATCTGCCGCACCGCCTCGCGCAACACCCACCAGTCCAGCTCTCGCATCAGGTTGGTATGTTCGATGGCGGCGAAAAACTCGCCCGGCGGCACGTGGCGGCCGCCGCGCACCCAGCGCACCAGCGCTTCCGCGCCCTCGATGCGATGATTCTGCAGATTGATCTTGGGTTGGTAGTACAGCGCCAGCTCGCCGCGCGGGATGGCCAGCGCGAACGCGCTGCGCAGCGCGTGCAGCTTGTGGATTTCCTCGTCCATCGCCGCATCGTAATGCCGGGAATGGCCGCCGCCCTCCTCCTTGGCGCGGTTCAGCGCCAGGCCGGCCCGGCGCAGCAGGTTTGCCGCGTCGCACAGCGCGTCGCCGCTAACCGCCACCCCCACGCTGCAGCGTATCTCCACCTGAGCGCCCATCGCGTCCACCGGCTGCGGCAGCAACTCCATCAATTCTTCCACCAGTTCCTGCAGCCGGTCGGTGCGCTCGGAGCAGGCGACGAAGCGCGCGGCGCCGGCCCGGCCGACATGGCCGAACGGATAGATGGCCTGGCGCAGCCGCCGCGCCATCTCGCACAGCACCAGATCGCCGCCTTCGTAGCCCAGCCTGGCGTTGATGTCGTGAAAGCCCTCCACCGCGATAGCCAGCACCGCCACCTGGCCGCCGTCGCGGCGCGATTGCAGCAAGCGGTCGATCAGCTCCTGCATGCGTTTGCGGTTGGGCAGGCCGGTCAGCGCGTCGTGCTGGGCCAGGAAGGCGAGCTCGGTTTCAGCCCGGTGGCTACGTTCCAACGCGTCATGGCGCTCCAGGCCTCGGCCGACTTCGCGCGCCATCAGCTCGAACAGCGCGCGGCGGGATTGATCGAAAAAACCCGGCGCGCCGGCATGCAGCGCCAGCACGCCGGCCACCTGCTGGCGCACCAGCAGCGGCACCGCCATCAAGCTGCCTATGCCTTGGCGGCGCAGCTCTTCCAGCCAGGGGCGCAGGGAAACATCGTTTTGGGCGTCGTTGCTGATCTGGGTGGCGCGGCTGCGCAGCGCGCGCGACACCGGCCCCGGCGCCTGGACATCCTCGGCGTGGGCGGGCAGCACGCCGGACAGGGAAACCCGCTCGCCGCGGGACAGCGCCGCCACCTCCACGCGTTTTTCTTCCGCGTCCAGCAGGCCTATCCAGGCCATCGCGAAGCCTGCCTCCCGCACGCAGACGTCGCAGACGGTTTGCAGCAAAATGCGGCGGTCGGCGCTGTCGGCCAGGGCCAGGCTGACGCCGCTCAATGTCGCGTACAAGCCGGACATCGCCTGGAAATGCTCGCCGTGGCGCGACGCTTCTCGCCTCAGCGCCTGCTGGTAGCCATGGGTTTTCAGCATCTGGTCCAGCAGCACGCGCTTGCGCAGCAGCCGCGCCGCCTCGCCGCCCTCCGCCTGCTCCAGGCTGGCCAGCAGATGCGGCTGGCAGCGCTCGTACAAACCTTGCAGCCAGCCCAGGCTCACGCCCAGCCGGCAATACAGCTCGCCTTGCTCCACCAGCGCCGCGGCCGCCGCCTCGTCCAGCGGAAAGCGCAGCAGCGCATCCCACTCCGCCAACATCATGGCCGCCAACTCATCCTGGCGGCAGCCGTGATGCCGCTGCAGCCGCTCGGCTTCGCCGGGACTTTTCAGCAAGTGCCAGTACAACTCTTTGCCCAGCAGATCGCGCCGGCCAAGGCTGGCTTCGGCGTGGCGCGGCAGCTGCGCCAGATGTTCGGTCCGGATTCCGACAAAGCGGCACATGTTCGCCAGGAGTGCCATTTCATCCGTTTGCATTGTTTTCTGCGCCTGTCGTGGCTGGAGCGCGGCCTGCCCGACCGCGTCTCCTACTGTCTCGCCCACCTGCCCAGGAGCAGGTATTTCTTGTACCTTGTCCAACACGGCGGCGACCGCTTCGCCCCACTCCGGAAAGCCGCGCTGGGCAAGGCCGCCGCCAAAGCCTGCAACATGCCATGGCGCTGGCTTTTAAGCAAGTCCGGCCGCATTATTAAACGATCTCTTATCGTAGAAATCTTCCGGCAATCCACGTGATCGATCCCAAACAACTGCAAACCCTGGCCGCGGTGGCGGAAACGGGCGGCTTCGACAAGGCCGCCAAGAAACTGTTTCTGACCCAGTCCGCGGTATCGCAACGCATACGCCAGTTGGAGGAACAGCTAGGCCAGCCGGTGCTGACCCGCACGTCGCCGGCCGACGCCACCGAAGCCGGCCGCCAGCTGTTGCGCCATTACCAGCAGCTGCTGCTGATGGAAAACCAGCTGCTGCAAAAGCTCAGTCCCGCCCCGCGCCAGCGCGCGTTCACCACGCTGGCGGTGGGCGTCAACGCCGATAGCCTCGCCACCTGGTATCTGCAGGCGGTGGCGCCGGTGGCGGCGGCGCACGACCTGCTGCTGGACGTGGCGCTGGACGACCAGGACCATACCCATGAACTGATGCGCACCGGCCACGTGATGGGCTGCGTCAGCACCCGGGCGGCGCCGATCCAGGGCGGCGTCCTGCACTACCTGGGCGCGATGCGCTACCTGTGCGTGTGCACGCCGGCCTTCGCCGCTCGGCATTTTCCGGACGGCGTCGACCATGCGTCGCTGGCGCGCGCGCCCAGCATCCTGTTCAGCCGCAAGGACGCGGTGCATGGCCAATTCCTGCGCCAGGCCGCCGGCTACGACGGCGGCTTCCCCAGCTTCACCGTGCCGTCTGCCCAGGGCTTCGTCGAGCTGACCCGCCAGGGCGGCGCCTACAGCCTGCTGCCTGAGCTGATGTTGGACGACGACCTGGCGCAAGGCCGGCTGGTGGACCTGTTCCCCGGCCAGCACATGGACCTGCCGCTGTACTGGCACCACTGGCGGGTGGAGTCCGAGCTGTCCCAGGCGCTGACCGAGGCGATGCTGGATTACTGCGCCCATCACTTGCGCCAGGACAAAGTGTCATATCATGCAGCTGAAGGAGAATCGCTTGGCAAACCCTGACTCGAGCGGCATGGCCGTCGCATTGACAAGGCCCTGCCCCTGGCGCATCATCCAGCGCCGATCCGGTTCTATGGAGGCAGCATGACCAGCAAGCAACAAGCACCCAGCAACGAGCAATGGGCCGAACTGGAAATGGCCGCGCAACTGGCCGCCCACCAAGCCTACGCGCCTTATAGCCGTTTCACCGTCGGCGCAGCCATCCTCGACGGCAGCGGCAAGATACACATCGGCTGCAACGTGGAAAACGCCTCCTACGGCCTGAGCAACTGCGCCGAGCGCACCGCCATCTTCGCCGCCCGCGCCAACCATGGCCTGCAGGAAGTGGTGGCAGTCTGCATCTACACCCCTACCGACAAGCCGGCCTCGCCCTGCGGCGCCTGCCGTCAGGTATTGAACGAGTTCGGGCCCACCATGCACGTGCGCTCGATCTGCGACGGCGACGAGATCATCGACACCACGCTGGACGCGTTGCTACCCTCCGCCTTCGGTCCCAAGAATCTGCAGGACGCCAGCCAGAAAGGCTGATTCGCCCCCCCAAGACAGACCCGGCCCGCCGGGTCTTTTCCTTTGCCTGACAGCCTTTGCCGCTTTCGCCGAAAGGTTCCCGCCTCGCCCTCACCATTAAGGACAGCTGATAATAAACATCACAGGACTTATGGTCGTTCCCGCTGTTTCCGTTCAGAACGACAAGGAGTCCGCGATGATGATGAAACCCGCCATTTCATGTTTGTCCGCACTGCTGATCGCCCTGGGCGCGGCGCCCGCGCGCGCCGCCGAGGAAGTCAGGGATCCCGCGCTCCACCGGCAGGCCGCTGCCGCGCTGGCCAGAATCTCGCCCCCGGGCCTTGCCAAGGGCGCGCCGCCGCTAGTGGAGGCCAACCGGGAAAGCGCCGACCACCGCTGGGTGCTGGGCTCCATCACCCAGCCGTTGCCGGTCACCGCCGACGCGGCAGGGGACAAGGTGCCGCTATCCCGGCTGTTCCTCGCGCGCCAGACCGACGACGGCTGGCGGCTGGCGCTGGAGGGCGAGGATGATTTCGCCGCGCTGCTGGAGGCCGCGCCGGACGGCTGGCTCAACGCCGACGAGCGGCGCGCCTGGCGCAGCCAGGCCATCCGGGCCAAGCGGCTGGCGCCGGACGCCACCGGCCTGGGCCTGCCCTGGCAGGAAGGCTCAAGCTGGAGCATGACCGGCGGCCCGCACGGCTACAGCGGCGAGAGCCAGCCTTACGACTCCATAGACTTCGCCGGCGGCGACGGCCGGGTGCTGGCGCCTCAGGCCGGCGTGATCTACAAGAGCTGCCTGCGCAACGGCAGCGGCCTGGTCAAGCTGGTGCACGACAACGGCTACTCGTCCACCTACTACCACATGATCAATCTCAACACGGTGGCCGACGGCCAGCGCGTGGCCAAGGGCGCCTACCTGGGCAAGATAGGCAACGGCCTGCCCTGCGGCGGCAGCACCACCGGCCCCCACGTGCACTTCTCGCTGATCCACCAGGGCCAGGCCGAGCCGGTGAACCGCAAGTGGCTGGGCGGCTGGCAGTTCTTCGCCGGCGGCCGCGCCTACCAAGGCTACGCCCTGCGCAACGGCAGCCGGGTGAACGTGGGCGGCCGCCTGGCCAACTACGGCTCCGGCGCCGATCCGGCGCCGATCCCGGGCGGCGCCAGCGGCGTCGCCACGCCTCGCGGCAGCGACGGCCACGTCAACCTGCGCGGCGGCCCCAGCCTGAGCGCCGCCATCGTCGGCCGCGCCGCCCGCGGCGAGCAGGTGACCCTGCAATGCCACGCGCGCGGCGAGGCGGTGGACGGCGTCTGGGGCCGCACCGACATCTGGAACCGCACCGCCGCCGGCCACTGGATCAGCGACGGCTTCCTCGATACCGGCAGCAACGCGCCGGTAGTGCCGGCATGCCCATCGTCGGCGCGGCCGTGGTAGCCGCCTAGCCCGCGGCCCCCTCGCCGGGCGCGGCCGCCCAGGCGGCCGCGCGACGGCGCATCATCAGCCAGTACAAACCGGCCGCAGCCAGCCAGCCCACCAGCCAGGAAATGTCCGCTCCGCCCAGCGCGCGGACCATGGGGCCGCGGAACAGCGCGCTGTCGATAAAGGGCAGTTGCGACAGCACGCCGGCCAGATAGGCCAGCAGGCCTGGCCAGCGATAATCCGCTCCCTCCAGCGCCGACGGCGCCATTCGCCCGTCCCGCAGCCAATAAAAATCCAGCAGATTCACCGCGCTCCACGGCGTGAACAAGGCCAGCAGCAACAGCAGGAAAGACTTGAACAGCGGCAGGAAACCCTGCTGCGCCCACAAGGCCACGGCCAGCGACACCAGCGCCATCGCGGCGACGATCAGCCAGCGCCGGCGCGGACCCAGCGCTTCCGGCCGCGCGCCGAAGGCCGAAGCGATGCCGCCCGCGCACATGAAGCCGCCGTAGGCGTTGAGCGTGGAAATGGTGACCTTGCCGAACGCCACGCAGAAAAACAAGGCGGCGGCGATGGCGCCGTCCGCGCCCAGACCGACGAAATAAGCGACCTCGCGCCCGCGGAACGCCGCGCCGCCCACCGCCGCCACCAGCACGCCCAGCGACATCGCGATCTGCGCGCCCAGGCCGGAGCCCAAGCCTATCGCCAGCGCCACCTTCGCCGGCGGGGTGGCCGACGGCAGGTAACGCGAATAATCGGACACATAGGGCGCGAAAGCGATCTGCCAGGAAGCCGACAGCGATACCGCGGTGACGAAGGCGGCCGGCTCGAAACGGGCGTTCGCCGCCAGCAGCGGCAGCAAATCCGCCCGCCCCAGCAAACGCATGAACAAATAGCAGAAAGCCAACAGGCCGAGCAGGCTGGCCGCCCGCCCCAGCCGGTGTATCGCCCGATAGCCCAGCGACGCGGCCAGCAGCACCGCCAGCGCGAACAGCAGGCTGCCGACGCCGTCGCTCACCTGCAGCAGCTGGCCCAACGCCTGGCCGGACAGCACCATGCCCGTGGCGTTGAAGCCCAGATACATGACGCAGGCCAGCGCCAAGGGCAGCACCGCGCCCTTGACGCCGAACTGGGCGCGGCAGGCCAGCATCTGCGGCAGACCCAGCCTGGGACCCTGCGCGCCGTGCAACGCCATCGCCGCGCAGCCGACGACCTGCCCCAGCAGCAAGCCTGCGATAGACCAGACGACGTCGCCGCCCAGCGCCACCGCCAGCGCGCCGGTAACGACCGCGGTGATCTGCAGATTAGCCGCCAGCCACAGCGTGAACTGGCTGAACACGCGGCCATGCCGCTCGTTTTCCGGAATGAAGTCGATGGAGCGGCGCTCGACGAGCGGCGCGCCTGACAGCTGGCTTCTCATGGGTCTCTCCTCTGTGGACCGGGATGCCCGTCTCGCGCGGCGCGGCTCCGGCATGCCGGAACAATCTATACCTTTGGCATCCGAATTGGCAAAGCGTCATCTGGAAACCATGCCGCCGCATAGCCCGGATATTTGTCCTACCATTCCGTTCAGTGACATCCAACAAGGCTTGCAGGATCGCACCGTGCCCCCGTCCGTCGCTCGTTCGCTTGACCGCTTGCTGCGCCGCCGCCATGCACTGCTCATCGGCGCGGCTGGGATCTTTCTCGCGCTGCTGGGTGGGTTCGCCGCCGCCGGCTGGCTGCTGCGGATCGAGATCGGCCCGCCGGAAAGCATCCACATGGTGCTGTCCACCGCCGTCTGTCTGTCCCTGTACGGCGCGGCCCTGCTGCTGGCGCCCTGGCCGCGGCTGATGCGGCTGGCTGCGGCGCCGCTGCCGCTCATCGCCTCGCTGGCGCTGCTGGAGGCCGCGACCGGCCAGCGCTGGATAGATTTCCCATCGCTGCACGCCTGGCGGCACGATGCGCCGCCCCTGCCCGGCCGGATGGTTCCGACCACCGCGCTGGCGCTGCTTTTCCTCGCCGCGGGCATCTGGCTGCTGAACCCCGCCGATCGCCGCCGCCGGCGCGCGCTGCGGATCTGCACGCTGGCGCCGCTGCTGCTGGGCGCGCTGGGCGCAACCGCCTACCTGATCAATCTGGAGTTGTTGTACGGTTGGGGCTCGTCGGTGCGGATGCCGCTGTTGACCAGCGCCGGCCTCATCGTCGCCGCGCTGGGGCTGGATGGGCTGTCCCGCCGCGGGCGGCTTCGCCACCCCCGCTCCCAGGACATGGTGCGCGCGGTGTCGTCCACCGCCGCCGCGCTGCTGGTGGCGCTCTCCCTCGCCACCGGCCTGCTGGTTTACCGGATTTCCAGCGATGCCCACCAGCGCAGCTTGCTCACGGTGATGTCGTACAGCGTGCGCCAGCGCGCCGCGCTGCTGCAGGCTCAGTTCAAGCTGGCCGACAGCGATGCCAGACGGCTGTTCCAGCGCCGAGATGTCCAATCCCTGCTGGAAAGCGCCAGCCAGGGCAAGCTGGACGCCAGCGCCGCCGCGGCCGCGCTGGCCGGCTTCAACCGCACCAGCGTCACCGGTCTGGCCATTCTCGACGCCGCCCGCCGCCCGCTGGCGCAGGCCGGCTATTTCGAAACCCGCCCGCGTCAATCCGCCCCGATGCTGTCGCCACCCAACGCCCAGCTGCTGTGGAACGGGCATTATCTGTACCGCACCGAGCAGGTGTACCGCACCTCGGCCGGAACGGCCCGGCTACGCCTGGAACAAAGGCTGGACATGTTCGACCGCATCGTCCAGGACACCGCGCCGCACGACGCGCTGAGCGGCATCTTTTCGCTGTGCGGGCGCGACGAGCGCTATCTGCGCTGCTTCTCGCAAACGCCGGCGGACAAGGGCAGCACCATCCCCATCGCCGGCAATATCCACCGTTTCACCGTCTGGCCCGCCTTTTCCGGCAAAAGCGGCACCATGCATACGGTGGATTTCTCCCGCCGAAACGTGATCGGCGCCTATGAGCCGGTGACCGGCAACGGCCTCGCCTTCAGCTACAAGATCAAGGTGGGCGACCTTCTCGCGCCGATACGGCAGGGGCTGGAAACCAGCGCGCTGATCATGCTGGCCATGGTGGCGCTGGGCGCCGCCGTCCTGCGCACCCGCACCGGCCCCGTGCTCAAGGAGGTGCTTCGCTCCAACCAGATGGCCGAACTTGCCGCCGAACGCTTCCGCACCGCGGCCGAGGCCAATATGGACGCCTTTGTCATCATGGAGGCGCTGCGCGATGCCGACGGCAAGGTGGAAGACTTCCGCGTGGTCTACCTCAATGCCGAGGCGGAGCGAATGTGGGGACTGCGGCGGGCGGATTCGATCGGCCAGAAATGGCTGACGCTGGCCGAAACCCACGCCATCCCCAACCACTTCGACAGCTACAAACGGGTGATGGACAGCGGCCAACCGCTTTCCGAGGAGGTCCCGCGAGCCTTCGACGCCGTCCACCCGATATGGATCCATCATGAAATCGTCCACGCCGGCGACGGCATCAGCATCAGCGTGCGCGACATCACCCAGAAGAAGCTGGCAGAACTGGATCTGGTGCTGCGCGAAGCGCTGCTCAAAACCGTGACCGATTCCATCCCGGCGCTGGTGTCCTTCGTCGACGCCGACCAACGCTACCGCTACTGCAACAAGACCTATATGCGGCTGTTTGGCATTCCGCCGGAACAAGTGATAGGCCGCAGCATGCGCGACTTCCTGGGCGAGGAGAGCTACCAGGCTGTGAGCCCCTACATCGAGCAGGCGCTGCAGGGCCAGACCGTGTCGTTCGAGAAGGAAATGTTCCTGCACGGCAGCCTGCGCTACGTCGAAGGGCGCTACATCCCGCAGCAGCACGCCAACGGCACCGTGTCCGGCTTTTACGTGATGGTGTGGGACATCACCCAGGCGCGGGCGCGCGAAATCCAGCTGCGCAGCCAGGTCAGCCTGGACGCGATGACCGGCCTGCTCAACCGCGCCGCCTTCATGGACATGCTGGATGACGAAATCAAGCATCACTACCTGAAGCGCCAGTCGCTGGCGCTGCTGTTCCTGGACATAGACCGCTTCAAGCAAGTGAACGACACCCTGGGCCACGCCGCCGGCGACGAGCTGATCAAGGCCTTCGCCCAGCGCCTGCGCCAGAATGTGCGCGGCACCGACCACGTGGCCCGGCTGGGCGGCGACGAATTCGTGGTGCTGCTGGTAGGCCTGGACGCGGAGCAGACCGCCATCGCCGTGGTGGAAAAGCTGATGGCCGCGCTGCGCCGGGATGTCGACCTGTCCGGGCAAACCCACCATGTTTCCGCCAGCATAGGCGTGGCCTACGCCTACATGCCGGACATCACCCCGGCGCGGCTGCTGGAAATCGCCGACCAGGGCCTGTACCAGGCCAAGGCCGCCGGCCGCGACACCTGCCGCCTGCTCAAGGTGGGCTGAGCCGCCGTTCGTCGACGGCGGTTGCCTTTGCGCGGCAAATCGCGTAATTTGATTTTGTACAATTTCAAATCAGCCATCATGTCCGTTCGCCTACCCACCCCAAACGCCGCGCTGCCGTTGGCCCTGTCCCCGGTCCGCGCCGGTTTCCCCTCGCCCGCCGACGACTGCATGGATGCCAGCCTCAACCTGCAGGACTATCTGGTAGCCGACCCGTTGGCCACCTTCATGGTGCGGGTTAGGGGCGACTCGATGCGCGACGACGGCATCCTGGACGGCGATCTGCTGGTGGTGGACAAGGGCGAGCCGCCCCGTCACGGCGACATCGTGGTGGCGGTGGTGGACGGCGAATTCACCGTCAAGCGGCTGCGCCGCGTGAACGGCCGCTGCGCGCTGCTGGCTGCCAACCCCGATTACCCGCCCATCGTCCCGGCCGACGGCCAGGAATTGCAAGTCTGGGGCGTGGTGACCGCTTGCGTGAGGAAAATCCGATGAGCCTGTTCGCCCTGGTGGACGGCAACAATTTCTACGCCAGCTGCGAGCGGGTGTTCCGCCCCGACCTCGCCGGCCAGCCCATCGTAGTGCTCAGCAACAACGACGGCTGCGTGGTGGCGGCCAGCGCCGAGGCCAAGGCGCTGGGTTTCAAGATGTTCGGCCCCTTTTTCGAGATCGCCGGCCTGTGCCGCAGGCATGGCGTGCGGGTATTTTCCAGCAATTACACGCTGTACGGCGACATGAGCCGGCGGATGATGGCGGTACTGGCCCAGCACGCGCCCGGCCAGGAAGTGTATTCGATAGACGAGTGCTTTCTGGACCTGGCCGGCGCGCCGGACGCCGACGCGCTCGCCTGGCGGATGCGCGAGGACGTCTGGCGGCGCATCGGCATTCCGGTCAGCGTGGGCATCGGCGCCAGCAAGACGCTGGCCAAACTGGCCAACCATGTCGCCAAACGGGTGGAGGGCTGGGACGATGGCGTATTCGACTGGCGCTGGCTGGCGCCGGACGAGGCCGACGCGCTGATGTCCCGGCTGCCGGTGGGCAAGGTGTGGGGCGTGGGCCCCAGACTGGCGGCCAAACTGATGGAAAACGGCATAGACAACGCGCTGGGGCTGAAGCTGGCCGATCCCGGATGGCTGAAGCGGCGCTTCAGCGTGACGCTGGAACGCACCGCGGCGGAGCTGAACGGCATCAGTTGCCTGAGCCTGGAGGAAACGGCGCAGCCGCGCCAGCAAATCATCGCCAGCCGCTCCTTCGGCGAGAAAACCTCCGACTTCCCCGTGCTCGCCGCCGCGATCAGCCACCACATCGCCCGCGCCGGCGAAAAGCTGCGCGAACAGCGCGGCGCCGCCCGGCTGGTGGGCGTCAGCGCGCGAACCAGCCCCTTCGGCGACGATCCCTATCACGGCTACACCGTAGTGCCGCTGGCCCAGCCCAGCGACGACACCATCGAACTGACCCGCGCCGCGCTGTCCGGGCTGCGCGCCATCTACCGCCGCGGTCTGCGCTACCAGAAGGCGGGCGTGGTGCTGATGGAGCTATCTCCGCGCAGCCGGACGCAGGCCGACCTCTTTTCCGCCGCCCCCGACCCGCGCCGGGAACGGCTGATGCGCGCGATGGACGCGATCAACCGCGAATACGGCCACAGCTGCGTCAAGCTGGCGTCGGAAGCGCTGACGCCCAATTGGGACATGCGCCAGGACCAGCGCTCGCCCTGCTACTCCACCCGCTTCGACCAGCTGCCGCTGGCGCGCGCCGACAGCTGACGCCCGATAGACAGACGCGCTACCAGCCTCCGCCCGACGCGCCTGACAGCATCACATGATCCGCCCCCGGTTCGTGTCGCTCCGGCAAAGGATAAGCGCGCCACGGCGACAGCATTGATTTCAGGATATCCTCAGGCGCCCATCCCTGCGCGGCGCTCAGCGAAACATGCAACGCCCCGCTTTCGGACTTGACGCACTCGACCACGCAGGCAGCCCCATGGGCGACGATGGCATCGACGCCATCGTCGCTCAGAGAAAGATCGGCCACCCGCCATGGGCCCACGCGGATGCTCAATCCCGCATCGAGCCCGGTCCGGGAAAGAAGATCAAGCAAGGCTGGGTCGATGTGAAAGCGGAAAGAATGCTGCATGAAAGGATTTTCCTCTGGCTTCATGGATAGAGCGGGTATTTTCATTGCACGCCACCAAAACCACTTTCAAAAAATGGTCACAACCCATACTTTCCGCGCCATGAAATGCGAAAACCGCCTCCTGGCCGATAGGGCTGGAGGCGGTTCGAGCGAAGCTCCGGGACTTATTCCGTTTTCACGCTGAGCGGCACGCCGGCGGCGCCGGCATAGAATACCAACAGCTCAACCGGCTTATCGCCGGTCACGCCCCGGTGCTGGCTGCCGGCCATCTCCGCCAGCGTGTCGCCGGCGCGCAGCAGCTTGCGATGCTTGCCGTCCCGGCTCTCTACCGTCAGCTCTCCGCTTACCACATACGCGGCGTTCGGGGATGGATGGCGATGCCAAGGCAGGCTGGTCTTGGCCGGAATCGTGATCCGCACCAGCGTCAGCTCCGGTTGTCCATGCGGGTAGGCTTTATACAGCTCGCCATCCCAGGAGCGCTCGGTCTTCAGCAATGTCTCGGTTCGCACTTCCGCGCCGCCCGCGGCGTGAGCAAAAGGCGCGGTCAGCAGGCCAGCCAACAGGGCGAAACCGGCGCCCATCGAATGTATTTTCATAGAGATATCCTTACTATCATCCTGAGCTCAGGCGGCCAGCCGCTGCCGGACCGCCGAGCAAACATCGCCCACCGTGCGGATGCCGGCGATGTCGTCGGCGCCGATCTCGATGCCGAACGCGTCGTTCAGCGCCATCACCATGTCCAGCAGTTCCAGCGAGTCGGCGTACAGTTCGTCCACCAGGCTGGCCTGCGGGCGCATGCTCTCCACATCGGCGCCCAGCGTCGCCGCCATCACGGCCAGCACGCGGGCCTCGACCGGGAAGATCTGTTTTTCCACGGCATCCATCATCAGATATGCAGGAAAGCCTTGGCGGTTTCCAAGCAGCTGCTGATGGTGCCGCTGAGCACCTTGACCAGGTTGTCGAACAGGGAGTTGGCGTTGCTGTACTTCTGGGTCAGCGTCTGCAGCGTGTTTTTCATCTTCTCCTCTTGCGAGTCGAAGCCGGCCTTCCAGGACTGGAACTTGGCGTTGTCCAGGTCCTTGCCGCCGTTCGGCAAATCATTCAGCGCCTTGATCATGTTGTCGATGGGGCTGATGTCCAGCACCACCACGAATTGGCCGCTGCCTTTCGGCGACTCCTGAACGCAGCTTTTATCCGCCGGCGAGGTGGGCAGGCCCAGCTCCTTGGCCCACTGTTCTGCCTCGCGCTGGGTGGTGGTGCCGCTGCGGGGGAACAGTACCGCCTTTTCGTTATAGGCGCCGTTCGCGCCCAGACCGAACTCGGTTTTCAGTTTTTCTAAGGCGTCTTTCAATGACGAGACATTGAGCGTAATTTTGTCTCCCTTGTCATTGGACGAGATCCACGAACCCAGCTCGGCCAGCACCCTGTCGCTAAACGCCTGGTAGAACGCCGTGTACTTGCCTACCAGCTCCTCGTAGACCTTCAGATAGTTGTTGTTGATGCCGTTTATCCCGTCGGCGATCTTCTGCCACAGCTCCGAGTCGGGAATCGTCAACAGTTTTTGCCCCTGCTCGGTGCCGAGATGGCCTTGCAACAGATGCAGGTCCAATTCCAGGCGGGCAAAGTCGTCCGCGGTAGGCAGCATCCCTTTGGCGATGCCGTCGCGCATCGCCGTCAAGGCGTCCGCCAATTTGACAGCGGCGTCGCGGGCCGGCTTCAGTTCCGGCGTCGCGTCGCCCGCCTGCAAAAGGCTGTCCAACCCATCGCGCAGCGACGCGGCTTGCCGGCTCGCCTCGTCCGCCTTGTCGAGGGTCGGCGCGCCGGACTTCAGCGCCGCGATGTCCTGGCTCAACGCGGTGAAACCGGGTGAAAAACGATTCAGCGTATCTATCATGGACTCGCTCCCGCCCCGCGGGCGATCCACTCGCGGGGCATGAAAAACCGGGGCGGGCCCCGGCGGTTTGACCGTCGTCAGGCGCGCAGATTGCCCGCGATGGTGCTGATGGCTCCGCTCTTGGACTGCGTGATGCTGTCCAGCGCGCGCAGCAGATCCTGGATGATGCCGTCGGCCTTGCGGCTGCGGTCGCGCGCCTCGTCGGCGGCGTTGGACGCCACCCGGCCCGATGCCTGGCTGACCTGTTGCTGGGACTGCTCCAGCGAGGCCGCGTACTTGCCGGCGCCGCCGGAAATGCCGGCCAAGGAGCCGCCGATCTCGCCCATTGCTTTGCCTGACATCTGCTTGGACTGCACGCCGTTCATATCCAGCTTGAAGCGGTTTTCCTCGGCCTGGATCGCGCTCTTCATGCTGTGGCTGAGCTGGCCTTTGTTCTTCTCCATGAAGCTGGCCTCGTTGTTGAGCGGGCGCATCCGCTCCGCGTGCCCCTTCAGCGCCATCTTTTCTTGAGACAGGCCCTTGCCCTGCTTGGCCATGCTGGCGGCGGAAACCGCCACTTGGACCATGCTTTGCGAAACGCTGCTCAGCAGGTGGTTCATGCCTTCGCGGACGATGGAGGCCGCCGTGGCCTCGGCCGACTGGATGCTAACGATGGACAGCTTGCCGCTCAGCGCGCTGTCGTTGGTGCGCAGCGCCGACATCAGCACAATGGCCTGGGCCAGCAGCGCCGCCATCCGGGTGGACAGGCCGCTGATGTCGAAGCCGGCGTCCGGATTAGCGTCCCCCAGCTTGGCCAACTCCTCATTCAGGATACTTTCCATCTTGTCGATGGTCTGCTCCAGGCCGCCGGTGAACTGCGCGTCGTTCAGCTTGTCGCTGAGCCAGGCGCGCAGCACGCCCACGTCCTGCGGCTGCAGGCCGGCCTTGGGCGCGGCCAGGTCCGGTTTGCCCGCCAGCGCGGAGGCCAGGCTGCGGCCGGTTTCGCCGCCGGCCTTCAGGGCCGACAACAGCGAGGCGATGGAGACGGCGCCCTCGCCGGCTCGCGCCTTGCCTGCGCCGGCGGAGGATTCGCTCGCCGCTCCGCCGTTCAGAGAAGGGAAAGCGCCGGGCGCGCGGCTATGTACCGTCATGTTCATATTCATTCTCCTCAGGCTTGGCTATGGCGCAGCACGAAACGGCTGGCCTCGGCGTTCTGCTGCATCGCGTCGGACATCGCCGACGTCAGCTGCTGGGTGATTTTCTGGGTGCTGCCGAAGGCTTCGACTGCCTGCTTCAGCCATTGCTCGATCTGTTCGGAAAACGCGCGCGCCAGCGTGAACTCGGCGATCGCGTCGCTGGCGTTCTTCATGAACACGCCCTGGCTCACGTTGCCGCCCACTTGTGCGCCGGTGTTGACCGCGCCGATGCCGAGCGCCACCTTGTTCAAGGTATTGGCCGTCATCTGCCGCGACAGCTCGTCGGTGCGCAGGCCCAAGCGCTGCATGCCCTGGACAAAGGTCTTGCCGATGCTCTTGCCCACGCCGTCGGCCAGCTGTTGCAGCACTTTGGGCATCAGCTTCTTGATCGCGTCGCCTATCACCCGAGCCAGCGCGTTGCCCAGCTTGGCCGCCGCCCCCTTGCCCACCACGGCCACCACCACCACGACCACGATCATGGCGATGGCGGAAACGATGGCGCCCATGATGGCCCCGACCTTCTCCGCTTTCGCCTTGTCCATGCCGAAGGCTTCCAGCGCCTTGGTCAACCCCTTGGAAATCAGCTCCATCAAGGGCTGGATCACCTTCTCCATCAGCGGCTTCATCGCCTCTTCCATGAAGGAGACCCCGGTGATGGCTTTGCCGACCTGGTCAGCCACCATCAGCGCGACGCCCACCGCGGCCAGCGCCAAGCTGGCGCCGCCGGTGAAGGCCGCGGCAACGACGCTGACCACGGTCAGCAACGCGCCAAGAATCTTGCCCACGCAACCCATCACGCGGTTGAGCTCCTCCGACTTGCGCACCTCTTCCTGGTACTCGGAGGACTTTTTGTCCATTTCCTTCTGACGGCTTTCCTGCATCGCCTGGAACAGCTCCAGGTCGTTCTGCAGCGATTTCTCGCTGTTTTCTCCCACCAGCTTGGAGAATTGCGCCATCAGGTAGGTCAGCGTGGCGATATTGCTCAAATGCGCCTTGCCGGCCTCGCGGGCGGTTTCAGTGTTGACGCTGGCGCCCTGGACCTTGGTCGCCAGCTCGTCCGCCGCCTTGTTTTTTTCCACCGACGCCGCGCGCGCCTTTTCCGCCGCCTCGCCAGCCAGCTTGGCCTTGCCCAGCGCCTGCTGCGCCGCCAGCGCGGCCTGGTCGCTGGCCAGTTTGGCCGCTTCGTAGCCGGGCTCGCCCGGCTTCATCGCGTCCAGCTTGGCCTTGGCTTCCGCCGCCGCGCGCTGCGCGTCGTTGGCCGCCTTGGTGGCGCTGTCGAAATCGCCGACCGCGGCTTGCAGGATGTCGCCGGCCAGCTTGGCTTCGTCCACCGCGCTGGAAAAGGCTTGCGACAGTTCGTCGCCCTGCTTCTGTTGCGACGCCATCAGCGCGCTCCAGGTAGCCAGCCGGCTTTCCAGCTGCGACAGCGAGACCTCGCCCAGCAGCGTCATCAGCCGGCCCAGCAGCTCAGTCAGCTTGGAGCCGCTGTCCACTTCCTTCTTGGGCGGCGTCAGCGCCGGGGTGTTGAGATCGGCGCCGCGCTTGGCGCGGGGCGAGCCGGCGTCGTCGGCGACGCGGGTGTTGAACAACGCCTGCGCCGTCTTCTGCGCGGTGTCGACAAACTTCTCGCCGACCCGCGTGCCTTCGAACATGGCCTTGGCCAGCTCGGGGTTGCTGAGATAGGGGCTATGACCGATAACCGTGCTACCGCTCATGCTTGTTCCTCCTCCGGTTCCTGGGCGGACTCGTCCTCCCGCGACTGCGACAAGCTGTCCAGATACGCCTGGGCCTTGGCGCGCAGCGTGTCATCGCCGCTTTGCTCGCATACCAGCTCGAAGCATTGCCTGGCCTTGGCGGCCTTGCGCATGAACAACTGGCACTGGCCGGTGAAGAACACCGGACGGTAGTCGCTCTTGCTCAGCGCGAAAGCCACCGCGTATAAATCGATGGCCTTCTGGAATTGCTTCTTCAACTGGCTGACGGCGGCCAGACCCATGATGTAGTCGGGGTTGTAGAAGTCGTAGATGCAGAGAAAACGGAAAAAGGTTTCCGCCTCGTCGAGTCTGCCCTTGTGGTAAAAATCGTAAGCGTGGGCGTACAGGCCTTCCATCATGTCCTGCGGAATCCCGTGCACGTCTTTCAACGTGGCGCCGCCGCTCACGGCTTCCCAGACCATCTCTGCAAAACGGTCGTCGCTGACGTTGTCATTAGCGTTCATCAAATCTGCTCCTGAGTAAGGTCACCAACCCGGCAGAGCTGGCTGGCGCCCAGGCCTCGCGGCCGGGGACAGCGTCATTAAACCGCGCCCGCCGGGGTCAAACATTCAGGAATCGCTCATGGCGGCCCGGGCGGCTCCTCGTCCGGGCGGCCGGCGTTTTCCACTTGCTCCAGCCAGGCCAGCAACCGCAGCACGCCGTCCACTTCTTCCAGGCTGATGAAGGAGTAGCGGCGATGGCTGGCCAGAATGCGCCTCGCCAGCGGCACGTCGCGCACCACCGGTACCCCCGTCTTCTCGGCGTAGGCGCGCACCGCCAGCGCGCGCTGGTTGGTTTCCATCACGGAAATAAAGGGGATGGGCACGATCTCGGGCCGGAAATAGATGCCGATGGCGATATGGGTGGGGTTGGCGATGATCAACCTGGAGTTTTCCACGTCCGACTTCACCTGTTCGGACAGGATCTCGAAATGCGCCTCGCGCCGGCGCGACTTGATTTCCGGATTGCCTTCCTGCTCCTTCATCTCGCGCTTCACTTCCTGCTTGTCCATTTTCATGTCCTTCATGAACAGGAAGTATTCGGCGATCGCGTCCAGGATCAGGATCAGCACGATGCAGCCCAGGCAGGTCAGCACCAGCGACAGCAACAGCTCGCGCCACACCGCGGCGATGTCCAGCACGCTGCCGTTCAGCTGGGCGAACAACAGCGCCTTGTGCTTGTTCCAGATCAGCGCCACCGCCGCCACGAAACTGGCCAGGTAGAGCAGCGCCTTCACCGCCTCCTTCACCGTGCGCAGGCTGAACAGCTTCTTGAAGCCGTTCACCGGGTTGAGCGCGTCCAGGTTCAGCTTGAGCGCCTCGCTGGCCAGCACGAAGCCGGATTGCAGCAGCGCCGGCAGCGCCGAGGCGGCCACGCATAGCAGGAAAATGGGCAGCAGCAGCTTCAGCCCCTGCCAGAACACCGCCTGGGCGTAGCCTTGCATGTCCTGCTGGAAGCCGCCCGCCAGCGCCTGGCGGAACGCGCCCATCAGTTCCACCAGCGAGCCGAAAGATACGAGATAGGCGACGCCGCACAGCGTCAGGCAGGCCACCACCAGATCGCGGCTCTTGAAGGACTGGCCCTTCTTGGCCGCGTCCTGCAAGCGCTTGCGGGTAGGTTTTTCGGTTTTGTTCGACGACATCTCAGCGCACCAGCCACTGTCCCAGCGACGCCGGCCGGAACGACAGCCCCGCCACCGCGTCCGGCAACACCGGCGCGAAATACAGCAACATGATCAACAGCGCCACCGCGCTCTTCACCGTCAGCGACACCGCGAACGCGTTCATTTGCGGCGCGAAGCGCGACAGCAGGCCCAATACCGCCTCGGACAACAGCAGCGCCGCCATCACCGGACTGGCCAACACGATGGCCTTGGCAATCACCTGGGTCAGCAGCGACAGCACCGGCGCCAACGGCGGCAAGCCGGCGCCCAACGGGTCCAGCAATTGGTAGCTCTGGCGCATCACGTCCAGCATCAGCCGCATGCCGCCGCCCTGCAGATACACCGCGGCGGCGAACAGATTGAGCAGATTGGCCATTTCCGAGGTGTCCACCCCGTTGGCAGGGTCGATGCTGCTGCTGAGCGTGGCGCCGCGCTGGTTGTCTATGATGCTGCCCATCGCGTGGAACACCCAGAACGGCCACGCCAGCAGGCAGCCCAACAGCAGGCCCACGCCGGCCTCGCGCAGCAACAGCGCCAACAGCGGCCAGGCCTGCATCGGGGCCATCGCCAAAGGGGGATGCGGCCACAGCCCCAGCGCCACCAGCATCGCCACCGACGTGCGCACCATGCCGGTCAGCACGTTGTTGTTCAGGAAAGGCAGGATGAAGAACACCGGCGCCACGCGGGCGAAGCCCATGGCGGCGGCGGCCACCCAGCCGTGGATCTCGAAGAAAAATCCGAACTGCACGCGCTACCCCCGGGCCAGCGCCAGCCGCATCACTTCGCGGCCAAAGGCGAGCAAGGTCTCGCCATACCAGCCGGACAACAGAAACAGGCATACGCTGACGCCCAGCAACTTGATGCCGAAAGGCAGCGTCTGCTCCTGCAACTGGGTGACGGTCTGGAACAGGCCGACCAGCAGGCCGATCACGGTGGCCACGATGATGGGCCAGGCCGACAGCATCAGCACCAGGTAAAGCGCCTTGTTGCCGGCGAAAACCAGATCGTTCATGGGAAACCTTTCAATCAACAAAAGCCGTGCGCGCGGAACTGGAAACCAACACCCCTCCAACCCGCCCCGCGCGCTGCCGGAGGCAAAGTTTGGCCGAGCCGCCGCGATCGCCCGGCGTTGTCAGCGCGAACGCCATCCATCTACGTCGCCAAATCCAGGTACTGCAGCACCAGCCCCTTGGACAGCAAGGTCCAGCCGTCCAGCGCCACGAACAGCACCAGTTTGATCGGCACCGATATCGTCACCGGGCTCATCATCATCATGCCCAGCGCCAGCAGCACGCTGGAGATGACCAGGTCCACCACCACGAAAGGCAGGTAGAGATAGAAACCGATCTTGAACGCGCTCTTGATCTCGCTGAGCGCGTAGGCCGGCAGCAGGGCGAAGAGGGAGGGCTGGTCGTCGGGCGCGGCCGCCTCGCCGCCGTCGCGCTCGCTGCGCTGGCTTTGCGCCTTTTCGAAGAAGGACACCAGTTCCGGATCGGAATACTTGCGCAGATAGCCGCGATAGCCGTCCAGCCCGTTCTCGACGAAGCGGTTGACCGCCTCCACGCTGGTGAAGCTGACCTGTTCTTCCTGGTAATAGCTGTAAGCCTGCTGCGCCACCGGCAGCATCACGAACATGGACAGCATCAGCGCGATGCCGTTGAGCGTCATGTTGGACGGCACCTGCTGCAGGCCCAGCGCGTTGCGCACCATCACAAACACGATGGAGAACTTGACGAAGCAGGTGCCGGACGCGATCAGAAACGGCAACAGCGTCGAAAACGCCAGCAGCGCGATCAGCGAGATATCATTCGACATCGCCCGTCCCGCCCAGCCACTGCGCAATCTCCACCCCCAGCCGCCCGTCCAGCTGCACCAGCTCGCCGCGCCCCAGCAGCGCGCCGTTGGCGCGCAGCTCCACGCGGCGCTCGGCGTCGGCGCCCAAGGGCAGCACATTGCTCTGGCACAGCGCGCGCAACTCGTCCAGGCTGACCTCGCTCGTTTGCAGCACGAACTCCAGCCGCACCGGCAATTGGCCGAAACCGTCCAGCGGCTTGCTTTCCTCGGCCGCAGCCATATCGTTACGCCACTCCATCTTGATTCCTTGCTCCATCCATTGATAAGTCCCAATCGCCCGGCCGCGGCAGCTCACCGTCTGCGCCGGCCTCGCGATCAGCAATACGTCCCCCGCCCTCGCCCGCCGCAGCAGGGCCAGGCTGACCAGGCTGTCGCCCAGGCTGAAACTCAAGGGCATCGGCAAGGCATCCGGCACTCGGTCCCGCCCCGCCTGCGCCAATTGGGGCGCCCGTTCCAGCCATACCTCGCCCTGCGGCGTGTCCAGCCGCAGCATCGGCCGTTGCGGCACGCCCTCGCGACGCTCTCCAGCCACGACCCTCCCACGCGGCAAGCCCGCCACTGGCCAAGCCAGCGGCGCGGCGCTGGCGGAGATCAATTCCGGTACGCGGGCATCCACGCCCGCGGCGCTGGCCAGCGCCGCCAGTTCGGGCAACGCGCTTTGCAGCCAAGCGCGCGGCTGCAGCCAGCCGTTCCAATCGCCATCCATGCCGGAGACCGCCAGCCAACAACCGTGGGCCGGCGGGTAATCGATGCGCGCGCCCTGCCCCGCCCATGCCTCGGCGCAGCGCCCCAACGCCTGCGCCGCCTCGTCCAGCCGCCTCAATTCCAACTTCAACCTTCATCCTCCTCGTCACGCCGAGCCTGGCCTTGCCTGCCGTCTTGCCGGCCGTCGTCGCGCATCGTCCATTGCTGCGGATTGCCGCTCTGCCACTGCTCGGCCAGGCGCTGCTGCACCAATCCGTCGGACGGCGCCAGCGCCAGTTGCGCGCCGCCTTGGCCGGCCAGCGCCTGCACGCTGACCGCGTGATCGCCCCCCCAGCTCTGGAAGCGATAGGTCAACGCCGCCGGCGCGGGCGAAGCCGGGGTCTGGGACGCCGACATCGCGGCCTGCGCCTGCTTCCACTCTGCCTTGGCGCGCGGCATGGCCGGCGGTTGCGGCGGTTGCGGGGCCGGCGCGATCTGAGATGCGGCGGGACCATGCGGCAGCGGCGCCGGCGATGAGGCCTCGCGCGCTCGCTTCTTGCTCAATGGCGGACGCGGCTCGTCCGGCGCGGTTTCTCGGACATGCTCCTGCGCCAGCGCTTCCGCCCCTGCCGTCTGCGCCGCCTCGCCGGCCTGCGCGGCGGCCGGGATTGCGCCGGCTTCCAGCGGCTCGGCCGAAGCCATCTGCAAGCCTTTGGGCGCGGACGCCGGCGTTTGCGGCGCAAACGCTTCGCGCCAGGCCGGCATCGCGAACGGCGACAATTGCGCCTTGTCCAGGCCGCGCCGCGCGCGCGCGTCCCCGCGGTCCGCCTTGCCCTCGGCCGGCCGCGCCGCGCCGGCATCCTGCGCCGCATCCACAGGGGCCATAGGCGACAAGCGCTCAGACTTGCCATCCGTCCGCCCCATTTGCCGCTTCAAGCGCAAATGCAGGGGCAACGGCGGCTGCCAGCGCTCGGCCTGAGCCGCCGGCTCCACGCGAGCTTCCGGCTCCTCCCTCGGCCGCTCGCGCTCCAACGCGCCGGCCTCGCGCTCGAACGCCTGCTCCAGCTCCATGCTCTCGTCGGACGGCTCCGCCGTCGCCGCCGCCATCGTCACCGCTTTTACGCCTTCCATGCCGACACCTCTTCCATTTCCGTCTCTTCCATCCGCAGGCTCGACAACCGCGCGCGCTTGCGCTCCAGTTGCTGCCAGCGCCGGTACTTGTCTTCCTTGCGCAGCCATTGCCCCAAGGTCTTGGCCAACGCGTCCTTCTCGCCCGCAAGCTCGCCCTGCTTCTCCCGCAACTGCTCCAGCTGCAGCCCCAGGTTCTGCCGCTGGCGGCGCAACACCGCCTGCTTGCGCAGCAGCGAAAACAGCTCGCCGCGGTCCATCTTCAGCCCCGCCGGCCGCTGCGCCTGCAGCAGTTCGCCCAGGCTGCGGTCCTGCGCCGCGATCGCGGCGCGCTCCCGCTCCAGCGCCTCTTCGCCGCGCGCCAGCTGCGCCAGGCCGCTCCGGCAGCGCGATTGCGCCGCCTGGCAACGGCTGAGCAGCGGGCCGAGCTTAAGCGGAGAAGCCATGCATGCCCCTGAGCGTGTCCTCGAACCCGGCGCGCTCGTCCATCCGCTGGCGCAGCCACTGCCGCAAGGGCTCGCGCAGGCTCATCGCGCGGTCGTTGTCGGCGTTCTCCCCGCGACGGTACTCGCCCAGGTCGATGAACACCTGCAGCTCCTCCAGCCGCGCCAGCAGGCCGCGCATCGCGGCGGCGGACTGCTGATGGCCGGCGTCCGTCACCTGGCCTGCCACCCGGCTGGCGCTCTTGAGCACGTCTATCGCCGGGTAATGGCCCTGGCCGGCCAACTTGCGGCTCAGGTAGATGTGGCCGTCCAGAATCGAACGGATCTCGTCCGCCATCGGGTCCGGTTCATCGTCGCTCTCCAGCAGCACTGTGTAGAACGCCGTGATGCTGCCTTCGCCGGTGGCGCCGGGACGCTCCAGCAGCCGCGGCAGGCTGTCGAACACCGAGGCCGGGTAGCCGCGCCGCGCCGGCGGCTCGCCGGCGGCCAGCGCCACGTCGCGCAGCGCGCGGGCGTAACGGGTCATCGAATCGACGAACAGCACCACCCTCTTGCCCTGATCGCGGAAATGCTCGGCCACCGTGGTGGCCAGCAGCGCCGCGTTGCAGCGGTCCACCGACGGAAAATCCGAGGTAGCGAACACCAGCACGCAGCGATCGCGCTTGTCCGAGCCGCGCAGCGATTCGGCGAATTCCGTGACTTCGCGCCCGCGCTCGCCGATCAGGCCGATCACGAACACGTCGGCGTCCGCCTGTTCGATCAGCATGTGCATCAACATGGTCTTGCCGCAGCCGGCCGAGGCGAAAATGCCGACGCGCTGGCCGACGCCACAGGTCAGCAGGCCGTCGATGGCGCGCACGCCGGTGGCGAGCGGCTCGCGCACGCCCACCCGGCGGGAATAATGCGGCGGATCGCTGTCGATGTCGCGCGCCTCGCCGCCGCCGGCGCGGGCCGGCGCCAGGCGCTCGACGATGCGGCCGGTCGGATCCAGCACCGCGCCCAGCGCCTCCTCGCCCACCCAGGCGGACAAGGCGCGGCCTGTCGGCTGCAATACCGCCTCCCGCGACAGGCCCCTGGCGTTGCCGATCAAGCTGAGCACCGCGCGCTCATGCTGAAAACCCACCACCTGCGCCCGCGCCACTACCTCGCGGTCCAGCCAATCGCGGCGGATGTCGCACAGCTCGCCCACCGCCACGCCGGGCAGCTCGGCCTCCAGAATGGGGCCGGACAGCCGCTGCGGATTGGCCAGGCGTCGCAACAGGCGCGGCGGTTTCATCGCAGCACCGTCTCGCAGAAACGCTCCAGGCTATCGAAGAAACCCTGCAACGCCTCGGAAAAAGCGCGGCCGTCCTCCAGCAGCGCCGGACGCACCAGCGCGCGCAACTCCAGCGCGCCTTCGTTCAGCGCCAGCTGCAACTTGCCGCCGCGGGCATAGCCGCAATCCTGCAGCAGCGCGGCCAGCAACTCCGGCGCGCGCTGCGCCGCGGCGGCGTCGCCGTGCTCGGTCAGCCGCGCCCACAGCCAGACGTCGTCGTCCTGGGCCGCCACATGGATGCTGGGCAGGTCATGCAGGTCCAGCGCGATGGTGGAATGATTGTCCAGCGCGCCCAACAGGCTGGGGTCGCAGCCGCTTTCCTGCAGCGCGGAACGAACAAGCTGGGCGATGTCCAGTGCGATCATGGTGTGGGCTCCTCGTTAGATGGTTTTGATCACGTTGACCGACACGCTGTCGGTGATTTCGCCGAAAGACACCACTTCCAGCTCGCGGAAGCGGGTTTCGACCAGTTTCTTGATGAAGCGGCGCACATCCACCGAGGCCAGCAGCACCATGTCCTTGTGCGCGACGCCAAGGCCGTCCAGACCCAGCGCGAACAGATCCATCAGCTCGTCCGACGCCGCCGGCTCCAGGTTGAGGAAAGCGCCGGCCGAGGTCTGGCGCACGCCCTTGCGCACCATGTCCTCGACTTCCGCCGACACCATCACCGCGCGCAGTTCGCCGCCGGCGGCGAACTTGTGGCAGATGTAGCGCGCCAGCGCGCCGCGCACGTGCTCGACCAGATTGATCACGTCCTTCTCGCGCGGCGCCCATAGCGCCAGCGCCTCCATGATCAGCTTCATGTTGCGCACCGAGATGCGCTCGGCCAGCAGCCGCTGCAGCACTTCGGCGATGCGCTGCACGGTGGCGTGGCGCAGCACTTCTTTCAGCAGATCGGGATACTTGTTCTCCAGTTGGTCCAGCATGTGCTTGGTTTCCTGGACGCCGAAGAATTCGTTGACGTGGCGGGCCAGCAGCGCGGCCAGGCACAGGTAAAGCTCATCCAGCGCCGGGCGCAGCTGGTAGCCCAGGCGGGCCAGCTTGTCGCCATCCTCCTGCCGCACCCACACGCAATCGCGCTCCACCACCGGCTGCACGTCCAGCGCCAGGATTTCCTCGCTGGGATTGATCACCCGCGCCAGGTCGAACTGGATGGCGAACTCGTCGGCGCGGATTTCATTGATCAGCACCGCCGCCCGGTTGTCGTCCATGCCCTCGGATTCGCGCAGCAGCATCTCCGGCAGCCTCACGCCGTAATCGATGAAAAACTGGCTGCGTAAGCGCTCCGCCAGCTGCGCCTTCTCCAGCGCGGCGCGGCGTTTGGCCGGCACCAGCAGGATCAGCGGCACCGTTTCCGCCGCCACCCGATCCAGATCGCCGATCAGGCCCAGCGAACTGTCTCCGCCGCCAGGCTGCGCGGGCTCGGACGCGGCGGCGGCCTTGCCCGCCGCCGGCTTTCCCGAGGCGGGTTGGCCGCCCAAAGCCGCGCGCCGCTTGTAATAGAACAGGCCGCCCAGCGCCGCCGCCAGAATCAGGAACACCGGCAGCGGGAAGCCCGGCAACATGCCCACCGCCACCGCCAGCACAGCGGTCACCACCAGCACGAAGGGGTTGCCCAGCAACTGGCTCATGATGTTGCGGCCCATGTTGTCGCTGTCGCCGTTGACGCGGGTGACGATGAAGCCGGCGCTGATGGCGATCAGCAGCGCCGGAATCTGCGCCACCAGGCCATCGCCGATGGTGAGCATGGTGTAGGTGGACAACGCGGCTGACAGGTCCATGCCGTGCTGGGTCATGCCCACGGCGATGCCGCCGATGAAGTTGACGAAGATGATGATGATGCCGGCGATGGCGTCGCCCTTGATGAACTTCATCGCGCCGTCGAAAGAGCCGTACAACTGGCTTTCGCGCTCCAGCACGCTGCGGCGCTCGCGCGCGCCGTCCGCGTCGATGATGCCGGCCTTGAGGTCGGCGTCTATGCTCATCTGCTTGCCGGGCATGCCGTCCAGCGAGAAGCGCGCCGCCACCTCGGCCACCCGCTCCGAGCCCTTGGTGATCACGATGAACTGCACCACGGTGACGATGGAGAACACCACGAAGCCCACCGCCAGGCTGTCGCCGATCACGAACTGGCCGAAGGTGGCGATGATCTCGCCGGCGTCGGCCTCGATCAGGATCAGGCGGCTGGTGCTGATGGACAGCGCCAGCCGGAACAGCGTGGTGATCAGCAGCACCGACGGAAAGGTGGAAAAACTGAGAATGCGGTCGATGTAGAACGAGCCCATGAACACCAGCACGGCCAGCACGATGTTCAGGCCGATCAGGAAGTCCACCAGATAGGTGGGCAACGGGATGATCAGCATCGCGATGATCATCACCATCAACAGCAAAATCAGCAGTTCCGGGCGCGAGCGCGCGCCGTTCAGCAAGGAATTCAGCACCAGGGGTCCATTCAATCGCAAGCCGGCGAGCATGCGCCGGGTTCGGGGTCAAACAAGCGTCAGCTTTCGCGCCGCCGCTCTATCAATTCATGCTTGTAGGCGATGCCCGCCAACTCGCGCAGCGCTTCCAGCAACGCCGGCTGCCAGACCTCCTCCGGAAACAGCCGGGGAGGCAACGCCTTGCAGGCCTGGTACAGCGCCTGCAGCAAGGCGGAGCGATCGGCATGGCGGCTCAACAAGGCTTCCTTGCCTACCGTGTCCGCCAGCAGCGCGTCCACCTCCTGCGGCTGCTGCAGCAAGCTGAGCAGCAGCACCAGCCAGTCCGCCTCTTCCGGATTGAAGCGGCGCGCCAACGGATTGGCCAGCAATTGGCCGACGAATTGGCCATCGGCCGAGCGCAGCAGCTTGAGCTGGGTCAGCCGGCCCAGCAGCTGGCCGAACTCCAGCCGCGAGCAGCTGGCGTCCTGGGAGTCGATGTCGGCCAGCAGCGCGCCCTCCATGAAATCCAGCACCGTCGCGCGCCGCTGGTGGCCGTAGCTCGCCACCCAGTCGGCGTACACCTCGGCTTCCGGAGCCTCGCTTTCCAGAAAACTGCGGTAGCTGGCGCGCAGCAGACCGGGGCTGAGATTCAGCGCCTTGCCGAACAGGCGCGCCTTCAGCGCGCAATTGATGCCGGCCTTGAGCGGCTTGGGCTCCGCCTCTTCCTCCACCTGGGTCAGCAGCGCCTGCAGTCGCTTGCGCACCACCTCGTCCAGTTGGCGGCGGCGCAGCAATTCGCGCAGCACCAGCACCAGGTCGCTGGCGTCGGGAAACAGCGCGCGCGCCTGGCGCAGCAACTCCTCGGCGGACACCCCATGGGTCTTGGCTACCTGCAAGATGCGCTGCGCCTTGGGCAGCGTGTCCTCGTCCAGCACGCGCTCGAAGCTGTCCGCCAGCGCGCCCAGCTTCTTGTCGAAGTCCCGCCGGTTGCGGAACTGGGTCATCACCGCCGACATTTCGTCGGTGGATTGGACGAAGCGCTGCACCTCGGCCGCCGGACTGGCGTCGTCCGCCTGCTGAGCCTCGGCGTGCCGGGCCTCGCTCTGCCGCTGCGCGTCTTTCTGCGCTTCGGCCTTGGCCTGGTGCTTGGGCGAGCGCAAGCCGATGCTGAATACGGTGCGCGGAGTGAAGTCGACCGCCATTTACTTGCCTTGCTGCTCGCGGTCCAGGTAGCTGCGCACCCATTGCTGCAGCGGATCGGTCTCGATGCCGGCCCGGCGCGCCAAATCGGCGGACAGGTCGCTGGCGTCGGGCGTCAGCGCATCCTCTATCTCCCGCGGCTGGATCAGGAACACCCGCACGGTGTTCAGCTGTTTCTCGCTCTCGTAGCGGAACAGCCCGCCCAGCAGCGGAATGTCGCCCAGCAGCGGCACTTTGCCCTCTCCCTTCTCGCGGGAGTCTCGGGTGAAGCCGCCTATCAGCAGGCTTTTGCCCTGCGGCACCCGCGCCACGGTGCTGATCCGGGTGCGCCCCACCAGCGGCAGCCCGGCGTCCTTATTGCTCTTGGAGTAGTCCGGCGCGCGTTCCTGGCTGCCGTCCTCCACGTTCAGCGACATTTCGATCTGGCCGTCGGCGGTGAATCGCGGCAGCACGCTGATCAGCGTGCCGTAGGTCACATGTTGCAGGTCCACGCTGCGCTCGCCTTCCAGCTTGGCGTAGAAGGTGCGGTTGTTGTCGAAGATGGCCGGAATGTTTTCCTGGGTCAGCACCACCGGGCGCGACACCACGTCTGCCTTCTTTTTTTCCGAAAGCGCCATCACCGAGGCCAGAAAGCGGGTGCCGTCCAGCGTGCTGAGCGAGCTGGACTGGTTCAGCGCCACGCCCAGCTTGCTGCCCACGGTGACGCTGCCGCTCCAGTTGACGCCCAGTTGATCCAGATCGTCCTTCTGCAGGTCGATGATCCACAGCGACAGCTCGACGTGGCGCTTGGCCACGTCCAATGCCTGGGCCAGGTTCTCGATGAAGCGCACCTGCTCGGCGGTGCCCTTCACCAGCAGGCTATTGGTATCCGGGTAGGCGATCACCTTGATGTCTCCGGCCGCGGCGTCGCGCTTGAGCGCTTCCGGCAAGCTCAGTCCGCCCTGGTAGGGCAAGCCCTTGGCTTCGCCCTCCTTGAAAATCGGCATCGCCGGAATGTCGCCGCGCCTTTCCGCCGACGGTTCCGCCAAGCCCGCCACCGGCTTGCGTTCGCCTTCCAGCAGCTTCTCTATCACCGCCGCCATGCCGGGAATGACGATCTTCTGATCGCGCAGATCGTAGCTGCGGTCGCCGACGAAGGTATTGTTCAGCCTGATCACGCCTATCTTCTGCCGGCCCAGCTCCAGGCCATCGCTCTGTTTGTCCATCATCGAGGCGGCATTGACCACCAGATCGACGAATACCGGCGGACCGGACACGTAGAAAGTGCCGCCGCGGCCATCTCCGCGCAGCGGGTAACGCTTGTCGTACAACCCCGACTTGCGCAGAAAGTCGTTGAAGGACTGCAGCGACACATTGCGCAGCGACACGATGGAGTTGCGCGTCTCGCTGGCGTCGTAGACATAAATGGCCTGGCCGTCGTGGTACCAGATCAAGCCCAGCTGCTGGGAGATTTTCTCCAGCAGCGCTTGCGGGCTGGCCAGGTCGAATTCGCCGCTGATCTGTTTGCGCGCGGCCAGTTTGCTGACGATCACCGGCTTCTTCAGCCGGGACGACAACGCGTCGAAAAAGCCGCGCAGCCCGTCTTTCTTCGCCACGTAGCCGGTGGGTTCCGCCGCCTGCGGCGCCGAGATGGCGGCCTGGTTCATCAAAATGGCGCACCCGGTCAGCAGCGCGCACAAAAGGTGCTTGTTCATTTGGTAGCCAGCTGAATGATATTGCTCAGACCCCGCGGCGACACGCCGATCAGGTCCTTGATCTCGTTGGAAAAATGAGACGACGACGCATAGCCGTGCTTGAGCGCGACCTGAGTCAGGTTATCCCGCCCCTCCACCACGTCCAGCAGCGAGCGCGCCATGCGCCAGCCGCGCAACTCGGTCTTGGCGGCATTGCCCAGCGCGTTGCGGCACAAGCGGCGAAAGTGCGAATACGACACGCCGTACCGCTCGCCCAGCTGTTGCAGCTTGTCGCCGCAAACCGACTGGGCCAGCAGAAAGCGCACCAGCCAGTAGCTTTCGCTGCGGCGCAGCAACGACAGCAGCGCCGAAAACGCCTGAGTCGGCTGCAGCACCTGGCGCAGAAACCAGTACTCGCAGGCCCGGCGATCCGTCCAGTCCTCGCCGTCCGCCAGTTGCAGCAACGCGCAATGGACATCGGCCGCCGCCTGCTCGGCGTCGCGCGATTCGTCGATGAAGGCCAGCAGCTTGGTCAGCGCCTCCAGCCGCAGCGGCTGAAATCCCAGACGACCGCGCGTCACCGACACATCCAGCCGGTCCAGCAGCAGCAGGCCGCGCCATCCGGCCGTCATGGCGACGGTTTCGCCGCCGCCCGGCCAGGACAGCGCCAGCTCGGCGCCCTCTTGCCCCTGCACCAGCCATATTTCCTGCGCCGCCACGCTTTTCACGGCGGCCGCATTCAATGTCTCCGGCGGATTCAACACATCGTTATCAGTCATCTGTCACGCCCAAATCGCGGGCTCTCGTCTCGATGTCGGCAGTTTCCCGCAGCGGCGGCAAGGAATCCTGATGCAAATCTGATGACAGTCAGAACAATGTCCGGTACAGATGCATGGGAACCTCGACAAGCCGCCGCGCGTCTACGCGCCATGCCGAAACTATCGGAGAAAGACATGAGAACCGTCCTGATCGCCGCCGCGCTGGGACTGATCGCCCACACGGCCCGGGCCTCCGCGTCCCTGCCCCCTCCCATTCAGGCGCTAGAACAACAGGGGTATGAGATCCTGAGCCGCTTCGACGCCCCCGCAGGCATGACCGGCTACGCCGCCCTCTACCTGGGTCGCCCGCAAACCCTCTACCTGACGCCGGACGGCCGCCAAGCCATCGCCGGCGCAATGACCGACGCCAACGGCGAGCGCTGGAACCAGGCCGGCGTGGACCTGCAATTCAGCGATGCGATGTGGGCGCAATTGCGAGGCAGCGCCTGGATCGCCGACGGCCGCGCCGACGCGCCGCGGACGATCTACGTCTTCACAGACCCCAACTGCCCGTATTGCAAGCAATTCTGGCGCGACGCCCGTCCCTGGGTGCGCGCCGGCAAGGTCCAGCTGCGCCACATTCCGCTAGGCATCCTCCAGGCCGATAGCCGAAGCAAGGCGGCCGCCATGCTGGCCGACGCCGATCCAGCCGCCGCGCTGGCCCGCCACGAATCGGGCGAAGACGTTCAACCGCTGCTGCGGCCGCCCGCCACTGTAGACGCCAAGCTGGACGCCAACCATCGGCTGATGGAAAGGCTGGGAGCATTCTCCACGCCCGCCATCTTTTATCGCGACGCCAACGGCGAATTGAAAAAAACGCAGGGCGCGCCAAGCGCCGCCAGTCTGGAAAAGGTGCTGGGCCCGCGCTGACGCGCGGAAACGAAAACGGGCATGGCCGCGCCATGCCCGTTTCCACCCGCCCGCGCCTCAAGCCTGCAGCGGCCGCTCCACCAAACCTGGGAAGGCCAGCTTGTCCTCCTGCCATAGCGGCAGCTGCCGCTGCATCAGCTCATCCAGCCGCTCGCGCGCGGCATCGAACCCTAGCCTGCCCGCGGCAAACTCCCGCATCGCGCCGAAGAAGCGCTCGCCGAACCCATCCTGCGGCTGGCGGCGCAGAAAATACTCCGCCTCCTTGCGCACCGCGGACCCGCCGTCCGCCAACTGCCGGAACAGGCCGCCCAGCGAAGCCTGCTGCCTGTCGGCGATGCCTTGCCAGCGCTCGGACTCGCCCACCCCTTGCAGATGCAGGTAGTGCATCATCGGCGCGCTCAAGGTGTTGTCGCCCCAGCGTTCATGCAGCACGGTGGCCGCGGACCCGCCGGCGCTCAGGCCCAACTCCAGCGAAACGCCCGGCTGCAGCGGCACGCCGCCGGACAGATTGACCGAGGCGTCGCCGCTGGCGACCACCCGCGCCAGCTGCAGGCGGAACCCGGCCGCGTCCTGCGGAAAATCCGCTTGCCCTTGGTACTGAGGACGATAAAAACGCAGCAGCAGCGTGGCCCCGGCGCCCAATTGGCCGGTCAAAGCCGTCTCCATGCCCGCCAGCGCCGCCGGCAGGGCGTCCGCCAAACCATGCGGCGCCAGCTGCGACGCCAGCGCGTCCTTCAATTTGCCCAGCGCGCCGGCGTCGCCCAGACTGCCGGACAACGTCAGCCGCACATCCTTGTAATCGCCGGCCCGCACCGGGTTCAAGTGATCCCGATGCTGCTCGGTCAAGGAAGCCTCGACCTTCGCGCCGAAGGGGCCGATGCCGCCGCCCAGATCCAGCGCGAAACTGCGGTTGCGGATTTGCAGCTCCAGCGTGTCGCGGAAGGCCACCCGCTTGGACAACGCTTCGGCATCATGGCGGATCGGCGGCGAATACAACTTGTCCGCCATGTCCCTCAACGCCCGCTCCGCCTCGCCGGCATCGTTGCTCGCCCTGGCCGCGACCAGCAAAGCGCCGTGCGCCAGCGCCATATTGGCGAGCGCGTCTTCGCGCCGCTTGCCGCGCCAGCTGGAAAGAATGGATTTTTCCACCAAGTCGCCGCCTTGGCGCTTGCCGACGCCCGCGTCCAGCTGCTGCGCCACCGCGCAAAAATGATCCAGCTCCGCGCCCAGCCGCTCGGCCGCCTTGCTCAAGACATCCGGCGGGCATTCGCGAAGAGGTATGCCGCCGGTCAGCCGGCTAAGCGGACGCGTGCCGGGCCGCTCGCCGGCCGCGTCGAACAGCGATTGCGCCTTTTGCTCGATGCCGGCCACCCGCTGCGCGGCGACGGCCGCGTTTCTGGCCGCGCCCTCCGGCGCGCTCAAGGCCTGCCAATACGGCGTCAGCGAGTCGGCGTGAATATCGATGCGCTCCACCGACACCGCCGCGCCGGCGCTGACGCTGGCAGCCGCGGCGCGGACATTGGCGCCGCCCTTGAGGCTGACCACGTCGCCGCTGGGCACCACCGGCGCCTTGCCGCCGGGCAGCGCGGCCGAAGCGTCGCGCTGGCCCAACCAGCCCTGCAGCACGCCCAAGCGCTGCTGCTGATCCGCCGCCTGCTGCTGCAGCCGATGGTAATGCTTCAACTCGTTGCCGTGACCGGGACGGAACAGTCGGATCAGCGCCCCCACCGCGGTGCGCGCGCTGATGCCCAGCGTGTCGCGGCGCGAACCATGCTGCAGCTTTTCCGCGTTCAGATGCACGAAAGCCCGCGCGCTGTTGTATTCGCGGTAGCGCGTTTTCTGCGCCCGGCCCTCCACCCCGCCGGACAGAGCGGCAAGGCCCACCCCGCCCTTGGCGCCCGCAGACGCGGAGATTGAGCGGCTCTGGTTCTGGAATATGAAGCCCTCGTCGTCGTTATCCATGCTGCGAGCCCACCCCAGCCCGACGGAGAACGTCGCCTTCGCGCCGGCCCCGCCCTCGCCCAGGCCCAGCCCTGCGCCGACGGAAACGCCGACATGTTTCTCCTGGCTGGCGCCGGGACGATCGAAGCGCTGAAATTGCGGCAACAGCTGGGTTTCCGCCTCAGCCCGCGCCAGCTGGGCCCAGGCGGCCTGGCCTTGCAGCGCCAGCCGCTGGCTCAGTTCTGCCAACAAACTGCCTGCCGGCAGCTTGCCAGCGAGCTTTTCCATCTGCAGCGACAACCTGGCGCATTCCCGGATGTCCAGCGTTTCGCCTTGGCCTTCGCCCAGCTGGCGAATCTGGTTCTGCAGGATCGCCACCGTCTCCGGCGTCACCCTCCCGCTGCCCGACCGCAGCCGCAAGGCGTCCACCCAACGCGGCCTGGCCGGCTCCGCCAATTGATAGGCCCGATCCGACATCGCCCGCATCGTTTCCAATGCGCCCTGCCTCAGCAGCTTCATATCCGCGTCCGTCAGCTTGATTTCAGCCGCCGCCCGAGAAATCGCCGGCAGGCTGCCCGCTCCCCTCAGGCTGGCGGCCAAGCCGCCTTCCGCCCTGCCGGTCTCGCTCAAGGAACGCCAGGACAGCGGCGTCACCGTATTGTTCGTCCTCACTTCTCCCAGCATGCTGTTCTCCTCTATTCGATCCGGGATGGGCTGTTAAGCCTCTCGCGCGCCATTCAGGTTCCTGGACAGCGACAATGGGCTGCGATCCAGCTCCAGCCGGCCTTCCAGGGCCTCCATATTCGCAAGCAGGGCCGCGGCCTCGCTGCGGGCGCCCGGCGTCAAGGAGTGATCCGCCGCAAGCAACTTCAGCATGCTCGCCACCGCGTTCAAGCCCCCCTTCAAGTCCGCCATTCCGCCCTGCAGCTCTTCCCGCGCGCCGGCCTCCCGCGGCGCGGCTTGCGGCGGCGAGACCGCGGCCATGCCTGCCGCGCGCAGGCTATCGCCAAACGCGGAAGCCTCGGCTGCCTGCGCGCCTGGCCGCGCAGCCGAGAGACCCAACAGGTACGGATGGCCCGCGCCCGACACTCCATTCATCATGCTCGCTACTCCTGCCCGGCATCGCCGGGACAACGGTTTCGGTATCTCGCCGTCTACGACCATGGAGAAACGGCGACTGTGCGCACCTTACCCGAGGCTTTCCCGCCGGACTTGCATAAAACGCCGATCCCCGCCCGCTTTTGAGAGTTTTCCCATTTGTAGCAAGCGCTCCCTCGCGTAGTATTCCTACTCTAAATTAGTTGTTTCCGTGATCGCCCCATCGGCAAGCTGTTCTATTCATGGCAAATCCAGGCGCCCTCATCGCGCCATGCCATTGCTCTGAACGTTTTTTGCAAGCCGCTCTCAAGGCCGTATAAGTACCATGCGCTATCTGGGCGCATGCCGCGATGATATAGACAAGACTCGGCACTGATCACCCGACACATCCATGACAAGAAAACACGCCGACATGTTGCGTCGCTACGGGGAAAGCGCGTGGCGCGACTGTCGACTCTATTCCTGCGGCTCGTCCGCACGGTGATGGCGCCTTGCGCGCCTTAGGAACAGGAAGATGGCGTTACATAACGATGGCTTCATCAATCGGCAATTCGTCTTCGGCGATTTTGTCCTGCGGTTCGACGGTGCGCTATGCCACCGCGAGCAGCAAATCAGCGTGCCGCCCAAGGAGCTGGCGGTGCTCACCACCTTGCTGGAGGCAGCCGGCGAACTGGTGAGCAAGGACACCTTGCTGGATAAGGTATGGCCGGATGGCGACGTCAACGAGGAGTCGCTGACCCGCTGCATCTACGCGCTGCGCCGCATCCTGCTGGAAGACAAGAGCAATCGCTTCATCGATACCGTCTACGGCAAGGGCTACCGTTTCAGCCGGCCTGTCGCCGTAGTGTCGCGCCCCAGCGCCGAAGCGAAAAAATGCACGATGGCCATCTTGCCTTTCCGCACGGATGGACAACTCGACTCGCTGGAGCTGCACGCCGCGCTGGTGCAGTGCCTGTCGCGCTACTCTCCATTCGGCCTGATGGTGCTTCCTGCGACGATTACCCGCAATTGCGGCGACGTGGCCGACATCATCTCGATGATCGATCAACTTCGTCCCGACTATTACCTCGCCGGACAGGCGCAGCGCCAGGGCGACGCCTGGCTGCTGCGAGTGGAGCTGGTCCGCGCGGACGGCCACCAGCTGGTGCACCACGAAAACATTGAAGTCCATGCCGGCGAGCCGCTTTCCATGCTGCAGGCCCGGCTGGCCAGCTTGCTGCCGCAACGCATTCCCGGCTTGCGCTGGCAGCAAGGAAACGGCAGCCAATTGGACTCGCTGGACATGGCCATCACCTACCTGAACGGCCGCCACGAGATGCAGCGCCACACGCCCTCCAGCCTGAAACGCGCGCTGGCGCTGTTCCTCCAATGCGCCAGCAACCAGCCCGCCAACGCGCTGCCCTATTGCAGCCTGGCCGAGTGCTATCTGGCGCTGGCGCAGTTGGGCCTGTTCGATCAGCAGCGCGCGCTGGACGGCGCGCAGCAGGCAGTGGACCGCGCAGTGGCGCTGGATGCCGCCAATCCCCAGGCACTCGGTCTGCTGGCCCTGCTCAGCAGCATGCGCGGCCAGCACACCATCGCCGAAGCGCTGTTCGAGCAGGCGCGCATGCTGGCGCCGGATTCGATCGACATCCACTACTACCATGCCTGGCATTTATTCCTGTCAGACCGCATCTCCCAGGCTCAGCGCGCGCTGGAGCTTTGCCTGGAACGCGATCCCTCGCGCATCGCGGCCAGCTTGCTGCAACTCTGGCTGACTTATTGCGAACACAAGCTGGACGATGCCGTGGCGTTGGGCAAACGCCAGCTTTGCCAATACGGCCAAGACCATCCGGTGCTGCAAAGCATGCTGAGCCTGATGCTGGCCATTCAGGGACAACATGCCCAGGCCGAAGAGCTTGCCGCCGCGGTCAAGGCTTCCGGCGAAGAGTGCGGCCTGCTGGCGGTCAACGGCTGCTATGTCGCGCATTGCCGGATGGGGGATGCCGCGCGGCCGCTGCTGCAGGACTTCCTGTCCCGCGCAGACTGCCGCCAGGTCCGGTCCAGCCTGCTGCCCTTGATTCTGGTTCTGCATGGCCGCGTCGCGGCGCTGCACCTGTGGGGCCAGCTGGAGGCCGATGGCTATCTTTGGCTGCGCGCCTCCAGACTGGACCCCCGCCTGGCCGGCCTGTTCCACCCCGCCTTGCCGGAAGCCGCATGAAGCGCGCCGTTCTGATCGCCGCCCTGCTGCTGGCGTCGCCGTTGGCGAAAGCCGATTGCTGGGACCATGCGGGTTCGATGTTCAACATCTCTCCGGACCTGCTTTACGCGATCGCCTTGCAGGAGTCCGGCATGCGTCCGGACGCCATCGGCCGCAACCGCGACGGCAGCCGCGACCTGGGGCTGATGCAGATCAACAGCATCCATCTGCCGCGGCTGCGCCAACTGGGCGTGAATGAGAGCCAGCTGCTGGAGAGCCCCTGCCTGTCGGTGGTGGTGGGCGCCTCGATCTTGTCCGACATGATGAAGCGCTACGGCTATTCCTGGGAGGCCGTCGGCGCCTACAACGCCGGCCTGGCGCCCGGCCGCCATGAACTGAGAATGCGCTACGCGCGCCAGGTATGGCGACGCTACCAGAAGCTGCAAGGACCGAGCCCGGCCCGCTAGCTGCGGCCGGTTTCCGGACATCAGACCATTTCCCCGTTGGGCGGCGCCACCTGATTCTCGGCGCCGCCATTTTTTTGCCCGCGCGCGGCGCATGAAAAAACCCTCCGCTTGGCGGAGGGTTTCGATTGCCGGAAAACCGGAAAAGGCGCCTGATCAGTCGCGGTTGCCCGCGAAGGCCAGCAGCAATTGCAGCAGGCTGGTGAACAGGTTGTAGATGCTGATGTAGATCGACAGCGCGGCGGAGATGTAGCTGTTTTCGCCGCCATCGACCACGGTCTTCACCTGCCACAGGATCATCAGCGAGCTGAACAGCGCGAAAGCCGCGGAGATCATCAGCTGGAACGCCGGCATGCGCAGGAAGATGTTGGCCACCACGGCCACCATCAGCACGATGGCGCCCACGGTCAGGAAGTTGCCCAGGCCGGACAGGTCGCGCTTGGTGGTGGTGGCGATGCCGGCCATCACGAAGAACACCACGGAAGTCGCCGCGCCTGCGGTCATGATCAGCTGGCCGCCGTTGGAGAACTTGAGCGCGAATTGCAGCAAGGGCCCCAGCAGCACGCCCATCATGAAGGTGAAGCCCAGCATCAGGAACACGCCCAGCGAGCTGTAGCGGTTCTTCTCAATGGCGAAAACCAGGCCGTAGAACACCGCCATGATCAGCAGCATGCCGATGATGGGGCTGCCCGCCAGAAAAGCGAAACTCATGTGGGTGCCCACGATGGCGCCCATCACGGTCGGAATCATCGACAGGCCGAGCAAGCCGTAAGTGTTGCGCAACACCTTGTTGCGCACCTCGGCCATCGGGGTCGACTGGTAGGCCGTTTGAAAATCCGGGTGCATGTGAAACTCTCCTGAGTTGGTTGTTCTGGAATAATTTGGAATTGTAAGCAACAGACCATGCCGAAGGGAATAAGTTTCCGCCGCGGCTTCCTGCTTGTCTTGGGACGCGGCTTGGGTTAATATCGCCTTCCCTCACGACGCAGATGCGGCCAAGTCCCGCATTTGCAAGTCATGTGGATGCGAGAGTGGCGGAATTGGTAGACGCACTGGATTTAGGTTCCAGCGCCGCAAGGCGTGAGAGTTCGAGTCTCTCCTTTCGCACCATGATCATCGGCACATGCCGCATGTCAAACGGCTACCTCTAAAACTCCATACTGTCTTTGTCCCGATTTCATATCGCCGGATGTTCGTCCAGCCAGGCCTGGGCCGCGCCGTTGATCTTGAGCAATTCCCGCTGCGCATCCCGCAGCAAGCCAGCCCAGTCCCCCTCCCGACCGGCCCTAACCGCCTGTTCCAATTGTTTCAGCAAGGCCACCAGCTCGGTCGCGCCGAAGGATCCCACGCTGCCTCGCAATGCGTGCAACTGCCTGGCACCATCCTCCAGCAAGCCATCGCTCAGGCAGGCGCGCACGCGCTCCAGATTCGGCCCGCTGGTCTCTATCAGCAGCCGCATCAACTTGCGCACCCGCTCCCGCGCGGCGTCGCTGCCTGCAGCCAGCTTCAACAGCTCCGCGGAGAAAGGCGAGCTTTCCGCGCCCTTTCGCGACGCCTTGCCCAGATAACGGTCCAGCACTGCGTACAATCGATCCAGCTGTATCGGCTTGGCGATGAAATCGTTCATGCCGGCTCCGATGCAGTCCGATTGCTCCGCCGTCGTCGCGCAGGCGCTCATCGCGATGATGGGCAACGTCAAGCCAAGTTCGCCGCGAATCAGGGAGGTGGCGGTATCGCCATCCATTTCCGGCATCTGGCAGTCCATCAATACCATCGCGTAATCGCCGCCTCGCTTGCTCAGCGCCTCCACTGCCTGCCTGCCGTTCTCCACCATATCCACCTGCAGCCCGGCCTGCTGCAGCAGGCCGCACGCCACCTGCTGATTGATGGGGTTGTCCTCCACCAGCAAAACGCGCGCGCCCTCTCTCTCCAACCGCTCCAACGCGGCCTCTCCAGCCTCAGGCAAACCACCCCTCCTTGCCTTAGCCAATCGCAACGCCTCCGCCAGCGCGCTGGTAATCACCGGCTTCACCAGCACGCCATCCAGCTGGCCCGCTCCTGGCAAATGATCCAGCCGAGACCGATCGCACACACTCACCAGCGCGATCACCGCCGCGTTCGCGCCGCTCGCGCAGCGGCCAGCCTCCAGCAGGCGATCCGCCCCCCGCTCCAACAAGCGCCAATCAGCAAGCACAGCCTCAACCTCTCCCTCTTGCGCCAACACATCGCAAGCCTCATCCAGGCTGGCTGCCACCACCGCCCGCCCCCCCAGTCGCTCGATGTGGCCGCGCATGGCTTCGCGACTGGCCTCGCGATCATCCGCAACCAAGACCGTCCATGACTCGATCCGGCCGCCCCGCTCGCCCATCGCCTCCAGCGGCAGATCGAACCAGAAACGGCTCCCTTGCCCCAGCTCGCTTTCCACGCCCACCTCGCCGCCCATCAGCCTGACCAATCGCTGCGATATCGTCAGCCCGAGCCCGGTGCCGCCGAAACGCCTGGTGGCGGACGCATCAGCCTGCGCGAAGGGATCGAATATCAGCCTCAGCTGCTCAGCGGCTATTCCGGGACCGGTATCGCTGACGGAAAACAGCAGCCGTTCCCCGCCTTCCCTTTGTTCGCGCCGGACACTGACCATCACCTCGCCGCATTCAGTGAACTTGATGGCGTTACCCGCCAAGTTCACCAGCACCTGCTGCAAACGCAAGGCATCGCCCCGCAGACTGAAAGGCACATCCGGAGCGACCGCCACAACCAGCTCCAACGATTTGCGCGCGGCGTTCATCGACATCATCGCCGCCAACGCGCCGAGCGCCTCGTCCAGTTCGAACGGGGCGCACGCCGCCTCCAGCTTGCCGGCTTCCATCTTGGAGAAGTCCAGAATGTCGTTGAGAATGGACATCAGCGAACGGCAGGACAACTGCAGCATGTCCAGATAATTGCGCTGCGCGTCGTCCAGACGGGTATTGGCCAACAACTGCAACATGCCGAGAATGCCATTCATGGGCGTGCGGATTTCATGGCTCACATTGGCGACGAACTCGCCCTTGGCACGGCTGGCGCGCTCCGCATGCTCCTTGGCCTGCTCCAGCAGCCGCGTCGCCTCCCGCTCTGCCCTCACGTCCTTGGCGATGCCGACAAATCCATACAGCCAGCCATCCTGCCAGATGCCGGTAGTCACCAGACTCACCGGAATGCAATGGCCGTCCTTGTGCCGATAGGTCCATTCCTGAGTGATGCTGCCGCCCCCGCGCGTCTTCTCGACGAATACGTCGAACCCGCGCACCGGCCGTCCCAGCTCCTCGGACAGTTCGCTCTCCCGCCTGGCCACCTCCTCCGGCAAATGCAACACCATCGGCGTCTCCACCCCCACCATTTCATCCGCTCGATATCCCAGCATGCGTTCGGCGCCGGCGCTGAAAATGCTGATCTCGCCGCGCAAATTTGTGGCGATGATGGCGAAGTCGCTCGCCGAGTCAATAATGCCCTGCAGCCTGGCCTGGGCCTCTTGCCGGTCTCGCTGCGCCTGCTTCAATGGCGTGATGTCGGTGACGAAGACATAGAAACCCCGCACCTGGTCCTGCTGCCAGTGCGGCACGTAATGAGCCAGCCAATGCCGCTCGCGGCCGTTCAAATCTATGATGCATCGCTCCGCCAGGCTAGCCTCTCCGCCCAGCGCGCCCTGGATGTAGGGCTGGTTGGCGCGATAGCGTTCATCCCCGATCACATGCCGCAAATGCCGGCCGCGCACATCCCCTATCTCCAGCCCCATCCAGTCCAGATACGCCCGGTTGGCGAACACGTTGCGCAGGCCGCCGTCCCAGTAGCTGACCATGGCCGGCATCGCATCCAGCACAGTCTGCAGCTCCTCGCGCACCCGCTTCAGTTCGGTCCGCCCTTCTTGCCAATCGCCCGCGTCCCAACACACCCCTTGCGCCAACCTCGGCCGGCCATCGCCCCCCCGCTCCACCTGGGCATAGAGGCGCAGCCAACGCAGGCAGCCCTGGGCATCGACAATGCGGCAATCCCAGCCGAGGCCTTCAAGCTCGGCCAGGCTGCCGCTCCACAACGCGTCCCAAGCATCCAGCTCGTCCGGATGCACGCAAGCGCGCCAGCGCTGCCAATCCAGAGGCTCTTCCGCCGCCACCCCGTGCAAGCCGCGCATGCGAAGGTCCCAACGCAGCGATTGCGCCTCGGCGTCCCATTCCCAACGGCCGACCTCGAAAGCCTCCGTCATCGCGGCCAACTGCCCTTGCAACAACGCGGCCTTCTGCTTGGTTTGCTGCTGGGGCCCCAGGTCTTCCGCCTGCAGCAGCCAGGCCATCTCGTCCGAGCGCATGCCAAGCGGCGTCAAGCTGGCTTCGCTTCGCAACCAGCCGCCCGCGCCATCTCGCAACAAAAGCCGCATCCGCTGCGGCTGCCCCGACGAAGCCAGCGCGGCGCGCCAGCGATCCCTATCCTCTTCGGAGATCAGCGTTTCCGCCGACACACCCAGCAAGTCGGCCCGCCCCACGCTCAACAGCCGGCACAAACCGTGGCTGACTTCCCGCACCTTGCCATCGGCGTCCAGCAAGGCGCTGCCCGACTCCATGCTCTCCAGCAAACGCAGCAGCCGTTGCCGCTCGCCCGCGCGCCAGTCCCGCTCGTCGCGCGCCTGCTTGATGATGAAAGGCAACAGGGCGGCACCCAGCCAGAATAGGACTTGGCCAATCAGAGACCGAGAATCGGGACGCCCCCAATCGACGGAAAATGCCGCGGGGAACCCGCGGGTCGCGGCCTCCGCGGCCATGACGGCGAGCAGCGGCAAGGCCAGCAGGGCGGATTCGGCGCTCAACAGCAAAACGGCCAGCAACACGACGAGAACCAGCTCCAGCGCGCCCAGCGCCTGCCAGCGGGCGGCCAGCGCGCAACCGCCCGCAGCGAGAAGCAGCAGCGCCAACAGCCGATCCAGCTTCAGCCCGGCCGCGCCGCGCCTCCGGACGATCCCCCACAACGGCAACAGCGTCGCGGCGGCGATCAGGCTGCCCGCATACCATCCAGCAGCCTCCGCCGCCCCGTGCCGCCAAAGCAGCGCCGCGCCCGGCACCCCCGCCCCGAGCATCGCCGCCAGGGCGGCGGCTTCGCGTCCCGCCCACCCCGGCCGCTTGCGCGTCAGCAGCTCATGCCACAGCCAGCCGCTCCCTACAGCCATCATCCAGTTGGCGGCGGCCAGTTCCAAAGCGGCGGCGGCGCCCAGAAAAGGCAACGCCCCAGCCGCGCATGCGGCCAAGGCGAACAGGTGGCGAGCCGGTCTATGCCATGCCCGCCACAAGAGCGGCAGCGCCAGCGCGGGGGCGAACCACGGCACCGCCACGCCGCCATGCAAACGGGACAGGCTCAATGCCCACCAGGTGGACAAGGAAATGGCGACGATCAGCGCCAGGACGGCGCGCCTGGATGACACAGTCAAACAATCGGGCAGGGAGATCATGTCGGACCAGACTCCTTTTGGACTGCGAACCAAACTCTGGATCTTGCGAGCCGCCTCCCCGTTGTCTTTATTGTGAGCGCCGCCATTGCGCCAATCGCCGCAACGACGTCGCGGACATGCCTGGCCGGCGATGGCCGTTACAGTCTGAAGCGCGCCTCCACTTCATTGCCGCTGCCATGGTAAGCCAGCGATTCGCACAGAGAATGGACCAAAGCGACCCCGCGGCCATGCCTGTGGCTGCCCATCTGCTGCTTCAGCCGCTCCATCAGCGAAGGGTGGTCGAATCCGCAGCCGCTGTCCCTTACCCGGATTCGCACGGCTTCGCCGGCCTCGTCCCGGCATCGCTCCAGCGTCAGCTCCACCCAGGCCTGGCTCAACATGGCCAGCCCCTCGCGCCTCAGGGTGAAATAGCGTTCATATCCATCCTGCTGGTCCTTCAAACTGGAATCCAGACCCAGCACGCCGTGGTCCAGCGCATTGTTGAACAACTCGGACACGATCAGCAGCACTTCCTTGAACTGGCGGCCGCGAAACCCCAGCTGGTTCAGCCAGCCTATCAGCAAGGGAATGGCTTGATCGCGGCCCAGCTCTTCCGCCCCGAAATGCAGCCTGACCTGCCAGCCGCCCAGCTGCCCGCCATCGTCGCGGCCCTGATGCTCGGCGGCCAATTCGCGCGCGTCGCCGCTCCCGGCCTCCAGGTGGACCACGCCCAGCGAGATGTCGTCGCGGTTGCTCGCGCCTCCCATGTGCGCCAACACCGCCTGCCGTATCGACTCCAGCGGCGAAACGCCGCCATCAGCCAGCGCCCGCAGCACGCCGGAGGCGCCGAACTGCTCGCCCCGGCCATTTTCCGCCTCGGTCAAACCATCGGAGCACACCACCAGTTGTCCGTCGCGCTCCCAAAAATAGGACTCGCTGCTCCAGCAGAATTCGTCCACTCCCAGAATGCCCAGCGGCGGATACTGCGAACGCCACTCCTTGACCAGGCCGCCCTCCTCATCTACGAACATCACGCAGGGAATGCCGCCATTCCACACCTCGACGCAACCCAACTCCCAATCCACCGTGATCAGCGCCGCGGCCACGAAACGCCCCACCGGCAGCAGGCGATTGAGCTTGGCGTTGATCTCCCTGGCCATGGATGTCAACGGGAAGCCCCGGCGGGCCATCGCATAGAAAATGTCCACCGCCGGCAGACAGGCCAGCGCCGCCGACAGCCCATGGCCGGTGCTGTCCGCCAGCATCACGCACAACTGGCCGGTAGGTGACTGCGCGCACGCCAGCACGTCGCCGCTGAACTGTTCGGCGGACTGCTGCCAGCCGGACACATCCGGTAAATCCTGCCCCTCGCTGCCGACGATGCCATCCAGCACATGCTTGGCGAACAGCTGCTCCCGCTCGTTGATATGGAAATAATTGAGCAGCTGCTCCGAATCCCGGGATATCCGCCGCTGCATTTCACTGATGCGCTGCATCACTCGGATTTTGGCCCCAAGCATGGTCAGATTGATAGGCTTGGCCAGATAGTCGTCGGCGCCCACGTCCAAGCTGCTGATATGCGCTTCCTCATCGCTGCGCGCGCTGAGAAAGATGATAGGCAGCCAATGGTCGCCGCACAGCTGGCGTATCTGCCGGGTGGCCTCGTGGCCGTCCATCACCGGCATCATCATGTCCATCAGCACCATGTCCGGCAGCTCGCGCCGGCATTGCTCAACCGCCTGCAAACCGTTTTCCGCGTACCAGACCTGATGGCCCATTTCCTCGATCACCAGGCCCATCAGCAACCGCGTAGGCTCGACATCCTCGGCCACCAGCACGGTGAATGTGCGATCCATGGCGCGCGCTCAGCGAAATTGAAAAAACTTGCCGAAACTGGCCACGTCCAATATCTGTCGCACAAAGCCCCGGGCGCCGGTCAGGGCGATGCCGTCTATGCCCTGCGCCTTGGCCTTGTCCCGCATCACCAGCAACATGCCCAGCGCCGAGCTTTCCAGATAATCCACCCGCGACAAGTCCACCTCCAGGCCCAAGCCGCCGCCGCGGGCCAGCGCCTCGTCAAGACAAGTCCGGAACGCCTCGTGCTGCTCGAAATCGAACCGCCCCTCCACCGCGATGACAGACTTGTCCGCCATCTTGTTCAGCTTGACTCCCATCCCGCCACTCTCCCGCTGACGCCGGCGGAACCGCCGGCCTTATCTTCGCGCTCGACCGACTTGCGTCAGAACAAGTCCACGTCCCCCGCCGATATGCCTTGCGGCGCGCCGCCGCTCTGGCTCTTTTCCAGCATCTGCTGCAATTGGCGCCGCATGTCGTCCAGGCCGTCCAGACCATCCCGGCCCTCCATCTGCTTCATGCTGTCGCCCACTTGGTAAAAGCCCTGCATCCGGCTGCTGACATTGCGCACCAAGGGAGAAACCAGATCCTGAAACTGCAGCGCCGTCACCGTGACGCGCACGCTGTCGCCCACCCGCCCCGCGATCTGGGACAGTTGGTCCACCGCCTGCCCGGTTTCGGCGTTCATCTGCGACAATTGGCCCAGCATGCCTTCGATCTGCGTCTTGGCGTCCAACGCGAAGTTCATGTCTTTGGAGGCCATTTCGAAGATCTCCGACTTGGCCAGCTCGATCGCCTGCACCATCAAATCTATCGACTGGCGTATCTGGCCGGAAAAATCGGAAGAGCGCTGCGACAGCTTTCGCACCTCGTCCGCCACCACGGCGAAGCCCCTGCCGGCCTCCCCCGCGCGCGCCGCCTCTATCGCGGCGTTCAGCGCCAGCATATTGGTCTGGGCGGTGATCTCGGCCATGTCGCTGAGCGCGCTTTCCACCGCGCCGACGCGCTGATGGATCTCATGCATGCGGTCCACCAGCACCATCGCCGTTTTGCTGGTGCTGACCGTGTTGTCGACGAACTCAGTCATGCTTTGCGAAGTGCGCTTGAGAAAAGAATCGAAGCCCATGCCCTCGCCATGGTCGCCGCGCTGCACGATCTTCAGCGCCAACTCCTGCTGCTCGCGCAGCATCGCCTCGATATCGGAAAAACCCTGCACCAGCTTGACGATGGCGTCGCTCAGGATGGTCTGCATCTGCGACACGTCCCGCTCCACCGCGCCGGACACGTCGGAAATGCCGTTGCCCAGCAGCCCCAGCTCGCTCAGCACCTTGCGCCTGGCCTCTTCCTTGGCGTAGGCCGCGCCGGTGTCCGCCGGCGGCGCGCCCAACAAGCCGATCGCAGCCATGCAGCCCGCCGCGAGCAGGCAAAGGGACAAATAGCCCGCCCATCCCCCTCCCAAAGCCGCCAGCAAACCGCACGCGCTCAGGCCAAGCCCGGCGCAGCACCACATCATTTTCTTTCTGGGGTCCGGCCTGGTATTCGCAGGAGTCATCTTGTTTTCAGCCGAGATTGAAAGGAAAAACTGAAACAGTTACGGCAAACCGCATGCCATTCGTTTAACGCTACCGATTATTGCGATATGGCGCATAAGGCGATGCCTGTCAAACAGCCAGTTGCCGAAAGCGGACAAATTCTGAATTGAACCCCGCCTTACACATGAAACATGCTCATCCGAAGCTTGTCCATTCATCCTTTGCCAAGCGCGGCGCGCTAGCGTTTAATGGCGACAATATCCGGCAACTGCACAGGAAATCCGCATGATCCACGGCAAAACGCCAGCCGAATGGCGGCAGTCGCACCCCCTGCTCCGCGAGCTGATGTCGCTTCATCCGTGCGCATGGTTCAATCCGCCCGTCGCCCCAGCCTCCGACGCGCTGGCCGATGTCGGCCTATCCGCTTCGGACGCGGCCGACGCGTCGGAGCGGCTGCGACGATTCGCTCCCTATGTCCGCCGCGCCTTTCCGGAGACCGAGCCGAGCGGCGGCATCATCGAATCTCCGCTGCGCGCCGCTCCCGCGCTTAAGCAAGCGCTGGCCGCCCATTACGGCATGGCGCTGCCCGGCCAGCTGTGGCTGAAAGCCGACAGCCAACTGCCCATTTCCGGTTCGATCAAGGCCCGCGGCGGCATTTACGAGGTGCTGAAGCACGCGGAAGACCTGGCGCTGGCCGAGGGACTGCTGCAAAGCGGAAGCGACTACGCCTTGCTGGACGGCGCAGAGGCGCGCGCGCTGTTCGGCCGCCGCAAGATCGCCGTAGGCTCCACCGGCAACCTGGGGCTTTCCATAGGCATCATGGCCGCGAAACTCGGTTTCCAGGCCACCGTGCACATGTCGGCGGACGCTCGCCGATGGAAGAAGGACACGTTGCGCGAACATGGCGTAACCGTGGCGGAGTACGCGTCCGACTACAGCGCGGCGGTGGCGCAGGGCCGCGAACAGGCGAAAAACGACCCCACCTGCCATTTCGTCGACGACGAGAACTCCATCCATTTATTTCTGGGTTACGCGGTAGCGGCAGAAAGACTGAAAGTCCAATTTGCCGAAGCGGGCGTGCGGGTGGACGCCGAGCATCCGCTGTTCGTCCACTTGCCCTGCGGCGTGGGAGGCGGCCCCGGCGGCGTGGCCTTCGGCCTCAAGCTGGCGTTCGGCGACGATGTCCACTGCCTGTTCGCCGAACCCACCCACTCGCCCTGCATGCTGCTGGGCGTGCTCACCGGCCTGCACGATCAGGTTTCGGTGCAGGATTTCGGCATCGACAACCGCACCGCCGCCGACGGCTTGGCCGTCGGGCGTCCGTCGGGCTTCGTCGGCCGAGCGATGCAAAGGCTGGTAGACGGCTATTACACGGTGGACGACGACGAATTGTTCCGCCTGCTGGCGCTGGCCGAACGCGAGGAAGGCCTGCGGCTGGAGCCGTCGGCATTGGCAGGCGCGCCCGGCATCGCCCGCGTGCTGGGCGAAAGCCAGGGCTACCGCCAACGCATGGGACTGGACAAGGACCGGATGGCGCGCGCGACGCACCTGATCTGGGCGACCGGCGGCGGCATGGTGCCGGAGGCGGAAATGGAAAGCTATCTTCGCCGCGGCCGCGCGCTGCTGGGCTAGACGGCCATGCTCGCGCCCAAACTGGATGGCGGCCAACTGGCCAATCTCCATACCTTCATGACGGTCGCGCGGCGCATGAGCTTCGCCGCCGCCGCCGCGGAATTGTGCCTGACGCCCAGCGCGGTCAGCCACCGCATCGCCCGGCTGGAGCGCGCGCTGGATTTGCGCCTGTTCCAGCGATTGACGCGCAGCATACGCCTCACCGCCGATGGCGAACGCATCCTGGCCGCGCTGGAGGCCGGCCTCGCGGAAATCGAGTCTGCGCTCAGCCCCGCCGCCGGCCAGGAACCCGTCGGCCGCGTCGCGCTGCACGCCCACCCGTCCATCGCGCAGTGCTGGCTCGCGCCTCGGCTGGCCGAATTCGCCGATCGCCATCCGAGAATCGCTTTGGACATCCGCACCGGCAATGAAGACCCTGACTTCCGCGGCGGCCGCGCCGACCTGGCGCTGTGCTACAGCGATGGCCATTTTCCCGGCCTGGCCAGCATCAAACTGATGGATGAAGAAATGGCCCCGGTCTGCAGCCCCGGCTACGCCGAACGGCACGCGCTAAGCGGGGCGCCGGAAAGACTCGCCGGCTGCCGGCTGTTGCACGACGCCCAGGCTTGGCGGCATGCCGCGCACGACGCCGAATGGATGCTGTGGGCGCAACGGCGCGGCTGCGAAGCCAGCCTGCCGCAAGCGGGGCTGACCCTGGACCGCTCCGACCTGTGCCTGGCCGGCGCGGCCGGCCACGCCGGCGTCGCCATTGGCCGTCGCCGGCTAGCCCAGCCCCTGCTGGACAGCGGGCAGCTGATGCTGCCGCTGGGCGGCTTCGAGCCGGCGGAGCGCTATGCCTATTATCTGGCCTACCCGCTGCGCGCCGCGCCCTCCCCGCCACTGCAAGCCGTCATCGACTGGCTGCGGCGATGCGCAAACGCAGATATGTCCCAATCGGGAAACTAGGACGGCGCCGCGTTCATTCCGAAGCGGGGCTGTCAGCCGGCCACGGTCGCCCCCTTCTCCTTGTTGTGCAATGCAACATGCAACAATGCCGGCTTGTCAACTCCCCACCCGGCCAGCAGACACCCTTCACACAAACGTCAATAAATGCGCAGAGAATGCCTTCCGCCGTCCCCTCTAAACAATTGAACAGACAGGAGAATTGTCATGGCCAACACTTCCTCGGATGTGGTTCAGCTGGGAGAATACAAGGTGGAAAAGGGCAAGAGTTCGGTATCGGGCTTGTCATCCGGCGCTTTCATGACGGTGCAGCTCCATCTCGCCCACTCGGCCAGCTTCGCCGGCGCCGGCGTGGTGGCGGGCGGCCCTTACCGCGGCGTGGAAACCTTCCGCGGCGCGGCGCCGCTGGCAGAGGACGCCTATGAATTGAACGCGCTGCAGCTGTGCATGGCCCCGTTGCTGCCGGAACTGGCGCCGGATGCGCGCCGCTCGCTGCAACTGGCGCAGGAGGCAGAGCAAGCCGGCAAGATCGACCCGCTGTCCAATCTGCGCGACAACCGCGTCTACATCTTCACCGGCAGCAAGGACAGCGTCGTCCAGTCTTCCGTGGTGGCGCAAACCCGCGAGCTCTACCGCCTGCTGGGCCTATCCGACGCCAACCTGTCCTACCATGACAACGTCCCGGCCGGACACTCGCTGATCACCGACAACCCGGAAGACTCCGAGCTCGACCTCAACCAGCCGCCCTATCTCAACAACGGCGGCTTCATGCAATCCCATCGCATCCTCAACCATGTCTATCCCGGACTGAATCCGCCGGCGGAACGGCTCAGCGGCCGCCTGCTGCGCTTTGACCAGTCTGAATTCCTCAATGGCCAGCAGGCTTGCGCCAGCATGGGCAAGTTCGGCTACGCCTATGTGCCGCGCGCGGTGGAGGAAGGCGCGCCGGCGCGCATCCATATCGCGCTGCACGGCTGCAAGCAGGGCTACAGCTACGTGGACTTCAACTTCGGCCGGGAGGATATCGCCAACCAGCCCCCCTACGGCAACCGCTACGTCACCACCACCGGCTACAACGACCTGGCCGACAGCAACAACATCATCGTGCTCTATCCCCAGGCCTGCGGCAGCGACGACGATCAGGCGCAAAACCCAGACGGCTGCTGGGACTGGTGGGGATATACCAGCGACGAGCCAGACAACCCGGACTATTACTCCCGCAACGCGGTGCAGATCCGCGCCATCCATGCCATGCTGACCCGCCTGGGCGGCTGAGCCCGCAGAAAGGAAACGCCATGTCCAACACCGACGATACCGTCCGCCAATTGTCCGCCGCGCTGGAGGCCTCGGCCCGCCACGCCGCGACGCCGGCCAAGATCGGCACCCTGTTCAGCAACTGGCTGGCCCGAAGCGCGAACAACGCCGTCGCCACGCTAGCCCTGCTGCCCGGCGCCGCCCAGCCGCAAACCTGGCAGAACCTGTTACAGCTGAATCAGGCCGCGCTGCAAAAATGGCAGCAACAGCAAAGCGTCTGGATAGAACATTGGACCGCCTGGTTCGGAGAGGCGGAGAAACTGCGCAACGCGAATACCCTGTCCAAGCTGCTGGAGCAGGAGTTCAATCTGGCGATGCAGGCGGTGCAGATCGTGGGCAACCACTCGGTCAATCTGTCCGATCTGCAGGAAAACCTGGAGGTCAATTACGGCCGCTGGGCGCAGCTGCAACGAAACGAGTTGTCCAGCCAAGACTGATTGCCCGGCATCAAGGGTGGTTCGGTTCGAAAGCCAGGATCAGGGTAAGCACCTGTCCATCCATCACGTGAAAGCCGCCTTCAAACGCCCGCCCGGCCTCCAGGCCGGGCGCCAGCGTCTTGCGCAGGCGAATCAGGAAACGGCCGGCAACCCAATCGACATCCGCCATTTCCGCGGCGTCGAAGTCGAAATAGCCGCCCACTCTGGGATACAAGGCTTTGAACAGGCTCTCCTTGGCGGAAAAGGCCAGCGTCAGCGCCCGCGTGAACGGCCAGGCGCCGGCCAGCGCGTCGCGTTCGCCATCCACCAAGATGCCGGACTCGACATTGTCGGCGGTCTTGTCCGACATCCACCGCTCCAGATCCAAGCCGAACATGCAACCATCCGCAGCCGGCGCCAAAGCTGCCACCGCCACGCCGGCGCTATGCGTGATGGCGCCCACCCACCCCTCCGGCCACAACGGCTGGCGATGCTGGCCGCTGCCCACCTGAGTGGGCAGCCCCCGCTCCGCCAACAGCAGCTTGCATAGATAACGGGCGGCCAGATACTCCGACTTGCGCTTGGCCACCGCCCGTTCCAGCGACGCCGGCCGCGTGACGCCCATCCGGTCGAACCAGACATCGTCATAAGCGTCCACCATGAAATCGCAGCGCAGCGCGGCCACGCCAGAGGCCAATGGCAATGGCAATGGCAATGGCAATGGCGACACATTCTGCAGGAAGGGGGCGAGTTCAAGACTGGAAATCGGCATCACTGGCAATGAAAAGGGCTTGCGAACGCGGCCGACAAGAGTAAACCGGCGCATCCCGCCGAGGCAAGCGCAATGCCATGCAGTTATCCCGACAAACACGCGCTCACATCAGCCGGCAGCCATTGGCCACTGGCTGCCGGCCAGGCAGGGGCAAGCCGCGCCGCGGGCGGCAAATCCAGTTGCAAAGGGGCCATTCTCCCTGCGCGGACAAGTCCAGAGCCGATTGCCCTCCCCGTCTGCGTAGCCATGCGCCAGCCCCGCCGGGATGCCACAATGCCCGCCCGGGGGCATTGCCATATCCGCGGCCATCCATTTCCGCCCCCTCCAGACCTATCACCCACCGATGAGGGCGATCATGAACATGGCGGACGCTTTCAATTCGACGCTGGGATGAAGCATGATGGGCACGCGGATGGCGAAAAACCGCCGCGGTTAGTAAAGCGGCTGGCCCCGGCAAGCGCCTGGTCCGCCGCCGCGGCTGTCACAGCCTTGCTATCGCCAGCGTCAGCGGCTTGTCCGGCCGTTGCGAAACATGGAACACCGGCCGCGGCGGCTGGGCGCCGGCGGGGATGGACAAGCGGAACCTCCGCAGCAGCTGCGCAGCCACCAGCGTCATCTCCGCCATCGCCAGGTGCTGGCCAAGACACACGCGCGGCCCGCCGCCGAACGGCAGGTAGGAGCCCAGCTGCGGCCGGCCGGCCTCCGGGGCGAATCGCTCAGGCCGGTAGCGGCGCGGCTCCGGAAACCAGCGCTCGTCATGTTGCATCAATTGCATGGGCACCATGAAAACCGTGCGCGCGGGAAAGGTCCAGTCGCCAATGGCAACCGGCTTGATGGCGCGCCGGCTCATCAGCAGCGGCACCGCCGGGTAAAGCCTCATGCTTTCCAGCAAGGTCTGGCTCACGAACTGCAACGCGGACAAATCCATCTCGCCATGCTCGTCGCCAGGCCAGGCCGCGATCGCCTCCTCCCGCGCCCGCTGCTGGATATCTGGATGCGAAGCCATGCTCCACGACCACCAGCCCAGCGAGGCGGCGATGGTTTCATGGCCGGCCAGAAACGCCGTCTTGCACTCGTCCCGCACCGCCTGCAACGGCCACTCCTCTGGCTGTTCCAAATGCAGCCGCAGCAAGCGCGACAGCAAATCCTCAGGCCAGGCGTCCGGCGGCACGGCCAGGCGCGCCTGAAGGTGACGCTCGATCAACTCGCCCATCACCAGGCGCGCCCGGCGCCGCTTGCGCTGCCACGGCATCCAGTCCGGCAGGCTGAACGGCCGCCACAGCTCGTCGGTGGAGGCAACCATCAACGTATGCACCGCATCCTCCGCCTGCTGAGCCTCCTCGCCCACCCCGCTGGAGAACATCATTCTCAAGATCACCTCCATCGTCAGCGAAGTCAGTTCGCGCTCGATCGGCCAGGCGTCATCGCGCTCCGGCCACTTGGCGAACGCCTGCTTGCCGGCGTCGATGATGGACGGCGAAAACGCCTGCACCGACTTGCGCGTGAAGTCCGGCTGCAGCGCCTGCCGCTTCTGATGCCAGGCCTCCCCTTCGGCAATCAGCACGCTGTGGCCATGCACCCGGCCATAGACGAACAAGGCGCGCTCCCAGCGCTGCAACGCGTCAGCCTGGCTCACCAGCAGCTCGCGCGCCCATTGCGGATGGCAAACGATGATCTGGTGTTCCGGCCAGGTGCGCACATGCACCAGATCGCCGAACTCGCGCTGCCAGTCGGCTAGCGTGCCCATCAAGTCACGCGACATCCGCGACAGCAAGCGCCACCCCATCAGCCCCGGCTTGGGACCGGGCGGCCAAGCGCCGGCTTGAGGATTGGGCTGCGATGCCGGCTGGCCGCCGGGACGAAAAGGGCAAGAAGAGGATGTCGTTTTCATATGAAAAATCATACCATTTATATCAGGCATGGCGAGACAAAAGGCAGAAAACGGCTCGCGCCGCTCCGCAATCGGCATTTGCTCGGTTCCGGACGGATGTTTAAGGAAACTGATCGTACTGCGGCAGCGTATCCGCGATGTCATGCCACGGCGCCTTGGAACCTACAAAAATGTGCGCGGATGGCCGAATGAGCGGCGAGTCCAGCAAGGTGCCCAGCGTGACATGGACAAACGCGCCGTCTCTGACCAAGGAATAAAGCAAGGAACCGCAATGGCGGCAACGCGCGTCATGCGCGTCACCGCCGCCATAGATCAGCAGATCGCCCTCGCCCTGCGTCAAGCCCAGCTTGGCGCGCTCGATTCCGGCGAAAGGCTTGCAGGCGGCGCCGGTGGCGCGGCGGCACAGTCCGCAATGGCAATTGAACGCATACTGAAATCCATCCGCAACTTGATAGCGCACCGCTCCGCACAGGCAACTCCCTCGCAACATTCCACTCTCCCCATTCGCTTGGTATCGACGCAAGGAATGGCGCTCCTCGCCGGCTTCCAAATCAATCCCCTCCGGAAAACATTGACAAATCTAAAAAACATCGTCAACATTGCCCGACATTGCTTCATGTTGTCCTGCTTACAAGAGCTTCCAAGCTCCTCTTCTCAAGCCAAGCTTTCACTCCCGAATCATCAGTTGTTGGCACGCGAAGATACTTGTCGCACGCCCAGCCCTCGCCCACTGCACATCGCCATTCGCGAACGCATTGCGCCTGTGGAAGCTGATTGGAATCCGCCATTTCGCGGTCGCCATGACATCCGGACAAAATCCATGAAAACAACGCAAGCCGTCCTTGCGGAAAGGACTCGCCTTAACAAAATTCAACCATGCAAAAAGCATGGAACAGGAAGTAGCCATGAAAATCAAAGAACTGAAACAGGGTGACCTGATCACCCAACGCATCGACAACCTGATCGTCTCTTTCAAGGTTTTGTCCATCAAGCAAATCGGCCGCCGTTTCCAGGTGACGTTCAGCTCGGCATCGGGCATCGAAACCGCCAGCTACCAGGGCGACGCGCTGATCACCGCCATTTGATCGGGCCATTGCGCGCAGCGCAATCACGCTCACGGGGCGCTTGCCGCGACACGCATCCGGTCAATCGCCGCCTCCCCACCCCTGCCGCACAGGCGACGCGATGCGCCGCATCCCGCCCCCTCCATGGCAAAAAGAACGACGCGCCATCCGCCTGGGAATGACGCGCCTTGCCCGCCGGCCGCAACAACGATGGCGAAATCGAAATCAACCGGGCTCAGCCGCTGCCGTCATTTTTTTCGATTTCTTCACATGATGCTTATGGCCATGCTTGTGTTTCATCGCATGCTTGCCCTGCATGTCTTCCGCGCGCGCCAGTCCGTGATCTCTGTCCGCAGCCTCGGGACCATTGGTATTCGCCAAACCCTTCGAACCCATGTGTTCGGCGGACTTGCCTCCCGCGCCCTCATGCCCCGCTCCGCCGCCGTGAGCGCCATCGGCAGCATCCGCAGCCGCCGCGGCCACGCCCAGAGACAACGCCGCAAACGCGGCCACCCATTGCTTCTTGCTCATTACCTTTCCCTCCATCGCCAACCCGCCATGCGAGCACGACAGCCCTGAACAGGCCGCGGCCCTGATTACAATTTACACTCCTCCCCGCGGCCATAATGCAGTTTTCTATTAAAAATCTTGCGTCCGCGCGATACCATCCCGACATGGAACCGTAAACTGAAGTCACGCCTCAACGCCAGATCAGGGCCGTATTCGACGACAAGACCATTCGCGTCTACCAGGCCTACTCCGACGCCATCGCCGATAGCGCTTTAGCCAATGGCACGTTCGCCTCTCCGCCATTCAAGATGGAGCGGATGACCTGGGTAAAACCTTCATTTTTATGGATGATGTACCGCGCGGGCTGGGGGTTGAAAGATCCGGGGCAAACCCACATCCTCGCCATCGACATTTCCAGAGCGGGGTTCGACTGGGCGCTTGCCAACAGCTGCCCGAGCCATCCGACGCCTGGCATCAGCCAACAGGAATGGGAACGGCAGAAGCATCAAAGCCCTGTCAGAATCCAGTGGGACCCGGAGCGGGATCTACGGCTGCAACCGCTCTCGCACCACGCCATTCAAATCGGACTTGGCCGGCAGGCGGTAGCGCTTTATGTCAATGAGTGGATACAGCGCATCAGCGACGTGACATCGCTTGCCCATGAGGTGCATGCCTTAGTGGAAAAAGAAAAGTTTGATGAAGCCCGGGCTGCCCTGCCCAAGGAAATACCCTATTCTCCACAGATGGCAAGCGCCACGAACTAAAATCGTCACCACAGCCAGGCATCGCCAGCCCAGCCGCCCGTCCCCCTGGCCATCGCACAAACAGAAAAGCCGCCAGCGCAAATACCGGCGGCTTTTGCTTTAGCTCGCCAGACCCGCTCAGGGGCTGATCGCGAAGAACACGAAAGAGGCGAAGATCACCAGATGCACGATGCCCTGCAAAATCGTGGTGCGCCCTACCGATAGCGACAGGGAGCACGCCACCAGCGTCAACAGCAGGAAGATGGTTTCCTTGATTTCCAGCCCCAGGATCAGCGGCTCGCCCATGAACACGAAAATCATCGCCACCGTGGGAATGGTCAGGCCAATGGAAGCCAGCGCCGAACCCAAAGCCAGATTCAGGCTGGTCTGCACTCGGTCCGCCCGCGCCGCGTTGGCGGCGGCCAGCCCTTCCGGCAGCAGCACCAGGGCCGCGATGATAATGCCCACCACCGCCGCCGGCGCGCCGGCATCCACCACGAAACTTTCAATCGACGGCGACAGCAGCTTGGCCAGCGTCACCACCGCGACCAGGCAAACCAGCAGCATCGCCACAGCAAGCAAGGACACCTTATTGGACGGCGGCGGCGCATGCACGTCCTCGTCACGGCTGCCTTCCACCAGAAAATAATCGCGGTGGCGGATGGTTTGCACAAACACGAAAGCACCGTACAGCACCAACGACACCACCCCGGTGAACGCCAGCTGCGACGACGACAGCAACGGACCCGGCTGGCTGGTGCCATAGTTGGGCAGCACCAGCGCCAATACCGAAATCGCCGCCAGCACGGTCAAGGCGGCCTTGGCACCGCTGAGCTGGAAATTCTGTTCGCGATGGCGCAAACCGCCCAACAGCAGGCAAATGCCCAGAATGCCGTTGCAGGTGATCATGATGGCGGAAAAAATGGTGTCCCGCGCCAGCGCCAGCTTCTCCTCGCCCCCGCCCAGCATGAAGGAGATGATCAGCGCCACCTCGATAACCGTCACCGCGATCGCCAGAATCAGCGTGCCGAAAGGCTCGCCTACCTTATGCGCCACCACCTCGGCGTGGTGCACCGCGGCGAATACCGTGCCTGCCAGCAAAACACCCAACAAAGCCAGATAGAGCGAATGGCCGCCCGCCGCCGAAGAAGCGGCGATGGCCGCCCAGGCCAAAACAGGGGCGGCAATGGTCCACCGCGGAATCGAGTTATGAGCCAATGGATTTTCCTTATTGTTGACGAACGGCCGCCTTGTCCGGCCAAGATTTGGCCAAGGCAAGGCAGGCAACCGTTCAGGGAGAGCAATCGAGAAAGCTGCGTGAAGTCTGCATTAGCCACAGCATAGCAGCATCAGGTAAATAGACCATGACGCGGCCGGCTGGTTCAGGCTTTGTAAACAAACGGTGCGTCGCGCCATTGGGGTGACGCCCCCCTCCCTCACTCATTCCCGCCCCGCAAGGTCATCCACTCCGCCAATCGCAGCTGGCAAACCACGGCCAGCCGAGTAGGGTGCGTCACCCCGCAGGGGCGACGCACCGCCAACGCATCACGCCGAATCAATATTGAAGAAGGTGGAAACAAGCGGTGCGTCGCCCTTTGGGTGACGCACCCTACGAATCACTCATCGGCTACCCGCAGGCTCATCCGCTCGGCCAGGCGCAAATGGCAAGCCGCCGCCAGTTTGACCAGCTCGGTATCGGTTGCCGGCATGCCATCCGGCACGGCGATCAGCTCGGCCAAGGCATCCAAGGTGGCGACGGAGCTGTTGAGGCCCATCATGCGGCCGAGCGGGTGTTTCTGGCGGTTATGCCGCTCATAGTCCAGCGTCACCAACCAACGGCTATGCTGCCAGCACGCCTCGCCATTCTCCAACACCGCATCCAGCACCGCCCGGCTCACCTGCCGCGCCGCCTCCGCCGCCAGCGCCAAGGCCAGCTCCAGCTGATCCGCCGTCAACGCCTCCTCGCCCTCCCGCCGCAAAGTTGGCAGCAACTCCTCCTCCAACCAACGCCGAAACCGCCGCGCCGCCGGCTTTCGATAGCGCCGAATCGCCGTGGCCACGCCGGTTTCCGACAGGCAAACCACCTCCCCGCCACCCACCGGCATGGCGCGGACCTCCTCCTTGTTCAGCTTGCTCAGCAAGGCCGCCGTGGTACGGCATTTGATCGCCGCCGCGACGTCATCGGCAAAAAACCACAGGCCATTGTGGCGGCGGAGAAGATGGATAGTGTGATTGAGAAAGGGAAAAGACAGCAGCCCAGGCTGCATGGGAGAGTGCGCCAATTGGGTCATGGCTAGAACTCCATCAAGATTATGAAGCGCCGCAGTGCAGCGCACTTCCATGTAGTTCGAGTCGCCAAACCCGGTCATGCCGTTCAGCATGACTTAGAAAGGATAATTACTGAGCAAAGCAGAAACAAGTCAGGACTTTACGATCAATGCTGACAAGAAGGTCAGTCATCACCAAGCATCCTTGGCGGTAGAACAGATGCGACTCGCCGCTCCCCCATCAGCGCAAGCCGGCTTCGAAGCCATTTTCAAGGTTTTAAGTCGCCGGTTGTTCGACGCGGCGCGACGGTAGCGCGCCGCTAGTTCCGGCGGCTCCTTGAAAATGGCTTTGAAGACGGGGTTTCGCAGCGCTGTTGGGCCGCCTTTTCTTTCGTCCATTTCTTTTGCTCCGCTAAAAGAAATGGACCCATCAGCCGGGCGGAACCGACACCCAAACAATCGTCCGCGCAGCGGACACAAAAATACTGACAAACCAATGCGGTAAACGTTGGGCCTTATTTCATTCAGCCCAACCTACGGTCCTTCATTTATCTATCACTGTCTAATACAGCAAGAAAATCCTCAGCGACACTAAGCTTTTTAACAAGCTCCAATGCTGCTCTCTCTTTATCTGACCCAATCACAGACGCCACTCTTTTCCAAGCCTCTTCCGCATCATCCACCTGCCCACTATTTGCAGCAAGTCTAAATAGTGCAGCTGCACGCAATAAATCTTGAGCAACCCCCTTTCCTTCTTCAAACTTCCTCCCAAGATTATACTGTGCATCTGCAGTACCTTGTGCAGCAGAAAGTCGATACCACTTAACCGCGTCAACATCGCTCTGTTTTACTCCCGTTCCGGCATTATACATCTCGCCCAAATTATCTTGGCCGCAAGCATCCCCTGCTTTTGCAGATCGCTCAAACCAATATATCGCCTTCTCAAAATCTTTCGAAACAATATCACCATACATATACCGATTTCCGATAAAGCACATGGCTCGCCCACTGCCATCATCTGCAGCCTTGTTTAGCCATTTCATAGCCAAAACTGCATCCTTTTCAGTACCAATACCCTTTAGGTATAACATTCCCAACTGCATTTCCGCATCCTCATCCCCTTGCATTGCAGCTTGCTTATACAAAGAAAAGGCTTTGTTTATATCCCTATCTACTCCCACCCCTTGGGCATACATATCGCCAAGCACTCTCTGAGCAATTGCATTTTTATTCTCGGATGCGAGACTCAACCAATACAAAGCTTCTTTACCATCAACATCTGTACGAGAAAATTTGTCGCCATTCAAATACAGAGAACCAAGCATAGCCTGCGCCATAGATTCGCCGCGCTTTGCAGCGAGAAGATACCACTTCACTGCCTCAGTGCCATTTTTAGCTACTCCTTTACCTTCCCAATACATTAGTCCTATATAATATGAAGCAGTCGCATCCCCTTCATTACTTGCCACAGTTAACCACTTCATTGCACGTACAAAATTTTCAGGCTCACTCAAATCATACAAGAAAAATAACCCTACCTCTCTCTTCTTGATGGACGTTCCATGCTCAGCACTTTTTTCAAGCGCATCGATAAGCCATGGCTGAACACTGCTTCCATTACCAACAACTTCCTCTTTAACTAGCCCTGTCGGATTTCCTAGTTTCGCACCCAAGCCACCATCAGCATGCGCTGCAATTGAAAAAACCAAAAAAACCATCGCCCCAACAATATAAAAATAGGAAATAAGCAATCTCACAGCCATTACTCCTCAATACAATTAAGCATTAGATTTTAATTCGCCTTACAAACACTACTTGCCAGAATGCATACAATCCAATTCACCAATCTTACGACCCATCACGAGTACCATTATACTTTCCCAAAAAGGCAGCTGGATACCTCTTAAATTCTGTTTCGAATCTATTTGCAGCGCTCCACAGAAACAGCGAAGGCACTAGCCAAATTATTACACAGGCAATAAATACGCCTCCCGACACACCCTCAACCTTTTCCAGCCTTGGCATATTTTTCAACAAAAAAGCCAAAACAGAAATTTCCACAACAACAATAAAGACCGCATTTGAATGCTCCCTCAAATGAGAGTAAGTATCCCTTACATCACGAGCCCCTTCCATACCTCTTGCTCTCGTCAGCATTTTATAAGAATGATACAACTCTCTCCTACCAGCCGCACTCCATATTCTAAATATAATCACATACTGAAAGAAACCAATCCATAGCGCAGGCATAACGACAAATGACCACACAGACAAATCAGAGAATAAATATGAAACTGAAAACATCACAAAGGAAAACAGCATAGCAAATAGAGCTGAAAATTTATATCCAACTCCATCAACAACCTTGCCATCTTTTTTTACATACCAAAACACCATCAAAACCAATGAAAGCAACAATAAGACCATTACAAATGAATCATGCAATCCAAAAAAAATACCCTTAGAGACGCAAAAGCAATTAACCAAATTTAAAACCAAACCAAGCCAAAAATATCGAGAAAGCCTCTCAATATTCCAAGCCCCAAATCTTCCGAAATGCATAACAGCTATAGGCATACTGGCAAAATAGCAATATACAAAACCAAGAAAGCAAAGCATAACCAATTGCCAGCTCTGCCCCTCCTTCAGAATCGACTTCAAATTCTGAATATCAAAACTAGAAACATCTATCTTATTTTCAATAATAATAAAAACACAAATTGACCCTACAATGAAACCAAAAAAATACCTTACAAGATAAGCCTCCCACCACCTATGCGGCGTTCCATCACTTGATTTCTCTTTACTCACAAAACCCCCTTGTCATATTCCGTGGGCAAAAAAAGAGGCGGGATTCCGCCTCTTGCGAGAATCAAATCAGCCTAGCTTAACCAGCTGCGCCTTAATCTTCTCCAACTTATCCGTAAACTCCGCCACCTGAGCCTTGTCCCGCTCAACCAAATGCGCCGGTGCCTTGTCGACGTAGCCCGGCTTCTCCAGTTTGGCGGTCAGCTTGGCCAGCTCGGCCTCCACCTTGCCCTGCTCCTTGGTCAGGCGCGCGGTTTCGGCGGCTTTGTCCACCTCCACCTTCAGCATCAGGCGGGCTTCGCCGGACATCGCCACCGGGGCGTCGTCTTCCGGCAGCTTGGACACCAGCGTGCCTTCGGTCAGACGGGCCAGCAGCTTCAGATAAGGCACGAAGTCGGCGATGGAGGCGTCGGCGGTTTCGATGAACAGCGGGGCCTTGACGGCCGGGCCGATGCCCATTTCGCCGCGCAGATTGCGCACCGCGTTGACCATGTCCTTGAACGCGTCCATGCGGGCGTTGGCTGCCGCGCTGATCTTGCTCTCGTCCGCCACCGGCCACGGAGCCAGCATCAGCGAGTCCGCCTTCTTGGCGTTGGCCAGCGGGGCCACGGTCTGCCACAGCTCTTCGGTGATGAAGGGCATCAGCGGGTGGTTCAGGCGCAGCGCCACTTCCAGCACGCGCACCAGGGTGCGGCGGGTGGCGCGCTGCTGGGCTTCGTTGCCGCCCTGGATCTGCACCTTGGCCAGTTCCACGTACCAGTCGCAGTACTCGTTCCAGATGAATTCGTAGATCACCTGGGCGGCGATGTCGAAGCGGTAGGTTTCCAGCGCGTTGGTGACGTCGATCTCGGCCTGTTGCAGGCGGCCGATGATCCACTGGTCGACGAAGCTGTATTCCAGCGGCAGGCTTTCATCCTGGCCGCAGTCCTTGCCGCCCACGTTCATCATCACGAAGCGGGTGGCGTTCCACAGCTTGTTGCAGAAGTTGCGGTAGCCTTCGGCGCGCTTGAAGTCGAAGTTGACCGAGCGGCCCAGCGTGGCGTAGCTGGCCATGGTGAAGCGCAGCGCGTCGGTGCCGTAAGCCGGGATGCCTTCCGGGAACAGCTTCTCGGTGGCCTTGGCGATGGCCGGGGCCTTTTCCGGGCGGCGCAGGCCGGTGGTGCGTTTCTCCACCAGCGGCTCCAGCGCGATGCCGTCGATCAGGTCCACCGGATCGATCACGTTGCCCTCGGACTTGGACATCTTCTTGCCTTCGTGATCGCGCACCATGCCGTGGATGTAGACATCCTTGAACGGCACCTTGCCGGTGAAGTGCTTGGTCATCATGATCATCCGGGCTACCCAGAAGAAGATGATTTCGTAGCCGGTCACCAGCACGTTGGAGGTGAGGAAAGCTTTCAGGTCCGGGGTTTCTTCCGGCCAGCCCAGGGTGGAGAACGGCACCAGGGCGGAGCTGAACCAGGTGTCCAGCACGTCCTGCTCGCGGCGCAGCGTCTTGCCCGGGGCCTTGGCCTGGGCTTCGGCTTCAGTGCGGCCGACGTAGATGTTGCCGTCTTCGTCGTACCAGGCCGGGATTTGATGGCCCCACCACAGCTGACGGGAGATGCACCAGTCCTGGATGTTCTTCATCCACTGGTTGTAGGTGTTGACCCAGTTTTCCGGCACGAAGCGCACTTCGCCGGATTCCACCGCCTCGATCGCCTTGGCGGCGATGGATTGGCCGGTGGCATCGCCGTCGGCGACCTTGTTCATGGCCACGAACCATTGGTCGGTCAGCAGCGGCTCGATCACGGTGCCGGTGCGGTCGCCGCGCGGCACCATCAGCTTGTGCGGCTTGGTTTCCAGCAGCAGGCCTTGGGCTTGCAGGTCAGCCAACATGGCCTTGCGGGCCTCTTGAGCGGTAAGGCCGGCGTAGGCGGCCGGCAACTCGATGGTGCCTTGGGCGGCGCCGTCGAAGCCGAAGATTTGCGCCTTGGCCAGAATCTTGGCTTCCAGGCTCATCACATTGATCAGCTGAGTGCCGTGGCGCTTGCCCACTTCGTAGTCGTTGAAGTCGTGCGCCGGGGTGATCTTGACGAAGCCGGTGCCGAACTCCTTGTCCACGTACTCGTCGGCGATCACCGGGATGGTGCGGCCGGTGAGCGGCAGCTCAAGCTGCTTGCCCAGCAGGTGCTGGTAGCGCTCGTCGTCCAGGGCGATGGCCACGGCCACGTCGCCCAGCAGGGTTTCCGGACGGGTGGTGGCGACGGTGACATATTCATCGCTGCCGACAACCGGGTACTTGATGTGCCACATGTGGCCGTCTTCTTCCTCGGATACCACTTCGAGGTCGGAGATGGCGGTGCCCAGCTTGGCGTCCCAGTTGGACAGGCGCTTGCCGCGGTAGATCAGGCCTTGCTCGTACAGGCGGACGAAGACTTCGGTCACCACCTCGGCGCGGACGTCGTCCATGGTGAAGTATTCGCGGTCCCAATCCACCGAGCAGCCGACGCGGCGCATCTGGCTGGTGATGGTGCCGCCGGATTTTTCCTTCCATTCCCAGATCTTGCTGGTGAACGCTTCGCGCCCCATGTCGTGGCGGTTCAGGCCCTGGTCGGCCAGCTGGCGCTCCACCACGATCTGGGTGGCGATGCCGGCGTGGTCGGTGCCCGGCACCCACACGGTGTTGTGGCCCTTCATCCGGTAGAAGCGGGTCAGGCCATCCATGATGGTCTGATTGAAGGCATGGCCCATGTGCAGCGTGCCGGTCACATTGGGCGGCGGCAGCTGGATGGCGAAGGACGGCTTGGACGCGTCCATGCTCGGCTTGAAGTAGCCGGCCTGTTCCCAGTGTTGGTACCAACGGCGCTCGAGATCGCCCGGTTCATAGCTCTTGGCAAGTTGTTCCATGGTGCTGAATCTTGGTTTTCTGGATGGAAAAAATGGTTCGATTATAACCGTATTTCCTTGCCGAAAGTCAGGTTTGGCGGACATTTCAAGCGAACCGGCCGTTTTGCTGGGGCGGCCTCCGCCGCCGGCCGGGCCATGAGACCATCCCTCCGCCGTTCACGCTGCCGGCAAACGGCGCCGGCTTATTCCCTGGAGGATGTGCAGCCATGAGCGATCACCACCAACACGAACACCACCTGGGCTGCGCCTGCTGCGCGCTGCCGCTGCTGGGCCAGCTGGATCAGACTCAGTTTTCGCCGGATGGCTTGCGGCAGGAATTGGATGCCTTGGCGTCGGAGATCGGCCAGCGCTTCCCGCGCCCAGCCAAGATGGAAAACGCCATTTTCCACGGCGGCATCATCCGTCCGCTCGCCGCGGCCGGCGCGGAGCAGGTGGAGGCGCTGGGCATCGCCGGCGGCGGCATCGTGGCGGCTGGCGATCTGATCTCGGTGCGGGCGGCGATGGCCAGCCACCAACCGTGCCGCGAAATCCATCTGGAAGGCCGCGCGCTGCTGCCGGGCCTGATCGATCCCCACATGCACATTCTGCCCAGCGCCATCTTCAAAAGCTGGCTGCCGCTGGGCGCCTTCGGCCTGACCCGTCCCGGCCAGGACAGCGAGGACGCTCAGGTGCTGAACCCCGATTACAGCTTCGACCAGATCAAGAGCAAGCTGGCGCCGGCCATCCAGGCGGCCCAGAGCCAAGCCAGCGCCGCGCAGCCGGCCTGGGTGCTGGGTTTCGGCGTGGACCCCTCGCTGATGCGGCAGTGGACCAATATCGACGCCGGCGTGCTGGACCAGCTGGCGCCCGCCGCAGACAACGTCGCCGTATTCCTGCTCAACGCCTCCGGCCACATCGGCTACGCCAACACCGCCGCGATGAAGGCGGCGGAGCTGAGCGAACAGGAAATGGCCCATTGCCAGGGCGTGCTGACCGAAGCCAGCATCGCCAAGATCATCGGCAAGATACCGCCCAAACTGCTGGCCAAGGACCTGCTGCTCAACCTGCTGCAAGTGCTGCACGACGCCTCGGCCCGCGGCAACACCACGCTGTTCGACGCCGGCCTGGGCTCTTCGCTGAAGGAGCTGGAGGTGCTGCTGCTGAAAACCATCGCCGACAACGGCCTGTCCCCGGTGCGCATCGCCGGCGCGCTGTACTCCAACGAGCTGCCGCAAATGGTGCAGTGGATGCGCCGATATCAGCCCGAGCCGGACAGCCGGACGCCCTCCAACTTCAGCGTCAAGGCACTGAAGCTGGTGGCGGACGGCTCCAACCAGGGTCTGACCGGCTTCCAGTTCCGCCCTTACCTGCATGCCGCGAAACACGCGGTGCCGGACGTGCCGCCCGTGGGCCTGTTCAACTTCCGCATTCCCGGCGAGCCCGCGCCGGACGGGGAAAGCCGCATGCCGGACTCGCTGGCCAGCTATCTGAATCTGGCGCTGGGGCGCGGCTGGCCGGTGCTGGTGCATTCCAACGGCGACCATTCGATGGAGGTGGTGCTGGACAGCTATCAACAGGCGCTGGAGGCCACCGGCGCGGACGCCCAGGCGCTGCGGCTGCGGGTGGAGCACGCCTCGCTGCTCACCGACGCCGCGCTGGGCCGCATGGCCAAGCTGGGCCTGTCGCCCAGCTTCCTGATCGGCCACGTCGGCTACTGGGGCCACGCCTTCCAGGGCGAAATCCTGGGCGAGGCGCGCGCGGAGCTTCTGGATCGCTGCAAATCGGCAAGCGACGCCGGCATGCGCTTCACCTTGCACTCGGACCATTTCGTCTCGCCGCTGGGCTCCTTGCGGATGGCGGAACAGGCGATCTACCGCAAGATGGAAGGCGCTCCGGGCGAGAGCAAGCCAGTGTTGAACGCCGAGGAATGCCTCAGCCACCGGCAAGCGATGGCCGCCGTCACGCTGGATGCGGCCTGGCAATGCCACATGGAGCAAATGACGGGCTCGCTGGAAGCCGGCAAACAAGCCGACCTGGTGATTCTGGACCAAGATCCGCTGGACCCGGCCATCGCAGACCTGCGCCACATCGTCGTCCATGAAACCTGGCGCGGCGGCGCCAGGGTTTACGCCAACCAGCGCACCCATTAACGCAGCGCCCCCCTGCGCGGCCTGTCCGGCAACGGGCAGGCCGCTTGCTATATTTGAGCATGGAGCCCGCCCCGCCACCGCAGGTACGCCACGTGTCCATCCCCAGCGCCGCCATGCCCCCGCCCCTGTCCTGCCGCGCGTTGCTGTGGCTGGCGCTGGCCTGGGCCGCGGCCAGCCCGATCCATGCCGAGCCGGCGGCACAAGCGGAAGCCGTCGCGCCGGCTTCCGGCCCGCCGGCCCAGCCCGGCCGGCGCGTGCTGCTGATCGCCTACGAGCTGCGCAACGGCGGCATCTCCAAAACCACCCGCAGTTTTCTGGACGCCGCCAACCGCCTGCGATGGAAAGTCAAGGTGGCTGACGCCAGAAGCAGCGCCGCCGCGGTGAAGGAGCAATTGCTGTTGCAGGCCACCGCCCCTGACATCTCCGGGGTGACGCTGATCGGCACCGACAGCGCGCCCTTCCACCTGGAGCTGGCCATGCTCAAGCAGATGGGCAAAGTCGCCGTGGGCTGGCACGCGGGCAGCGTGCCCGGCCCCAGCCCCGAACTGTTCGCCAACATCACCACCGACCCGCTGTCGGTGGCCAAAACCGCGGTGGACTACGCGATAGGCAGCAGTACCGGGCCGATGGGCGCTGTCATCTTCACCGACTCCCATTTTTCCATTGCCATGCGTAAGGCCAAGGCGATGCAGGACGCGCTGCTGCGCTGCAAGCGCTGCAAAGTGCTGGCGGTGCGCGACGTGGACCTGAGCCAGACCGAGAAGACCATTCCCAAGCTGGTGCCGGAGCTGGCCCGGCAATACGGCAAGGCCTGGACCCATACGCTGGGCATCAACGACCTCTATTTCGACAACATCAATTTCCCGCTGCACCAGGCGGGCCGGCCTGACATCGTCAACATCTCAGCCGGCGACGGCTCCAACTCGGCGCTGAACCGCATCCGGGAAGGCATCTCGCAGCAGAAGGCCACCGTGGCCGAACCCTGCAATCAGCAAGGCTGGCAGATGGCGGACGAGTTGAACCGCGGCTTCGCCCGCCAACCACCCAGCGGCTTCGTCAGCAAACCCTTGCTCGTCACCCAGGAGAAGCTGGCCGGCCGCGGCCGGGACGGCGACATCGAGGACGACGCCGCCTACCGCCGCGCCTATCTCGCCATCTGGTTCCCCGGCGCGCGCTGAGCCCGCCTCCTTTGCTACGCGAGTGGCGGCGCCGCTCCCCCGCTGCTATTCCTGAAAAGACGCCTTCCGGTAAGCGCGATGGACACTTCTCCCAGCCTCGGCATCCACGACCTGCCCGTCTCGGCCACCTCGCTGGCCTTCGGCGGCCTGTACCTGGTCGCCTGCGACAGCGATGCGCTGACTCAGGCGCTGCTGTTCGTGAACCTGCCCGCAGCCAACGCCGCGCCGCTGATCTGCAGTTGCCCCCATTCGCCCGGCTCCAAACAAAACACCGTGTGGCTGGACCGGCGCATCCTGTCCGGTAGCCTGACCCTGCTTTCGCCCAAGGGCGCCACCCCACCGCCGCTGAGCGAATGCCTGGAAGAGCTCAGCCACGCCCGCGACCACCTTCGGCGCGATCCGGCGCAGAAACTCCTCGTGCTCGGCAACGCCGAGGACTACCTGAACTTCAAACACCCTGACGCGTCGCGGCGAGAGCTGCGCGCGGCGATGCGCTGGACAGAGGCGCGTGGCCACTGCGCGCTGCTGCTGGCTAGCCGCCAACGGCTGGATATGGCCGCGCAGGCGATGCTGACGATGGCGGCTCGCCAATGCGCGGGACTGGCGCTGGCCCAGGAGATCGGCGCGGACACCTACAGCTGGCAGGCCGAGCACTGGATGGGCGCCGGCCCGGCTGAGGAGTCCCATGCCAGCGTGCTCACCCGCGACGCCGCCGGCGCGCTGCGCCTGCTCAAGGAAGAGTCCGACGCGCTGGCATCTCGGCCAGCAGGCGACATCCTGCAGGTTTACGCCACTCGCGCCAGCCTGGCCGGCAGCGAGCCTCCATCTCCGCTGTGGCAGCTGTTCGAGGACATTCCGGCGCTGCTGGACGCCACGCGCGACGCGGTAGCCGCCACCGTGCTGCTGGACACGGCCGGCCGCCAGCGCGAAATCTTGGGCGAAGCGGTCGCCAAGCTACGGCAGCAGTGCGGCTGCCGCCTCAAGATACTGGTGCGCGAAGCCGGCAACCGCCGCTTGCGCCAGAACGAAGAACAACTGATGCTGCAGCTGGGCGCAAATCTGGTGCTGCCTGCGGAGTTGCATTTCGCTACCGCAGTCAATCTGATCAACTCGCTGCAGCCCGCCGTCTACCAGCGCCACAGCCATCTGGAGCCCCAAAAGCTGCAGGACGCAAGCCAACCCCTTCCCGACCGCGGCTATCTGCCGCCAGCCCGCTTCGCAGACGCGGTGCGCAAGACGGTGCAGCGCAGCGGCTCCATCCATATCAGCAACACCTTGGTGATCTTGAGTCCTGCCAGCGGCATCGCCCCGCGCGAGATGCTGGCGCAAGGCCGTTTTCAACGCGCCGGCGACCTCTGCACCGCGGACGCCGCACAGGCCTACCTATTCCTGTTCGCCTGCGGAGAGGCCGATGTGCCGGCGGCCCTGCGCAACCTGTTCCGCCTGCCCGTTTCCGAACTGGCCGAGAACGAAGTACGCTGCCCGGACAACGACGCCATCGCGCAGGCGCTGGCGCGGCTGGAAAGCCAGCCCGACTTGCCTGACCTGAGCCAGGCGCTGTCTAACGACGCCCCGCCTGACACGGGCAGGATCGCGCCGCGGATAACGCTGCGCCGCGGCGCGCTGCGACGACGCGACAACGACGGGGAAGCCATCGATGCTTGACGCCCAACTCAGCGAAATCCAGTTCCAACTGCTGCTGACCGCGCTGGCAGCCGCCTGCGCGGGCTATGCGCTGCGTGCCTGGCTGGTGGCATGGCTGATGCGGCGGCGCCAGCGCAGGCTGCGCCATTTCCAGCCGCACGCCTATCGTCCGCCGACGCTGGACCTGAAAACCTCCGCCCGTAAGTCCAAACCCTGATGAGCCCGCCCCACGCTCCTGCGGGCCCAAAGCCCCCTCTCTCGCAGCCTCCCGCCGGACTGGGCGGCTGGAGCCTGTATTTCATCCTGAAACTGCTCTTGGAGTGGAAAGGCTCGCTCAGCCTGCACCCGCTACCGAACCTAGCCTTCGCGCTGCTGCTGTTGCTGCCGCTTTCCAAACGCTGGCTGCGGCTGGCGCGTTCCGCGCTGGCCTGGCCGGCCGCCCTCGCCTTGCTTTATTACGATAGCTGGCTGCCGCCGCCGGCCGCACTCTGGCAACAGCTGTCCGAACTGAAGGGCTTCAGCTTCAGTTACCTGGCGGAACTGGCGGGCCGCGTGCTGACGCCGCAGCTATTGACCGGACTGACCATCGCATTGGCCGGCTACCTGCTCATGTCCCGCATCCTTAGGCTGGGCACGCTGGTGATGGCCGCCTTGCTGTTCCTATGCGGACGCCAGCTGTGGCAGGAGAGTAGGCCCGCTCTCCCCATCGCCGCGGTGACCGCCAGCGCAGGCGCGGCCTACGCCGCGCAAACACCTGACCAGCAACTGGACAATTTCTACCGCACCGAACAACAACGCCAGGTGAACTTTCAGGGACCGCTGGCTGATCCCGGCTTTGACGTGCTGCTGCTGCACGTGTGTTCGCTGTCCTGGGACGATCTGAAGGCGATAGGCTTCGACAAACACCCGCTGCTGGACCGCTTCGACATCGTATTCGACCACTTCAACAGCGCCGCCTCCTATAGCGGCCCCGCGGCCCTGAGGGTGCTGCGAGCCAGTTGCGGCCAGCCTCGCCACGCGGCGCTGTACGAATCCGCGCCCGAACAATGCTTCCTGTTCCAGGATTTGGCCAGGCTGGGATTCAAGACCGAGCTCGCCCTCAATCACGACGGCAGTTTCGACAGCTTCCTGCAGCAGGTCAGACACAACGGCCGCATGGAACTGCCGCTGACCTCCCAAAGCGGCGTGCCGGTGGGGCTTCGCGGTTTCGACAGCAGCCCCATCTACAACGACTACGCAATGCTGAGCCGCTGGCTGCAGCTGCGGATGGAGGACGGCAGCCCCCACGTGGCGACCTACTACAACTCCATCAGCCTGCACGACGGCAATCGCATTCCGGAAGCGCCGACTCTGGATACGGACGCCAGCTACAAATACCGCGCCGATCATCTGTTTCGCGATATAGGCCAATTCATCGACCTATTGGAACGCGAGCACCGCAAGACGATACTGCTGCTGGTGCCTGAGCACGGCGCAGCCTTGCGTGGCGACAAGCTGCAATTCAGCGGCTTGCGCGAAATTCCCTCCCCAGGCATCACCACGGTGCCTGCAGCGATCAAGGTGATAGGCGGGAAAAGCCATCCACGCCCCATCCGCATCGAGCAGCAGGTCAGCTACACCGCGGTATCAACGATATTGTCCCGAATGCTGGCCCAGAGCCCCTTCGGCGCGGACTACCGGCCAGAAAGCTATGCGCAGGACTTGCCCATCACGCCCTTCGTGTCGGAAAGCGCCAACTTCACGGTGATGCAGCGCGGCAACAACTACCTGCTGCAGCCAGGCGGCAGCGCCTGGAGCGACTACCCGATGTGAGCTACCAGAGAGACGGCGGTTCCGCCGGCGGCCAGAGCGCGGGCGGTTCGCTGCCGGCCCCCTCGCTCGACGCCGGAACCGCGGGCCTCGCTTCGCTCGCGGGCGCCGAAGCAAACAGCCGCCTCTCGCCCCGCCTCGCCCGAGCAAGATTGGCGCGGATGTCGGCCCGGTCCGGCGCGATCAGCAAAGCGCGCTCCAGCAGCAAGGCCGCCGTCGCCGCGTCGCCGCGCGCCGCCAGCAGCGTCGCCAGGCGATTGATCGCCTCCGGCTGATAGGGATGCCGCCAATACTCGACGCGCGCCTGAGCCAGCTCGGAACCGGACGTTTGCGCAGCGCCCCCCCCAGCGGCCAGCAACGCCGCGATCGCAATCCAGACTGGCGCGCCTCTCATCGTCAGAATCCGGAATACGGCTGCAGCGGCTCAACCGGGAACGGCAGTGTCAGCGACGCGCCGCCCGGCTGGTAGCGTAGATAAAACAGCAGCCGGCTGGGCTGGTAAAACTGGGAGTGCTGGATGTCCAGCATGCCGCCGAAAGCCAGGCTGGACGTGGCCTGGTACTCGAAAGCGCCGGTCAGCTCCGCCCCCCAGCCAGGCCCGGCGCTGGCGCTGAAAAACGGATCTCCGGCCTGGGCCTGCAAATCCGGCCGCGTGGGATAGAACGACGACGCATCCTCCCGGGCGCTGGAGACCGATGCGGAACCTCGCAGGAAATAACTCCAGCGCTCGCCGCGCGCGGCGTAGCGGACAGGAAAGGACAGCGAGTGGTAGCGCTGAGGGCTGTAATAGCCGCCTTGACCGAAGGTGAAACCGCCCAGGTTCTTCTGGTACCAGAAATTGACGGTGCTGGCGCCTAGCGTGACCAGCCGTGCAGGCTCGTCCACGACCCGCCAGTAAATGCCGGCCATCGCCGTCAATTTTCGGTTGCTGTCCACGTTCTCGCCGGTCAACTGCTGATAGGCGAAATTGGACCACACGCCGAAAGCCCCTCCCTTGTCATAGCCCAAGCTGCCTCCCGCGCCGGCCGCCGTCACGCCGCCCCAGGTTTGGCCGGTGTAAGAATCGCGCGCGCCGGCATAGCTGAGCAGCGAGCTGGTCAACGGTCGCCGCGCCAGCTCCAGCTTGTAGCTTAAATCGCCCAGCTCGCCTGAGCGACGCGCGCCGCCGACGATATTGGACACAGGAAAGCCCTGCGGCGCGACGCCGATATCGAAACGCCAGTTCTCGCTCTCATAGCCCGCGGCCAGGCCGACGCCGCTGGCGCTTTGCGAGCCGTAGGCGGCGGCGCAGGCTTGCGGACTGGATTGCGCGGCGCAGGCCGCCACGCTTCCGAAACGGTTCAGGGTGTAGTCGTTGCCTGGATCCAGATTCAGCGAGCCGGCGCGGATGTCGACCGCCTCGCCGCGGAGAAAGTACCGGCCGCCGCCCGGCTCGCCTTTCTCCAGAAGCAGAGGCGTCTGCCACATCGTCATCTGCGAGGTGCCGGGCGTGCCGTCGCGCGGGCTGCGATACAGCAAATCGACACCTTGCCACGCCTTCCAGCCCCGCGCGTCCAGCAACTCGGCGTAAGCCTGGTGCAAATCCTCACCCCGCGCCGGCGCGGCCGGCAATGGCCGCAACGGGCCGTCATCTCCGACGGCCTGCGGCGCGCCATCAGGCGCGAACCCCTGCGGAGCCGCCTTGCGCGCCGACGCCTCCAGCCCTTCCCGATATAGGGCCAGCGCCTGCCCTGGCTGACCCTGCGCCTGCGCGCGCTCTCCTGCCAGCAGGTAGACGCCCGGCTCGGTCTGCCCCTCGCCCCTCAGCCGCGCCAATTCGCCATCCACCCGGGTGGCGTCGCCCAGCGCCGCCGCCCGGCTCAATACACGCAGCGTGAAATCGACATCCCTGCCCGGCTTGGGGCTGAGCAAACTGTCCACGCCGGCGCGCGCCGCGCCCAACCGGCCGGCGCCGATATCGGCGTCGGCCAGACTCAGTCTGGCCTCGTCATTGTCAGGCTGCGCGGCCAGCGTCCTTTCCAAGCGCGCCCGCGCCGCATCCCAACGTTTGGCGGCCAAGTCCTCCTCCGCCAACGCCCGCTGCAGCCGAATATTGCCCGGCGCGGCTTTCTCCGCCTGGCTCAAGATATCGGCCGACTCATTCGCGCGTCCGGCTGCGCGCGCCAGCTCTGCCCGGGCCAGCGCCTGGTCGGCCAGCAGGCCATCCAACGTTTGCCCCTGCTCCGCGCTCATCGCCGCCCGGTTGCGAGCCGCCGCCGCCAAAACCGGCTCGGACTCCGTCAACCTGCCCTGCGCCATCAGCAAATCCGCGTATGCCAGTTCGGCGTCGGTGCTCGGCTGCGCCAGATACAACCGCTGCGACAGTTCCCTGGCCCTGTCAGGCTCGCCCAGCCGCAGCCAACCCTTGGCCACGTCGGCGAGTAGGCCCGCATCGTCCTCGAGGCTCGCCTCGGCCGCCTGCAAGCGCCGCCTCGCCTGCGCGCCGTCGCCGCGGGCGGATTCGGCGTCGGCCAACGCCATCGTTTGCCGCAGCCAGGCGCGGCGCTGCAACGCAGCCATGCCGGGGGTGCGCGCCGCCGGCGCCACCTTGTCCAGCGCGACCATCGCGGCCAGGTTGTCGCCGCGCTTCGACTCGAACAAGGCATAGGCATAAAGATTGGCGGGATCGGCGGTGGGCGCGTCGGCCAGCTCCCGCAGCAGCGCGCCGCCCTCGCCGCCTCGCCCTGTCGCCAACAGCGCGTTGGCCAATGCGTAGCGGTTCCATACGTTCTGCGGCTGCAGGCTCACCGCCTTGCGAAAATAAGGCAGCGCCGGCGCTGCCTGCCCCTTGTCCAGCCAGGCGTCGCCTTCCGCCCTCGCAACCTGGGCCTCCGCGCTGCGATAGGCTTCGCCCAGCCGCGCGCGCTGCGCCTCGGGGATGGCTGCCAACAGCGCGCCCGCGTCCTCGTACTTGCCTTGATCCAGATACACGCTGGTCAAACCGGCCAAAGCCGGCCCGTTGTCAGGCTTGCGCCGCAACGCCAGCCAGTAGTAATCGCGCGCCGAGGGCAGGTTTTTGCGGGCCGCGTGCCAATCAGCCTCCGCCACCAGCAGGCCGTCGTCGTCCGGCTGGATGCGTCGGGCGTCGTCCAGCTTCGCCCGGGCCGCGGCCCAGTCCTGTCCTTCCATCGCAGACTTGGCCGCCGCCAGCATCTCGGCCAGGCGGGCATCGTCCAGCCGCCGCTTCCATCCCCCCCTCCCAACGCCAGTCCCTGTCGATACGCGGCGGCGGCATCGGCGTAGCGACCCTGCCTTTCGCGCAGGCGCCCCAGGTTTTGCAGAAATTGCGGATCGCGCCCGTAACGGACTGAGGCCAGTTTCAGGCTTTGCTCCGCGGCGGCCAGCAGATTGGCGTCCAACTGCTGGCCGGAGGCCAGCAATGCTCGATAGCCGGGATCGGCCAGCAGCTCGCGCTGGCGGCTCTGGACGGCATCTTCTTCCTCCATCCGGCTTTTCACCGTCTGGTCATCCGGCGCCCGCAGCAGGTATTGTCGATAACTGTCCAGCGGCGCGTTGCCGCTGCCCTGCAGCAACGCGCGGCGCCACAGCCCCATCGCATCGTCGCGGCTGTCGTCGAACTGGCTCAACGCCAACAATTCGTCCAGTACCGCCTGCGGCACCGGGGGGTGCAGCAAATAGATGCTGGCCAGAGCGATGCGAGTCTGGTGGCTGGAGGGGTACGCTGTCCGCAAACGCTGCAATTCGGCTTGCGCGCGCCTCCAGCCGTCTCCGGGAAGCCTGGCGACCAACTGCCAGTACTCCAGCTCCAACCCGCCTTCCGGCGGCCTGCCCCGGTACAACTGATTGAACGCGGCATAAGCCTCCTCCGCGCGCCCAGCCTCGGCCAGCGCCCGCGCGCGCTGCAGCTTGCCGCTGTCCTCTCCCCTCAGCCGCAGCATCAGCTCCACCCTGGCGACGCCGGGATAGCCCGGGTGGGCCGCGCGCAAACGGGCCAGCGTTTGCCGCGCCTGCTGCGGCTGCTTCTGCTGGATTTGCCCCAGGGCTTCCAGCGTCAAGGCCTCGGCGTGCAATGCCGAGGCAGGCGGTGCCATCAAAAATAGCTGGTCCAGCGCATGCCGCGCATCCTGCGGCCGCCCCAAGTCCTGCCATTGCCGGACCTGCTCCAGCAATCGCGGACCGGGGTCCACCGCGTCGGCCGGCCAGGCCGGCGCGATCAGCGCGCTCAATGCGATGCCGGCAGCGATGCGGGACATTTTCTCTCCCAGGCGGGTTGCAGTTCGCCATTGTTCGCAAAACGGAAACGGCCCTGATGCCAGCCCAGGCCAAACAGCGTCAATACATGGTCATAGTAGGCATCCGCTCTTTGATCAAGCGGCATGGACTGCAACCGGCGCAACTGCGCTCGCAGCGCGTCCGTCTCGCCTTGCGCCTGCAGAAAAGGCAGCAAGGCGGCGGAAAAGCCGGCCGGAGAATGTCCCTGGGCTTTTCCGTCGACAACATTCACTTTTTCCGGCGGCTCGCCCTCTTTCGCCACCCGCAATGCCATGGGCCTGTACTTGGCCAGCAAGGCCCCCCGCAAGGGCGCGGCCGGCGCCAGCATGCCTGCCCACAAATAGACGCGGATGGCGTTGTAGCTGCCCAGTGCCTGGCTGTCCGCGTCCGGCGACAAACCTTTGCCCGGCTGAAAGCGCAGCCAATCCGGCGCGAAGCCGGCCGGCGCGCCATCCAACAGCACGCGCTTGCTGCCGCGCGGCAGCCTGGCCCAAGCGGAATCCGGCAAGCCGTAAGCAAAACGGGCCAGCAATTGCGGCGGCAGGTAGCTGGGGTTAAGCCTGGCGGCGCCGTCGGAAAACAGGAAGCCCTGCCGTCCCGGCAGCAAGGTGAGCCCCAGCCCTGGCAAATCAGCGGTTTCTTCGCGCAGAATGCGCAAGGCCAGGAGCTTGCCCTCCGCCGTGTAGCGCGGCTCGCGCCACAACCTGCCGGCTTCCAGAAGGTCATAGGCTATCCACATGTCGGAATCGGCTGCGCTGTTGGCGTCCAGCACTTGCCAACGCCCATCCTGCCCGCGCCCCCATAGCCAGGCCGGCAAGCGCGCGCCCAGATCGCCTCCCGCCAAGCGCCCGCGCGTCCATGCCAGCAAAGAATCGAAGCCTGGCCTGTCGTTGGCCACCAGTGCGAAGAACATCGCATAGCTTTGCCCTTCCGACGTAGTCGGCAGACTGCCCTGGCTGCGGTCCACCACCCGTCCGCCATCGACGACGAAGCCCTGCCGGAACGCCTGCCAGGCGGGCCATCCGTCACAGGGATCCGCTCCCGCCTCCGGAGCGCTCAACAACAAAGCCGCGCAAAGCGGAGCCGCGATAGCCTTCATCCTCCCTCCCTCAGCCGGCGCGCCGCCAATATCCTGAAGATGCGCAAGATGACGAAGGCCATGATCAGCACCGATACCGCGGCCAGCGCGGCCAGCAGCAAGGGATGGCCCGACAGGAACAGCCATATCCAGTCCCAAAGCGGCAGGCTGCCCACGTGGTAAACCGGTCCCAGCAGCTCGCTGTCGATGGCGTCGCCGCGCAACAACGCCACGCTGCCCGATATCTGCGCCAGCTTGGCGTCGTCTATCAGCGCAGCGGCCATGCCGTTCATCGCGGCAGACTCGCTGGCAGTGACGATCACCACGCTGCGGCCAGGCGACAGCGGCGACTCCAGCCCCATCAGCGCGCCCACCTTGCCGCGGGCGGAGAAGTCCGCCTCGCCATTGGCCGGATGAGATGCCACCCCCAGCGACTGGAAGGTCACCGCATCTTCCGGCGCCACCGTGTCGCCGTCCGCCACCTGGCGCTTATCGCCGTCCAGCCGCGTGGGCAGATGGGCGCGCCAGGTTTTCAGCAAAGCCAGCTCCCTTGAATCTCCCACCACCAGCAGGTCCGCGTCCCGGACGGAATCCAGATTGTCCTCGCTCACCAGCCGGTAGCGCAGCGCCGGGAAGCCGGTGGACGCGCCCATCCGTCCCATCACGGCAAGAAAGGCGTCGATGTCGGATTTCTGCGGCTGCCGGGGCAGCACCACCGCGGTTTCGGCCAAATCAGCCAACCTGGTGAAGGGATAGCCGGAACTGGCGAACAAGGCCAGGTTTGGCATTTGGGCGTAATGCGGATATTGGCTGAAATCTATCGTCGAATCCGGGTCGATCTCGCCGCGGAAGCTGTCCACCACGCCATTGGCGCATTCGCCCTGCTTCTCGTAAGCGAAATTGAAATGGAATTCCAGCTCGTTGCGGCTGCTGACCCGAAACGGCGGCAGCAAGATCTGGTCGACATTGGTCAGCAAGCCGTTCTCCAGTACCGGCAGCCGCAAGCTGGTCTGCACCCCGCCGATGCCGCTGGCGTTCAGGTTGAGGCTTTGCACGAAAAAATCGTTGACGCCGATATTAAGCCGGGAGCCGTTGTTGGACTGCGGCCCGGTATAGCGGAACTTGAGGTTGAGCGGAATGCCGCGGCTACCCCAGGTGAACAGGTCCCCCGGCACGCGAAATGCCACCCGGACGGGCGCCAGCTGCAACCCGGACACCTGCAGATCCTCCTTGCGCGCCGCGAGGCTGCCCAGCCGCGTGGGGCGGTCGGAGCTGACCCAGTTGGGCGCGTCGTAAGGCCTGCGCGGCGCGACCAGCTTCACCTGCCCCACCCGGACCAGGTCGCCGGTCATGCCAGCCTGGCCCAGCACCAGCGCCCGCACCGCCTGCAGCAAGTCCTTGTCGTCTCTCCCCAGCAACACCAGCAGCTTGCGCTCCGGCCGTTCCGGGTGCGACATGATGGCGATCATGGGCTCCCGCACCGGCGGCAGGCTGGCGAGAAACGCCGGCCGCTGCCCATTGGCGGCGAATACGACTGCATGCTGAGGCGGCAGCATGCCGTCCAGCACGGCGGGAAAACGCGCGCCGCGCCATCCGGACAGCGCGCCGAGCCAGGAGGCTAGTTCGCCGGCGGCTCGCAGCGCGCCCAGCGACGGCCTGCCTGCGAATACCATGGGCAACCTCAGCGGAGAATAGTCTCGCGAATCGAAAAAAGGCTCGGGGAAATAAGTGAGGTCGTCGGCCACCGGCAACGCCTGAACCGTCATCCGCACTTCGCTGGCATTGCTCACCTCTGCCCAGATGCTGCTGTGCGCCTCATCCTCACAGCGCAGCGTATAGTGGCCTATCAAGCGGAACTGTATCTGGTTGAAGCTGGTGAGCAACTGCGGGTCCAGCGTCAGCGAGGTCTCCTGCATTTTGCCGCCCTGTCCTTTGACGAAGGGCAACACCGTCACCACCTGATCGTTGACCATCACCTGAACGTGGGACAGGTCGGTCAGCATCGCCGGAGAATAAATGTAGCGCAATTTCAACGTCAGCGAGGTAATCAACTCATCGGCGCGGCTGCCGAAGCTGATGGCAGCCACGCCATTCCCGCCGCGCATCCTCAGCGCTCCGCTTGCCCCCATTTGCTTGAAGCTCAGGACGCGCTCGCTTATCAGAGGGGCGGGCTGCGGAGCATCGGCCAACGGCTCGGCCCGACAGGCTATTGCCTGCAGGCATAGCGCCAATGCCAGCGTCCACAGTTTCCGTCCGGCCCCTGTCTCCATGCTCAGTCCTGAGTCAAGAAGGGCTGCCTCGGCAACAGGCTCAGCAGCCATTTCAACGCGACGCTTCCGCGCCGGCTATCGGCCCCGCTTGGAACTGCCAGCAGCAGCAAACCGCGCAGGCTGTGCCATCCCATGCGAAGAATGTCCAACGCGCTGCCTAAGGGGCTGGACTCTTGTTTGAACTCTTCCCGCGCCACCCAGGCATCCGGCCGGCCGAACGTGCATTGCACCAACTCCCCCTCCTGCTCCAACGACAAGTCCGCGAAGCGCACGCTGAGCCTGTCGCCCTTGGCGAACACCAGTTGGCAAGGAAAAGCGAAGCTGCGCTCCCCCAGCCGCAGCGACACGGTCAGTTCGGCGTCGCGCGCCAGACTCAGCCTCAGTTCTCGCGCCAATTGCAGCGCCATGCCTCCTTCAGAATAGTCAAGCGTCCAGCATCGGTAAGCCCTGCCGTCTGGAAGGTGCAGCGTCACCGGCAGGCTGGCCCGCACTCGGTGGGCGACACGCACCTGGCGCAGCTCCCTCGCCACCGCCAGCGCCACGCCCAGCAGCATCGCGTTATAGCCCGCCCAAAACATATTGATGACAGCGGTGCCCATCTCGTAATCTGGCCCGGCGGCAAGCCGCCATACCCCGAAACCGATGCCAAGCAAGTTGAAGGCCAGCAGGCACAGGTAGGGTTTGGAGATATCCCAGTCGACAAAGTCCTGGTTCATCACTCCGCCCTTGGCGGTGACATTGAATTTGCCCAATCCGGGAAAAAGCAAGGCTACTGTAGTGGGAATCACGATATACCAGGCCAGCACCGTCTCGTACACTTCGCCCCAGAACGAACGCCGGAAGCGCCCGTTAAGACGCGAATTGGACAGCACCGAGAAAATCATGTGCGGCACCACGTACAGCACGATGCCGAGCGCCGGCGCGTAGATGGTGTAGGCATGAAAAATCAGAAACGCCATCGGCGAGGTCAGGAACACCAGCCGGGGCACGCCATTAAGAAAGTGCAACATCGCATTCAGGTAGCAAAAACGTTGCGCCAGGCTCAAGCCCTTTCCTAGCAGCGGGTTATCGCAGCGGAAGATTTGCGCCATGCCCCGCGCCCAGCGGATACGCTGCCCAATATGGGCGGATAGGCTCTCGGTAGCCAGGCCCGCCGCCTGCACTACGTTGATGTAGGAAGAGCGATAACCGAGTCGATGCAACTTGAGCGAAGTATGCGCGTCCTCGGTGACGGTATCGGTGGCGATGCCGCCCACCTCCATCAGATGGCTGCGCCGCAGCACCGCGCAAGAGCCGCAAAAGAAGGTGGCGTTCCACAAATCGTTGCCGTCCTGTACCCGGCCGTAGAACAACTCGCCCTCGTTCGGCACTTTGCCATGGGTGTCCAGATTGCGCTCGAATGGGTCGGCGGAGAAGAAATGATGCGGCGTCTGCACCAGGGCCAGCTTGTCGTCCTTGAGAAAGCCTCCCATCGTGGATTTCAGAAAGGAACGGGTGGGAATATGATCGCAATCGAAAATGGCGACGAAGCAAGCCGAAGTGACGCCCAAAGCGTGGTTGATGTTGCCGGCCTTGGCATGCTTGTGCTCGGGCCGGACGATGTAGCCTGCGCCGACCGACTCCGCAAATGTCCGCACCTCCTCCCGGCAACCATCGTCCAGAACATGCACCCGCAGCTTGTCAAACGGCCAATCCAAAGCCAGCGCGGCCATCACCGTGGGCTTCAACACCCGCAGCGGCTCGTTGTAGATGGGGATGAACACGTCCACCGTCGGCCATCGTTCATTGTCTTCCGGCAACGGCGCCACCAGGCGCTTCAGCGTCCATGACGACTGGAAGAAACCCAGCAGCAGCACGATCCAGGCAAAGATCTCGGCCATCAGCAAAATCAAGCCGAAGGTCAGGTTCAACCAAGTATCGTCATTGATGGTGCTGGTAGCCCGCCACCAGATGTAGCGAGTGGATACCACCATGGAAAACACCATCAACACCAGATTGGACACCTGGCCGGGAATGCGCCGCACCCACAGCGCGATCAACAGCAACACCGCGGAAAACACCGCCTGAGACGACTCGTCAAAAGGCGTGGTGACGCAGATCGCCGCCAGCATCGCGGTCATCAGGTAGCAAGCGTAACGCAGCGCCGCGCTTTCCCAGGCGGCATAGCCCGCCATGCCCTCGGTGGTCCGTCTCAGCCTCTCGGGGTCGAAACAGGAGGGATAGCGCGCGGCCAACGCGGCGAAACCGCGCCGCCATGCGTCGAACGCCCGCGACGCCAGTCGCCTCGCGTCGCGCAACGCCGACAGCATATCGCTCTCGTAGGCCATGTGGCGGCCGGGCGGCTTCACCAGCGCCAGCCACAGCAGCTGCAACAGGATGCGCAGGGCATCCGCCAGGCTCGGCCGATCGAAATCCACATGTGGAAAGTAAGCACGCGCGCGGCGCGCCCAGGCTTCCCAGCCCTGCGCCGGCGTCACGAACAGCAATGACAGCACGGCCAGGGACATGCTTGGGGAGTCCGCCGGGTGGCGCAGCCCGCAGGCCAGGCTGAATGCCGCCCAGACCGCGCGCCTCATGCGGCCTGGCTCTCCACATCCCGCCTCAGCTTGACTGCCAGCCACACCGCCAATTGCCGCAAATCGTCCGCCACCTGGCTTTCCGGCGCGAATACGGAGACCGGCACGCCGGCCGCCAGCGCTTCCCGCATCGCCTCGTCGCGGGTCACCGGCAGCGGTGCCAGCCGTGAACCCAGCATATTGCGCAACAGATTCTCCACATCGCGGTCAAGCCGGCGCGCAGGATCGAACTGATTGATGACGAACAAAATGCCCTCGCGCGGCACGCCGCGCGCCACCAACTCCGTTTCCAGATTATCCGACAACACACAGCTGATGGGATCGGCCGGCAGCACCGCCAGCACATGGCGCGCCACGGAAAACGCCTGGTCACGACAGCTTTGCGCCCACAAGGGCGTATCCAGCAGCACCATATCGCCGACCGGCCTTGCCAGCCTGCCCAGTTCCGCCCGCAGCCAGCCCGCGGCCGGGCCATCCTCGCCCGCAGCCCAAGCGCCGTGCGGCACCAGCGACAGATGGCCTCGCCCGATCTGCCAGGCGGACTCGGCCCAGTCGGTGCCATGCCGCAGACTGGCATGCCAGCCGCCCTGCTCGCTCCAGGGCACGCCGAAATGCAGACGCAACAAGTTCTGCGGGCACAAGTCTATCGCCAGAACGGGCCTGCCCTGTTCTTCGCGATACCAGGCCATGGCCGCGGCGATGGCGGTGGCGCCGCAGCCGCCCCGGACTCCGCAAATGGACAAAATCGACATGCCAGCCCCCACGGCGATGGGCGGAGTCCGCTCACACGCAAGCCTGACCCACCGGCGCGGACAACACCGCCGGTTGCAGACCCGCCAGCCCTCCACCCTTGGGAGAAACGGCTTGGCCATTCCAGACTTGGCCGACAAGCCATTGATCGCCGGCACGCAACGCAGACCAACCCCGATACCAATATTTAGCGACGTTTAGTTAATCTTGTAATAAAAACAACAAGATCAATCCATATTGGCACAGGAATCAGACCGGCGCAGAAAACCTTCCCAAGAGTGAGGGGTTGTCAATGCGCGGCGCTGCGCGAGAACAGATTGATCACCGCCACCCCGGCGATGATCAACCCCATGCCGATCAGCGCCGGCATATCCAGCTTCTGCCCGTACAGGAACCAGGCGATCAGCGACACCAGCACGATGCCGATGCCCGACCACAGCGCGTAGGCGACGCCGACCGGGATATGGCGCAGAGTCTGCGACAGCAGGTAAAAGGCCAACACATAACCGCCGGCGGTCAGCAGCGACGGCCACAGCCGGGTAAAGCCCTCGGACGCCTTCAGCGCCGAGGTGGCCACCACCTCCGACAGGATGGCCCCCATCAGGAACAGCCAGACTTTCATCAATCACTCCGTGACGGCCGACAACGCCCGGCGGGCGACGAAGCGCGCGCGCAAGTGGTCGTACAGCCAGTTGAATGCATAGGTGTAGGGCAAGAAGAAGACAAAGAAACCCAGGTCCAGCAGGAAAGCCTGCCAATAGCCGGTATCCAGCCACCACGCCGCCAGCGGCACCAGCAATACGACCAGACCGCCCTCGAAGCCCAAGGCATGGAGACTGCGGACCGCGACGGTGCGCTGCCAGCAGAAGCGTCGCTCCAGGCGCTCGAACAATGCGTTGAATACCATGTTCCACAACATGGCGGCGGTCGACATCATCAACGCCAGCGCGCCCATGTGCAACATGTTCTTCCGCAGGACCAACGCGGCCAGCGGCACCAGCAGGGCCATCGCGCAGGCCTCGTACAGCACCGCGTGCAGTATCCGTTCGCCCAGTTTCTTATCGGTCGCTTGCATTGTTCGCTCCTTGCCGCGTAAGTACAATGCTTGGCAGCATGATTGGTTTTTCGGATACTATAAAAATACAATCCATCGGACTATCCGATATGTCTCTCTCTCTGGACGCGCTATCCGCCTTCGTCTACGCCGCGGATCTCGGTTCTTTCTCCGCCGCCGCGCGCAGACTGGGAAAAAGCCAGTCCACCATCAGCGAAGCCATCGCCAACCTGGAAATCGACCTGGGCAACCCGCTGTTCGACCGTTCCTCGCGGCAGCCGGCGCTGACGGCGGCCGGCCGGCTGCTGCTGCCGCAGGCGCGGCAAATCATGGCCGGCAGCCAGGACATGCTGCGCCAGGCGGAACAATTGATCGCTGGCGTGGAAACCCGCCTCACCATCGTGCTGTCGGACACCTTCCAGTCGCAGACGCTGGAAAGCGTCGCCTGCCGGCTGGAGGAACGCTACCCGCTGCTGGAGCTGGAATGCCTGGCCGGGGAGCAGGAAGACGTGCTGGATCTGATCCTGTCCGGCCGCGCGCAGCTCGGCCTGGTCGGCGCGATGGAACGCTATCCGCCGGACATCCGCCATCAGCGCCAGCGCGAGGGCAGCGAGCTGGCGCTGTTCGCCTCCCATCGCCACCCGCTGGCGGACATGCCGCAGGTGGACGAGCACGCGCTGGAGCCATACCGCCAGCTGCGCCTCAACACCTACTGCGACAAGACGCCGGCCCATGCCGGACCGCGCCGGTGGTACGCGCCCAGCTACCTGATGCTGCTGGATATGGCCCGCCTGGGCGTGGGCTGGGCGGAGCTGCCGAGCTGGCTGGTGAAAAGCTTCGGCGGCGGCGAGCTCAAACAGCTGGACGCGCCCGGCTGGCCCAAACGCATGCCGGTGGATCTGGTATGGGCCGCCAATCGGCCGCTAGGCGCAGCCGCGGGCTGGCTGCTCGCGCAACTGACCAATGGCGAGCTCAATCCGCCCGCCCCTGGCTGATAGGCCGGCCATTGCCCCATCCTTGCAGCCGCTTCCCTATCCTTGCGGAGCGCCAAACCGGCGTCATCGCAAGGAGAACGGCATGAGCCAGCCCGTCGTCACGGTCAAGAATCACTCCAGCCACGACATCTACATCGACAGCGACCCCAACTGGGACGACCAGCAGTTGCTGCTGAACGGCAAACCGCTGCCCCGCGGCTACGCGCTGGGACCGGACCTCTCCGCTCGGATCAGCGTGGACTGGGATGGTCCCGGCAACGCCTACATGATGGGTGTGATCTTCGCCGACGGGCCCGACTACGACTACGGCGGCGACGGCTTTTACCAATTGTCTCTGGGCCAGGATGAAAACAGCGGCCTGCTGGCCGTCACCGATGGCGGCGGCGAAGCCAAGGTCGCCTACTCCATCAGCCAGCAGACGCCATGGAGCATGACCATGGACTTCGCCGATAGCTGAACGCGCCAAAATAAAACCGGCCCTCTCGGGCCGGTTGGTCTCGATACCCCGCCGCGCGCCTCAGGCCGGCGCCAGCGCCGGGCTCCACCCCTGCGGAATCGCCCCCAGCAGCTTCTTGGTGTACCCGTCTTTCGGCTCGCGGTAGATCACGTCCGCATCCGCCTGCTCCACCACCTGCCCCTTGTTCATCACCAGCACCTGGTCCGAGATGTGCTTCACCACCGCCAGATCGTGCGAAATAAACAGATAGGACAGCTTGAATTCGTCCTGCAGGTCCTGCAGCAGGTTCAGCACCTGCGCCTGCACCGACACGTCCAGCGCCGACACCGACTCGTCGCAGATCAGCACTTCCGGCTTCAACGTCAGGCAGCGCGCGATCGCGATCCGCTGCCGCTGGCCGCCGGAGAACTCGTGCGGGTACTTGGCCAGCGCCCCGGCCGGCAGCCCCACCTTGTCCAGCAGGTCTTGCGCCAGCCGGCGGCGTTGGCCGGCGTCCTGGCCGATGCCGTGCAGCTGCATCGGCTCGGTCAGGATCTGCTCCACCGTGAAGCGCGGGTTCAAGGACGCGTACGGGTTCTGGAAGATGATCTGGATCCGCTTCTTGTAGGCGTGGAACGCCTTGGCGCTCATGCCGATCAGGTCCTGGCCGTGGAACAGCGCGCGGCCCGCCGTCGCCTGGTGCAGCCGCACCAGGGTCAGACCCACCGTGGTCTTGCCGGAGCCGGACTCGCCGACGATGCCCAGGGTCTTGCCCTTGGCCAGCTGGAAGGACACGTCCTTCACCGCGTGGAACTGCCGCTTGCCGAACAGCCCTTCGCGGATGTCGAAGCTCTTGCACAGGCCCTGCACGTCCAGCACGATCTCGTCGCCCGCCGCGTAGCCGCGCTCGCGGTGCGGCGGCTCCGCGTACGGCTCCGGCTTCAGGAAATCGTCGATCACCGCCAGCCGGGCCGGACGCCGGTCCAGGTGCGGGCGGCACGACAACAGCGCCTTGGTGTAGGCGTCCTGCGGGTTTTCGAAGATCTGCTTCACCGTGCCCTGCTCGCGGATTTCGCCGTGGCGCATCACGATCACTTCGTCGGCGAACTCGCCCACCACGCCCAGGTCGTGGGTGATGAACAGCACCGACATGCCGTGTTTCTTCTGCAGGTCGGCGATCAGCTGCAGGATCTGCTTCTGAATCGTGACATCGAGCGCGGTGGTCGGCTCGTCGGCGATCAGCAGCTTGGGTTCGCAGGCGATGGCGATGGCGATCATCACCCGTTGCTGCTGGCCGCCGGACAGCTCGTGCGGATAAGCCTTCACCCGCTTCTCCGGCTCCGGCAGGCCCACCTCGGCCAGCAGCGCCACCGCGCGCTTCCACGCCGCGGAGCGGCTCAGCCCGCCGTGCAGCGTCAGCGTCTCCACGATCTGCTCGCCCACCGTGAACACCGGGTTCAGCGAGCTCATCGGCTCCTGGAAGATCATCGCGATGTCCTTGCCGCGCAGCCGGCGCAGCTCGGACGCGCTCAACGCCAGCAGGTCGCGGCCGTCGAAACGCAGCTCGGACGCCGGATCGATCTCGCTCGACTGCGGCGGCAGCAGCTGCATGATGGCCATCGACGTCACCGATTTGCCGGAGCCGGACTCGCCCACCAGCGCCACCGTGCGGTGGGCCGGGATGTCGAAACTGACGCCCTTCAAGGCCTCGAAGCGGCCGCCGTCTTCCTGGCGGAAACGCACCCGCAGGTTGCGGACCGACAGCAAAGTCTTGTTGTTGCTCATGGTGTGATCCTCACTTTACCTTCGGGTCCAGCGCGTCGCGCAGGGAATCGGTCAGCATGCTGAATGCCGTCACCAGCAGCGACATGAACGCCACCACCACCGCCAGTTGCCACCAATAGCCTTGCATCAGCTCCTCCGGCACCTCGGACAGCATCGAGCCCCAACTCACCTGGCGGGAATCCACGCCGAAGCCGAGGAAGGACAGGATCACCTCGTACTTGATCAGGCCCACCATCAACAGGGAGAACTGCACCAGCAGCAGGTGGGAGACATTGGGCAGGATGTGGACGAACATCCGGCGCGCGCTGCTGGCGCCGATGGCGTCGGCGGCCTGCACGAACTCGCGCGAGCGCAGCTTGATGAACTCCGCCCGCACCAGACGGAAGGTGCCCGGCCAACTGGTCAGCGACAGCACCAGGATCACCGTGCCCAACCCGCGGCCGGCCACCGCGGCGAAAGCCAGCAGCAACAGCATGTCCGGCATGGCGGTGAACACGTTGTAGAACCACATCAGGAAATCATCCACCTTGCGGCCGAAGAAGCCGGCGCAGGCACCCAGCGACGCGCCGATGACCACCGACAGCAGCGCGCCGAACAAGCCGACGAACAGCGAGGTGGAGGTGCCCTTGATCACCTTGTCCAGAATGTCTCGGCCGCGGATGTCCGCGCCCAGCGGCAAGGCGTCGGCTTTCTTGACTTCCGGCGTCACGTACTTGTCGCGGTGCTTCATCGCGGCCTGGGTTTCCGCCCAGATCGGGTCCTCCTGCGGACGCAACCCGGTGCCGTCCACAGCTTGCGCCGCATGAGGGCGCGCAGCCCCGGTCTTGTGCGCCTGCTGATAAATCCAGGTAGGCGGCGCGTAGGACACCGCCACTTCATCGTTCCAGTTCCGGCCGCTCAGACCCAACCAGCTCGTCAACGCCAGCAACATGAAGGCCAGCACGATCCACAAGCAGGCAAAGCCGATTCGGTCGCGTTTCAAACGTTGCCAGCCCAGCCCCCACAGGCTGCGGGACGGGACGGCTGCCGGCGCGGCGCCGGCGGGATTCTGCAATGTCGTCATCGTCACACTCCCCTTACTTCAGCTGAACGCGCGGATCGATCCACTTGTACAGGACATCCGCCAGCAGGTTGAACACCATGGCCGCGGTGGCGATGGTGATGGTGATGGCCTTGATCACCGGAAAGTCGCTCTTGTCCACCGCGTTGAGCAATTCGTTGCCCATGCCGGGAATGCCGAAGAAGCGCTCCAGCAGCATGGAGCCCAGCATCAGGAAAGGCAGCGACATGGTGATGTTGGTGACGACGGGAATCAGCGCGTTGCGCAGCACGTGCTTGAACAGCACGCGCGGCTCGGACAGGCCCTTGGCGCGCGCGGTGCGCACGTAATCGTGATTCAGCTCTTCCACCACGAAGCTGCGATAGAAGCGCACGCTGGGCGCCAGCGCCACCAGAATGCCCAGGAGAAGCGGCAGCGGCAGATAGACCAGCAGGTTGGTGGCCAGGCTGCCGTCGTCCCAGCCCATCACCGGAAACAGGTCCATCGCGAACGCCAGCTGGTATTGGCCGACGATGATGTAGACCAGCGAGCTCACCGACATCGCCACCGTGCAGATCATGGTGACCAGGCGGTCGGTCAGCGTGCCGCGGAAATAAGCGACGGCGACGGCGATGGGCAGCGCGGTCAGCAGCTCAAGCACCAGCAGGCTGCCAGCCAGCGTCAGCGACGGGCCGACGCGGTTGGCCAGCGTGCCGGCCACCGATTGCTGGGTCGCCCAGGAGTTGCCGAAGTCATAGGTCAGCACCTGCTTGACGAACAGCAGGAATTGCTCCGGCAGGCTCTTGTCCAGGCCCAGCTGGACGCGGATATTGGCCAGCATCTCGGGCGTGAGGCGCTTGCCTTCAAGAATGAAGGTAGGGTCGCCGCCCACCCAGTTGAACAGCACGAACACCAGCAGCATGACGCCCAGCATGGTGGGGATCATCTGCCAGAGCCGGCGTACGATGAATGCGAACATGTTTTATTCCCTTGCGCCGGCGACAATAGCCGGCGGAGTCTGGCTGGATAGGATTCAGTTCCGATTGACGTCGACGTAGCGCCAGAAGCCGCCGATGGAAGATATCGGGTGGCGCTTGAAGCCGATCACGTAGGGCTGGGTCAGCTCGTTGTACATCCGGGTGACGCCCAGCACCACCGGCTGGTAGGCGGCGACGACGCGGTTCATCTGCTCGAACTTGGCTTCCCGTTCCGGCCCCACCGGCAACAGCCGCGACGCTTCGAAGGCGCGGTCGAACTCCGGCCGGCTGAACGCGGGCAGGTTGCTGCCGCTTTCTATGCTCTTGGACCACAGCTCTACCATGCTGTCGTCGCCATCCGGCATCGATGCGGTTCCGCCCAGGCTCCACATCTGCAGCTTGTGGGCATAAGCGCTCTTCAGATTCTCGTTCCATTTGGCCACTTTGAACTGCACCCGGATATGCAGGCTGTCGAAAGCTTTCTGCCAGATTTGATTGAGAATTTTGTCCAGCGCGGACGGCTGGGTCGCCTGAATAATCTGCAACGGCTTGCCGTCCGGCAAAGTACGGTAGCCGTCCGGCCCTATCTTGTAGCCGAACTGGTCCAGCAAGGCGTTGCCCAATGCCGGATCGTACGGCATCTGGCCATTGAAGCCGGGGCTGGAGCCGGGCATGCCCTGAGTGACGAAGCCCTTCATCGGCACCGCCTGGTTGGCGTAATACAAGGGAATCACTTCTTTTTGCACCGGATAGGCCAGCGCGATGGCGCGGCGCAGCGCGATCTTGTCCTTGCTGTAGCCGCCCACCACCGGATCCAGCATGTTGAAGTAGGCATAGGTGACATCCAGAGCCTGGGTGCGCGAGTGCTGGATGCCGCGCTTGACCAGCGCCGGGCTGAGCTCGGTTTCGCCCGCCTCATTGATGTGCAAGGCCGTCTTCACCGCCGACTTGGGCAGGACCACCCAATCCAGCTGGCGGTTGAGGAAAGACAGCCAGCGCGGCTGCTCTTCCTCGATCACTCGGATTTCCACCCGCCCCACCACCGGCAACGTCTTGCCCGCCAGCGCCTTGGCGATCTTCTGGTCCTCCGGGTTGTCGCCCGGCTCGCCGTCGAACACCACCTTGCGGTAATTGGGATTGGCCGCCAGCACGATCTTGTTGCCCTGCTTCCACTCCTTCAGCATGAAGGGACCGGTGCCCACCGGATGGGACATGGTGTCCTTGCGGTAAGCCTCGATCACCTCGCGCGACACCGCGCCGAACTGCTTGGCCGCAAGCGTGTAATTGAAAATGTAATTCGGCTTTTTCAGCGTCAGCCGGAGGGTGTAGCGGTCCAGCACCTGGATGCCGGGAATGGGGCTGTCGTAGTCGAACTTGCCGCGCTTGCTCGCGCGCTTGCCCGCCTCCTCCAGACCGACGATCCAGTCGGTCATCATATTGGACACCGGGGAGTTGACCACCGGGTCGGCGTAGCGTTTGAAGCTGTAGGCGTAATCGGCGGCAGTCAGCTCGCGCTTTTTGCCCTTGAACACGGGATCGTCGGCAAAGTAGATGCCGGGTTTGACCCTGACCGTGTACACCGTGCCGTCCGGAGAGATTTCCGGCATCGCCTCCACGGTATTGGGCTTGATCTTCAGCGGTCGCGCCAGATAGTCGTATTTCAGCAGCGGCTCGAAAATATTCTCGATAACCCCTATCGAATATACGTCGTTGACCTTGCCGGGGTCGAAACCGGTTTCCGGCGCAGAGATCGATACCCGGAGCACTTTGTTAGAGTCGGCTGCGTGAGCGGACAGCGCGAGCGAGCCGCCCAATGCCAGCATGGGCAGCCATTTCAGGTGCGTCATCTTGATTTGTTCTCCTTCGTAGCGCGCGGCCTTGGCGGCCGGCTTATTCTTTGCCCCTGTCATCGCCGACTGCCTCAGCCATGACAAGCGCGAATGAATGTAAAGCCAATTCGCTACGCGGATCAACAAAAAAATATCAAGATGGCATCAGGAAAATTCAATTAAGGACTTGGATGCATCATGTCGCGCCGCGGCAAGCGCCGTCGTACCAACGCTGGGGCAGGAAACGACGCAGGAACCAGAACAGCTTGGTGGGAAAGGTGACCCGGTAGCGGGCGCGGGGGCGGGGGCGGGTGGCCGCCCGCCACACGGCCTCGGCCACCGCCGTCGCCGGCAGCGTGAACGGCGCGGCATGGCCTTCCTTCTTCAGCCTCTCCAGCTGTTTCTGATAATTGTCGCGGTGGACGCTGCCGTCTATGTCCACGTTCTTCAAGAAACGCGCCAGCGCGTTGGGGCGGAAGCGGCTTTCGATCGGTCCCGGCTCCACCAGCGCCACGTGGATGCCGGTGCCGTGCAGCTCGTGCCGCAAAGTGTCGCACAAGCCTTCCATCGCGAACTTGCTGGCGTTGTAGGCGCCGCGCCAGCGCATCGCGGCGAAGCCGAGGATGGAGCTGTTGAACACGATGCGGCCATGGCCCTGCGCGCGCATCGTCTTCATCACCGCGTTGGTCAGCTCCCACGGGCCGAACAAATTGGTCTCGAACTGCTCGCGCATCGCCTGGCGCGAGATATCCTCCACCGCGCCCGGCTGGCCGAAGCCCGCATTGTTGAACAAGGCGTCGAGCGTGCCGCCGGTCCGCGCCAATACCTCGTCCAGCGCCGAGCGGATCGAGCCGGTGTCGTCCACATCCAGCCGCAGGCTGTCGAAACCCTCCGCGCGCAAGCGCTCCACATCCTCCTGCCGGCGGCAGCTGGCGAACACCCGCCAGCCCCGGTCCCGGAACCACTTGGCGGTGTGATAGCCGATGCCGCTGGAGCAGCCTGTGATCAAGATGGAGCGGGCGGAGTCGGTCATGGAGGGCCTCGGGCGGAAAAGTGAGTCGACACCCTACACCAATCCCCGCGGCGCCGAAACCGGCCGCCTGGCAAACATCGTCCCGCGGCACTGTCGTTTTGCCGCGGAATTGGACTAGAATGTCGGCCTGACACGCACGAGGAATACCGCCATGGCAAAAGCCGCCAAAGCGCCGGCCAGCTTCGAAACCGCGCTGGCCCAGCTGGAGGACATCATCCAGGCGATGGACAGCGGGGACATGCCGCTGGAGAGCGCCCTCGCCTCTTACAAGCAAGGCACCGAATTGATCAAGTTCTGCCAAGGCAAGCTGGCCGACGCGGAACAGCAGCTGAAGATTCTGGAAAACAATGAACTGAAAGCGCTGGATCTGCCCAATGGCCAATGAAACCTTCATCGGCTGGATGACCGCCATCCAGCAATACATGGAAACCGCGCTGGAGAGGCTGCTGCCGTCCGCCGACTACGCGCCGCAAAAGCTGCATGAGGCCATGCGCTACGCGACGCTGGAAGGCGGCAAGCGCGTGCGCCCGCTGCTGGTTTTCGCCGCTGGAGAGCTGGTGGGCGCGGAACGCGATAACCTGGCCCGCGCCGGCGCGGCGGTGGAAATGATCCACGCCTACTCGCTGGTGCACGACGACATGCCCTGCATGGACAACGACGTGCTGCGCCGCGGCAAACCCACCTGTCACGTGGCCTATGACGAAGCCACCGCGCTGCTAGTCGGCGACGCGCTGCAAACTCGCGCCTTCGAACTGGTCGCCCAGCCCATGCCCGGCATCGCGCCGGCCAGCCAGCTGGAAATGGCGCGCGCGCTGGCCCACGCGGCCGGCCACGCCGGCATGGCCGGCGGCCAGGCGATCGACCTGGCCAGCGTCGGCCAGCCGCTGACGCCGCCGGAGCTTGAATTCATGCACATGCTGAAAACCGGCGCGCTGATCCGCGCCTCGGTGCTGATGGGCGCGATGGCCGGCGACGAACTGTCCGCCGCGGAAAAAGAGCGCCTCGACGTTTTCGCCAAACGCATCGGCCTGGCCTTCCAGGTGGTGGACGACATCCTGGACTGCGAAGCGGACACCGCCACGCTGGGCAAGACCGCCGGCAAGGACGCCGCCAACGACAAGCCCACCTACGTCAGCCTGCTGGGCCTCGCCGAAGCCAAACGGATGGCCAAGGATTTGCACGACCAGGCCTTCGCCGCGCTGGAGGGCTTCGGCCCGCGCGCGGAGCGCCTGAAACAACTGGCCGACTACATCGTCGCCCGCTCGTTTTGAACCGCTCGTAAAGAAACCATCAGGGCGGACCACCGCCCGGCGAGCCCTCTGACTGCAGACTCACAACAATGTATCCTCTGCTTGAAACCATAAACAGCCCTGCCGACCTGCGGCAGCTGACCCGCGCCCAGCTGCCGCAGCTGGCGCGCGAACTGCGCGAGTTCCTGGTGGAGACGGTCAGCAAGACCGGCGGCCACTTCGCGTCCAACCTGGGCAGCATCGAGCTCACCATCGCCCTGCACTACGTGTTCGACACCCCGCATGACCGCCTGGTGTGGGACGTGGGCCACCAGACCTACCCTCACAAGATATTGACCGGCCGCCGCGAGCAAATGGGCAGCATGCGCCAGCACGGCGGCTTGGCGGGCTTCCCCAAGCGCGAAGAGTCGGAATACGACACCTTCGGCGTCGGCCACTCCTCCACCTCCATCGGCGCGGCGCTGGGCATGGCGGTGGCGGCCAAGACGCTGGGCATAGACCGCAAGAGCGTGGCCATCATCGGCGACGGCGCGATGACCGCCGGCCAGGCCTTCGAGGCACTGAACAACGCCGGCGCGATGGACACCGACCTGCTGGTGGTCCTCAACGACAACGACATGTCGATCTCGCCCAACGTCGGCGCGCTGAACAACTACCTGGCCAAGCTGATGTCCGGGCGCTTCTACGCCGCGATGCGCGAAGGCTCCAGCAAGGTGCTGGGCATCGCCCCGCCGCTGAAGGAGATCGCCAGCAAGGTGGAGGAGCACGTCAAGGGCTTCTTCACGCCAGGCACCTTGTTCGAGGAATTCGGCTTCAACTACATCGGCCCGATCGACGGCCACGACGTGGACGTGCTGGTGGACACGCTGAAGAACATCCGCAGCCTGAAGGGCCCGCAGTTCCTGCACATCGTCACCAAAAAGGGCCAAGGCTACAAGCTGGCCGAGAACGATCCGGTCAAATACCACGGCGTCACCAAGTTCGATCCGGCCAACGGCCTCGCCAGCGGCAAGGGCGGCGCCGGCAAGCCGCAGTACACCCAGGTGTTCGGCGATTGGCTGTGCGACATGGCCAAGCTGGACAAGCGCCTGGTCGGCATCACGCCGGCCATGCGCGAAGGCTCGGGCATGGTGCGCTTCGAGAAGGAGCACCCGGACCGCTACTACGACGTGGCCATCGCCGAACAGCACGCGGTCACCTTCGCCGGCGGCATGGCCTGCGACGGCCTGAAGCCGGTGGTGGCGATCTACTCCACCTTCCTGCAGCGCGGCTACGACCAGCTGATCCACGACGTGGCGCTGCAGAACCTGCCGGTGATGTTCGCGCTGGACCGCGCCGGCCTGGTCGGCGCCGACGGCCCCACCCACGCCGGCGCCTTCGATCTCAGCTACCTGCGCTGCATTCCCAACATGACGGTGATCGCCCCGTCGGACGAAAACGAGTGCCGCCAGCTGCTGTACACCGCTTTCCAGCTGGATACGCCGAGCGCCGTCCGCTACCCGCGCGGCACCGGCCCCGGCGCGGAAATCCGGCAGCAGATGGAAGCCCTGCCCATCGGCAAGGGCGTGGTCCGCCGCCAGGGCAAGAAGATCGCCATCCTGGCCTTCGGCAGCATGCTGCACCCCGCCCTCGCCGCCGGGGAGCCGCTGGACGCCACCGTCGCCGACATGCGCTTCGTCAAACCGCTGGACGCGGAACTGATCCGCCAATTGGCCGAAAGCCATGAGCTGATCGTCACCGTGGAAGAGAACGTGGTGATGGGCGGCGCCGGCTCCGGCTGCGGCGAGGCGCTGCAGGCGATGGGCATCGCCGTGCCGACGCTGCACCTGGGCCTGCCTGACGATTACGTCGAACACGGCGACCCGGCCTTGCTGCTGTCGCTGTGCGGCCTGGACGCCGCCGGCATCGAGAAGAGCGTGCGCGAGCGGCTGGCCGGCTGAACATGCAGGCCTCGCTGCCGCTGCCCAGCCTGGAAACCCGGCTGCAACTGCACGCGGGCACGGCGCTGTCGCTAGGCAGCGCCGCGCTGTTCACCTGGCTGTGGCACGGCTTGGACCTTCACCGGCTGCTGCCGCGCCAGGGCGAGGAGTGGCTGGCCTGGGCGGTGTTCTTCCTGCCCATCGGACTCACCGTGCGCCACATCCTGCGCCGGCCGCGCCAGCACCAGCTGGGCGACCTGATCGGCCTCTACATCGGCCTGGTGCTGCAGTTCGCCGTGGTCTACTACCTGTTCGCGCTGTTGCTGACCCAGGGCAATCCGTTCCACGGCATGACGGCGCTCTACGACGCGGGCGGCTTGCCGCTGGCCGATTTTTACCGCCACGCCGCCCTGCTGTTCCTGGACTGCTTCCACCTGTCCATCGCCACCGCGGCCACGGTGGGATACGGCGACATGTACCCCACCTACTGGCCGGTGCGCCTGCTGGCGGATCTGCAGATCATCTTCACCAGCGCGCTGGTGATCATAGGCTTCGGCCGGCATTTCTCCGGCCAGGACGCGCCGCGCTAGTCCCGCTGCTCGGCCTGGCGGATATAGACCAGGCTCAGCAGGATGAAGCCGATGAAGGCGTAGGCCTTCATCTGGCCGTTCCACTTGCTGGCCCACATCGCGAAATATTCTCCGCCCACCACCGCAAAGCCGAAATACCAGACCAGAATGGCCGCCAGCGCGCCGAGCGTGAACAGGCTCTTGCCCCAGGCCAGGCCGCCGCGGCCGGAAGCGGCCTTGAGCATGAGCAGGCCGCCGGCCGCGCACAGCAGGCCGCAGGCGGTTTCGCCGGCGATGATGGCGGCGTAGCCCAGCCGCTGCCAGAACGGGTCGCTCACCGCGCGGCTCTGCAAGGCCGCGCCATCGAACCACGGCTCCAGCGCGTCCATCGCCAGCACGTGGCGGACGAATTGCCAGTTGGAGTCGTAATCGATGAGGTTGCCGCTCGCCACCAGCAGGCCAAACACGCCGATGGACAGCGCCAGCGCGGCCTTGCACAGGTACTGGATGCGCAGGTGGACATTCAATTGTTCTATCGTCATGGGTTTCTCCAGCGATTTGGCAAACCCGCAGCATGCCATGATCAAAAGCGCGCGCCTATAAAAAAACGGCCTGGCAAAGCCAGACCGTTCTTCGCTGCCTAGACATTCCCGCTCAGCGCACCGGGATCGCCTTCAGCGCCGCCTGCAGCAGCTGCCAGGCCTTGCCCACCGACTCCACCTCCACCCGCTCGCCCGGCGCGTGCGCGCCGCGGATGTTCGGGCCGAAGGACACCATGTCCAGATTCGGGTACTTGGAGCCCAAAATGCCGCACTCCAGGCCGGCGTGGATCACTTGCACCTCGGCTTCGCCGCCGAATTCCTGGCGGTATACATCCTTGAACAGCGCCAGCAGCTTGGACTGCGGATTCGGCGCCCAGCCCGGGTAGCCGCCTTCCATCTCCACCTTGAACGCCGCCAGCGCGAACAGGCTTTCCACCTCGCGCGCCAGCATCCAGGTGCCGGAGTCCAGCAGGGAGCGCACCATCAGGTTGGCGAACACCTTGCCGTCGACGATAGTCACCACGCCCAGATTGTTGGAGGTTTCCACCACGCCTTCCACGCGCTGGCTCATGCGCTTCACGCCGTGCGGCGCCGCGTGCAGCGCGGACAGGATGGCGGACTGATCCGCCTTGGCCAGCACGCCGGCGGCCGCGGCGGATTCGGACAGCACCGACACGCCCTCGTCCACGCCGGCCAGCTCGAAGCGCATCAGCGCCTGGAAAGCGTCCAGCTTGGCGGCCACTTTGGCGGCGTCGGCCGCAGGGTAAGCCACCACGGCGAAGGCTTCGCGCGACAGCGCGTTGCGCGCGGTGCCGCCCTTCAGGCTAGCCAGACGCAGCTCGGTTTCCGCTTCCAGCTCGCGGATCAGGCGGATCAGCAGCTTGTTGGCGTTGCCGCGGCCCAGATGGATGTCGGCGCCGGAGTGGCCGCCCTTCAAGCCTTTGATGGTCAGGCTGGCAGTCTGGAAGCCGGCCGGCACCGCCTCCACGGCGTAGTCGCGGGTGACGTTGACATCCACGCCGCCGGCGCAGCCCATGTAGAACTCGCCCCACTCTTCGGTATCGATATTGATCAGGTACTGGCCCTGCAGCAGGCCGGCTTCCAGACCCAGCGCGCCGCCCATGCCGGCCTCTTCATCCAGCGTCAGCAGCACTTCCACCGGGCCGTGGGCGACATCGTCGCCAGACAGCACCGCCATGCCCAGCGCCACGCCGATGCCGTTGTCGGCGCCCAGCGTGGTGTTTTCGGCGATCAGCCAGCCATCCTTCAGTACCGGGCGGATCGGGTCCTTGAAGAAGTCGTGCTCGGTGCCGCTATTGGCCTGGCACACCATGTCCAGGTGGCCTTGCAGCACCACGCCGGCGCGGTCCTCGTAACCTGGGGTGGCCGGCTTGCGGATGATCAGGTTGCCGACCTGGTCCACGATGGTTTCCAGGCCGCGCAGTTCCGCCCAGCCTTTCATGTAGTCGCGCACCTGCTCTTCGTGCTTGGACGGGCGCGGAATGTCGCACAGGGTTTGGAAGTGTTCCCAGACGGCTTTGGGTTCGAGTTGGGCGATATCGGTCACAACGCATTCCTTGAATCGGTAGCGCGGCGCGCGCTAGATGCGCCGCGCCGCCGGGTACAACATTCGCCGTCGCGGCGAAGGCTGGAAAGAAATTCAGAAACCCACTTTAGCATGTCGCAGCCGGCGAGGCATCCGCCCGTGCCGCTGCCATGCGCATGGTTCTAGCATGCGAACATTCTACACCACGCGCAATGAATGGAAAGCATGCGAAACACCTTGCCGCGGCTGCGGAAAAATCATTTTCTCCACGCCGCTCATGGGTCATGCCGTTTTCAGGCTTGCGATTACGAACGCATCAAGCATGCAAAAACCGCATGCGTTCGCTTGGCGGGCCTCCAGAGAAACGCCGCCAAGCGCAATCAGCGGCTACAAGCTAAAACGCATGGCCTTGACCAGCGCGCCGGGCAGCAGTTTGCTGGCCGTGGCTCGCGACTCATAGCTGAGCGGGTCCGCCAGCCATTCGCGCTCGGCGGTCAGCGCCTCCAGTTGCTCGCCCAGCAAGCTGAACAGGCTGTCGTCGAAGCGCATCACTCCCAGCGGCGCGACGATCTTGCCCTCCTCCACCCAGAAGCAGGCGAAGCGCGTCATGCCGGTGATGCGGCAGGCGGAGCGGTCCGAGAAGTTCAGATACCACAGATTGGACAAGTAGACGCCGGTGCCGAGCGCTTTCAAAGCTTCGTCGCGAGGCAGATCGCCCGCCGCCAATCGCATCGACTCCGCGTCCTCGTCTCCGCCGGCGTTCGGCTCCAGGCCGAATTCGCGCGCGCTGCGCGGACCGATCAGGCTGCCGCGGTGTTCGCCGCGCGCGATCAGCTCCACCCGCTCCGGCCGGATGAAGCCCTCGCGCTGGAACAAGGGCGACAAGCCTTCCCCGCCAGCCTCCTCCAGGCTCACCAGCGGCGACAGCCTGGCCTCCCCCTCCACCAGCTTCAGCAGAGGACTGCGCTTGCTGCGCACTTCCTTTTCCGACACTCCGCCCCAGTTCAGCATGCCCAACAGGCTTCCCAGCGCGGCGGGGGTGAAGTAGGCGCGGTACGCTCCCGGCGCCAGCGTTTTCAGCGGCAGCTTCAACAGCGCCAGCTGCTCGGCGGCCTCGGCGACGCCGCGCCGCAGCGACGCCGCGTCCCAGGCCGTCCCGGCCATATTGCGCTTGACCGCCTTGTCGCCGTGGGAATACAGGCTCCAATCGAAATTCCAGCTCTCGCCCTGCTGCCAGTTGAACTGGCCCAGATGATTGGCAAAGCCGAAGCTCATGTCGCCGCAGGCCAGGATGCCCACCAGATCGTGGCCATCGGCCGCCTCCAGAATGTCCGCCACCATGGATTCCGCCGGCGGCAACCGATGAGGCTGGACGCGCTCGCCGCTCTGCGGCCGCTCGTTCAGCAACAGGAAGGGATCGTCCTCCACCTGTTCCAGCGCCGCGCGCAACTCCGGCAGCGCGCCCTCCAGCAAGGCCAGGTCATCCTCCCCGCCGCTCAGCGACAACTGCTGCGTGGCCTGGCGCGCGCCCTTGATCAGTCGCAGGTCCAGATACGCCTGCTCCACCCGTCCCGCCTGCCTCACCTTGCCGTGGTTGAAGCGGATGAAATCGGTGCGTTCGGCCTGCAGCCACAGGGTGTAGCCTTCTCCCTCCCGCAGCCAGCCGTCCAGCGCCGCCGCCAGTGTCTTCAAATGCGCGCGCATCATGCCGCTCCTCCGAATACGTCCACTTCGCCGAACACGCAGGCCGGCGAAGCATGGCCTACCCGTATCACCTGGGATGGCTCGCCCTTGCCGCAATACGGCGTCCCCATCACACAGAAGGTGCTTGCGTCGCCCACCGCCTTCAGCGAACGCCAGAAGCTGGCGGAAATGCCGCGGTAGTTGGGATTGCGCACCACGCCCTTCAATTCGCCGTTTTCTATCAATTGCCCCCATTCGCAGCCGAACTGGAATTTGTTGCGGGAATCATCGATAGACCAGCTGACATTGGTCTGCATCAGCACGCCGCGCTCCACGCCGGCCACCAGTTGCCCGAACGTCTTGTCGCCCGGCTCCACGTTCAGATTGGCCATCCGGTCTATCGGCGCGCGGTTCCAGTTGCTGGCGCGGCTATTGGCCACGCTATCCAGCGCATGGCCGTTCAGCCTGGCCCGCATGGCCGATACCGCGCCGCCCAGCGGCCGTTCCAGGATGCCGTTCCGGATCAGCCACGCCTTCTCCGCCCGCTGGCCATCGTCGTCCCAGCCATAGCTCGCCAGTTCCTTGGCCAGCGAGGGATCGAAGGTGACGTTGAGCAGGTCCGAGCCGTAGCGGTAACTGCCGAACATGTCCGGCGTGACGAAGCTGGTGCCGGCCATATTGCGCTCGTCGCCCAGGATGCGGTCCAGCTCCAGCGGATGGCCTATGCTCTCGTGGATTTGCAGCATCATCTGCTCCGGCATCAGCAGCAAATCCATCTTGCCGCTCGGGCAGTTGGGCGCGTACAAAAGCTGCATCGCCTCGTCCGCCACCCGGCGGCCCGCGCCGCGCAAGCCGGACTCCGCGATCAATTCCAGGCCGCCTTGGCGTCCCAGGCCGCCATACTGGCCGCCCAGGCTGCGCGTCTGCACTCGCCCCTGATCGAACGCCGTCACCACCAGCGAAGGCGTCAGCGCCTGCATCCGCTGCTCCACCTCGCCGCCGTCGGAGGTCAGGTGCAATTGGCGCACATCCTGCCGCCATAGCCCGGCCGACCAGTCCACCACCCGCGCATCGTCGCCCTTGGCCGCCGCCGACTCGCTCAGCAGCAGGTCCAGCAAGGCCGCTCGCGGCCATGACGGCTCGCTGGCCTCGCCCTGCCAGACGCCGCGCGGGCTCGGCGGCTTCACGCCCCGGAAATCGAACACCCCGCGCCCGGCGGTGGCGCGCGCCCAGCCGCGCGCGCGCTCGAAGGCCGCGCGCAGCCCAGCCTCGCTCAGATCGGCGGTGGCGGCATAGCCGTAGCCGCCTCCGTCCAGCACGGTGATCATCGCGCCGCGGTCGCGGCGGCGCGCCAGCGGCTGCTGCCGCCCCTGGCGGACGCGCAGCTGCTCGCTGTCCTCCTCCACATAACGCAAGGAACAAAAGTCCGCCTGCGGCCGCAGCGCCTGGAAACGCCGCCTGATGGTTTCAAACATGTTCATGGCTCCGGATGAGGGAGGCATCGCGCCGCCCAATGTCAATGGCATTGATGCTAATCAGTCCTGCCCCGTCCTGTCCATTCCCGACCCATAAAAAAAGCCGCCCGAAGGCGGCCGCTCGCGCATCGCTTCACAGGCCCAGTTCGCCCAAGCCCGGGTGGCCGTCCGGACGGCGGCCCAGCGCCCAGAAGAACTTGCGCTCGGACTCCGCGATCGGCATGTCGTTGATGCTGGCGTGGCGGTGAACCATCAGGCCGTCCGCGCCGAACTCCCAGTTTTCATTGCCGTAGCTGCGGTACCACTGGCCGCCGTCGTCATGCCATTCGTAGGCGAAGCGCACCGCGATGCGGTTGCCGTCGAAAGCCCACAGCTCCTTGATCAGGCGGTATTCCAGCTCGCGCTTCCACTTACGTTCCAGCATGGCCTGGGCTTCGGCCCGGCCGCGCGGAAAATCCACGCGGTTGCGCCAGCGGGTGTCCTGGCTGTAGGCCAGCGCCACGCGCGCCGGATCGCGGCTGTTCCAGCCGTCTTCGGCCAAGCGGATTTTCTCGATCGCGGTTTCGCGGGTGAACGGCGGCAGCGGCGGGCGGGTTTCCATATCGATTTCCTTTTCAGTTTAAGTAGACAGATCTGTCTACGCGCAAATCAGTCTAGACCAAGTAGACAAGTCTGTCTACAATCCGCTTTATGAAAAAGACCGCTCCAGACGACATTGCCGCGCTGCCCGCCCGCGACCGCATCCTCGCCACCGCGCACCGGCTGTTTTATCGGGAAGGGCTGCGCGCCACCGGCATAGACAAGCTGATCGCCGAATCCGGCGTCACCAAGGTCACCTTCTACCGCCACTTCCCCAGCAAGAACGACTTGATCCAGGCCTATCTGGAGCAACGCCACCGACTCTGGATGAACTGGTTCCGCGCCGCGCTGGCGCGCCGCGACGGCCCGGCCGCGCTGGCGGACGCCATGCGGGAATGGTTTGGCGCGGACGATTTCCGCGGCTGCGCCTTCATCAACGGGGTAGGGGAAATGCCGGAACCGGCGGTGGCGGACGCCGCGCGGCGGCACAAGGCCGAGATGCGGCAAGCCATCGCCGAGCGGCTGCCGGAGGGCGCCGGCAAGGCCGAGATGGCGGACATGCTGTCCCTGGCGGTGGACGGCGCCATCGTGCGCGCGCAGATGGACGGCCAGGCGGACGCCGCGCTGGCGGCGCTGGAGAGCATGATCGGAAAACTGGCGGGGTGACGCGCCGGCGCCGGCCGTGATAGTTTCGAAAGGAACGAAAACGCCGGAGACACCCGCATGGAACACGCCCTGTACCGCCTGCTGGACGAGCAGCGGATTCCCTACCAACGCTTCGAGCACCCGCCGGTCTACACCTGCGAGGAAGCCGCGCGGCTGATTCCGGACCTGCCCGGCGCGGAGTGCAAGAACCTGTTTCTGTGCGACGCCAAGGGCCGCCGCCATTTCCTGGTGGCGGCGCCGGCCGACGCCGGCGTGGACATCAAGGCGCTGGGCGAGGCGCTGGAAGCCAAGGGCCTGCGCTTCGCCTCGCCCGAGCGGCTGAAAAAATATCTGGGGCTGGCGCCCGGATCGGTGACGCTGCTGGCCGCGGTCAACGACCGCGATCACCAGGTGGAGGTGGTGGTGGACGCGGCGCTATGGGCGCGGGAGGCGATTCTCTGCCACCCGCTGGTCAACACCGCCACGCTGAGCGTGCCGGTGGAGGGGCTGGCGCGGCTGCTGGCCCATACCGGCCACGCGCCGCGCGTGATCGCGGTGCCCCGCCGGGACTGATTCAGCCGGCCCCCGCCCCGCCGCCCAAAGCCTTGTACAGCAGGGCCAGGTTCTTCAGGCGCTCGAGATTGGACTCCAGCATTTTTTCGTCCGCCTGGCGCTTGCCGCGCGCGGCGTCCAGCCAAGACTGCATGTCCGCCTCGCCGGCGCGGTAGCGGCTTTCCGCCAGCGCCTCGTTGCGCGCGGCCAAGCCCTGGGCCTCGCGCTGCAGCGCGGCGCTGTCTTCCAGCCTGCGCCGCGCGGCCAGCCCTTCCTCCACCTCGCGGTAGGCGGCGTATAGCGTCTTGCGGAATTCCGCCTCGGCCAGCTGGTAGTCTGCCTCGCCGGATTTCAGCTTCAGATTCAGCTGCCGCCAGTTCAGGAAGGGCAAGGACAGCGTGGCGCCCAGGCCCAGCTGCGCGCCGGGCGCGGCGCTGCCGCGGCTCACATCGCCGCCCAGGCTGAAGCGCGGGAAGAAATCGGCCCGCTTCTGGTCCACATCCGCCAGCTTGCCCCGCAGCCTGGCCTCTGCCGCCATCAGATCCGGCCGCCTGCGCAGCAGCTCGCCGGGCAGCCCCGCCGCGACGCCCGGCGCCGCGAACCGCGCGGCCAGCGGCGGAATATCCGGCAGCGGCGAGCCCGGCGGCCCGTCCAGCAACAGCGCCAAGGCGTTTTCCTTTTTGCGCAGCTGCTCGCGCAGGCTCAACAGATTGGCGCGCTGCTCCAGCGCCGCGCTGTCCGCCTGCGTAACGTCCTGCTCCGCCAGCGCGCCCGCCTTCCACTTGGAGCGGGCCAGCGCCTGCGCGCGGCCGGCGTCGGCCAGCGCCGCCTCGGCCAAGGCGATCTTGGCTTTGCCGGCGGCGATGTCCCAATACAGCTCGGCGGCGGCGCTGTCGGAGAGCAGGTCCGCGCTGACGGCGTCGTAGCGGCTGGCGACGAAGGCCTCGCCCGAAGCGCGCCGCGCGGCGTCCAGCCTGCCCCACAAGTCCACCTCGTAATCCACCTTCAGGCTCTCGCTATGGGTGCGGGACCCGCCGCCGCCGTCCAGCGGGCGCGAGCGGTTGCCCGACAGCGCGCCGCTCAGCGTCGGCCGCGCATCGCTATCGGCCAGCCCGGCCTCCAGTTGCGCCTTGCGCAATTTCAGCAGCGCGATCTCCAGATCCGGATTGCGGCGTCTCGCCTGCTCCAGCACCCGCAGCAGCGCGGGGTCGCCAAAACCGCTCCACCACGCCTCGCGCGCCATGTTCTGGCCGATCTCGCCCGGCAACGACCACTGCGCCGGCTCCGCCAGCGGCTGGCGCTGATACGGCGTGGCCTGGCAGCCCGCCAGCAGCGCGGCCAGCGCCAGCCACGGCCATGTCTTGCTTGAATTCATTGTCTACTCCCGCGCCAAGGCGTCGATCGGGTTCAGCCTGGCGGCGCTGCGCGCGGGCAAAAAGCCGAACAGCACGCCGATCAGCGACGAACACGCCACCGCCAGCACGATCGCCGTCAGCGACAGCGACATCCTCCACGAACTGACGAACAGCGCGAACACGAAGCTGATGCCGTAAGACAGCGCCACGCCGATGGCGCCGCCCACCAGGCAGACCAGCACCGCCTCGGTGAGGAACTGCTGAAGCACGTCGCCCTGGCGCGCGCCCACCGCCATGCGGATGCCGATCTCGCGGGTGCGTTCGGTCACCGAGACCAGCATGATGTTCATCACGCCGATGCCGCCCACCACCAGCGAAATCACCGCGATCAGCGTCAGCAGCAGCGCCAGCGCGCGGCTGGTGCTCTCCACCGTTTTCAGCACGTCTTCCATATTGTGGGTGAAGAAATCCTTGCTCCCGTGGCGCTGGGTCAGCAACGCGGTGATGGCCTTCTCCGCCAGCTTGGTGGGCTGGCCGTCCCTCACCCGGATCACGAAGCGGTCGAAATGCTGCTGGCCGAACAAGCGGCTGGCCGCGGTGGAGTACGGCATCCACAGCTGCAGCGAATTGCCGCCGAAGCCGCGGTCGCGCTGCGCCACCACGCCTACCACCGTCGCCGGCACCGTGCCCACCAGGATGATCTTGCCCACCGCCTCGCCGTCGCCGAACAGCTTGCGGCGGGCATTCTTGTCCAGCAGCACCACCTGGCGCTGCAGTCGGATGTCGTCGCGGCTGAAGGCCTGCCCCTCCGCCATGTTCATGCCTTGCACGCGGAAGAAATCCCGCCCCACGCCGCTGACCGAGCCATTGAGGTCGACATTGCGATAACGTATGCGCTGCGGCTGCGAGGTTTCCGGCGTCACGCTGTCCACGTAGCCCTCTGCCGCCAGCGCGGCGATATCGCCCGGCAGGAAGGTGCGGATGCCTTCGGCCTTGTCGTCGCCCCAATCCTTGCCGCGGAACACGGTGATGGTCTGGGTGCCCATCGAGCGGATGTCGTTGAGCACGTAGTCGCGGGCGCCCTCGCCGATGGCGATGATGGACACCACCGAGGTGATGCCGATGACGATGCCCAGCATGGTCAGCGCGGTGCGCAGCCGGTTGGACAGCATGGCCAGCATCGCCATCTTGAACGCCTCGGCCAGCCGCTCGCGCCAGGAAGGGCCGGCAGCCGCGGGCGGCGGCTCGGCGGCCGCCCCATCCGCGGACCCGGCCGCGCCGCTGTCGCGCAAAATCTCGCCGTCGCGGATTTCGATCACCCGGTCGGTGCGGGCGGCGATGGCCGGGTCATGGGTGACGATGATCACGGTGTGGCCGGCGGCGTTCAGCTCTTTCAGGATGCGCATCACTTCCTCGCCGCTGTGGCTGTCCAACGCGCCGGTGGGCTCGTCGGCCAGGATGATGCGGCCGCCGTTCATCAGCGCGCGGGCGATGGACACCCGCTGCTGCTGGCCGCCGGACAGCTGGCCGGGCTTATGGCGCTCCTTGCCGGCCAGCCCCAACCGCGCCAGCAGCGCGCGCGCCCGCTCGCGCCGCTCTTGCAGCGCCATGCCGGCGTAGACGGCGGGCATGGCGACGTTGTCCAGGGCCGAAAGATGCGGCAGCAGATGGTAGCGCTGGAAGATAAAGCCGAAGTGATCGCGCCTGAGTTCGGCCAGCTGGTCGCCGTCCAGGCTGCCGGCGTCGCGCCCGCCTACGCGGTAACGGCCCTCGGACGGTTGATCCAGGCAGCCCAGGATGTTCATCAGCGTGGACTTCCCGGAACCGGACGCGCCGACAATGGCCACCATTTCACCGGGCGCGATGCGCAGCGTCACGTCCTTCAGCACCGCCACCTCGTCCTCGCCGGACGGAAAGCGCCGCCAGACGCCATCCAGCTCCAATCCGGCTCCGCTCATGCGCTCACCATCACCGCGCCGCCCTCCTCGGGCTTGTCGGGCTGCTCGCCGGTCACCACCTGCTCGCCCGCCTTCAGGCCGTCCAGCACCTGGGCGCGGGTGGACGTCTTCATGCCGATGCGAACCTGCCGCTCTTCCAGCCTGCCGTCCTTGCCCTTCACCTTCACCGCGTAGCGGCCATCCTTGCCGGCCGCGCCCAGCGCGGACAGCGGAACGCTCAGCGCCCCGTCCACGCGGGCGAGGACGATGCTCACCTGGGTGGTCATGTCCACCCGCAGCTTGCCGTCGGGATTGGGCACGTCGAACAGCGCCTTGTAGAACATGGCGTTATTGATCTTTTCCGGCATCGGCAAGATGGCGCGCAGCTTGCCCCAATAGCGCTGGTCCGGCGCGCCCAGCACGGTGAAATACACCGGCAGGCCGGCCTTCACCCGGATCACGTCCGCCTCGGCCACGTAGGCGCGCACCGTCACCTTGCTCAGGTCGGCCAGTTTGAGGATCACCGGCACCGTCTGGGTGGCGATCACCGTCTGGCCCTGCTGGGTGACGATTTCCAGCACCTCGCCGTCCATCGGCGCCAGGATGCGGGTGTAGCCCAGCTTGGTGCGCCGGCTGTCCAGTTGCGACTGGTCCTGGCGGATCTGCGCCTGCAGCTCCGCCAGCCCGGCTTTCAGTGTCCGATAGGCGGTATCCGCCGCCAGCCAGTCCTTGTCCGAAGTGGAGCCTTCGGCGCGCATGCGGCGCTGCCGCGCCAGCTCCTGCTCGGCTTGCCGCAGCGAGGCCTGCTTGGCCTCGCGCTGGGCGAAGCGCGCGTCCAGCGAGGCCTCGGCGGCGCGCAAATCGTTCAGGCTGTCTTCCGGATCGATTTCCGCCAGCAGTTGCCCCTGCTTCACCTTGTCGCCGGCCTCTACCTTCAGAGACTTGAGCTGGCCATTCGCCTGAGCGCCCACATCCACCTGCCGCAACGCCTGGACCACCCCGCTGGCCAGTACCAGATCCTCCAGCTCGCCCTTCTCCACCTTGGCGGTCAATACCGCCGGCGGCGGCGGCTCCGCCAGCCAGCGGTGCGCCCCCCAGGCCGCTAAGGCCATCATCGCCAACAAAGCCATGGCGTTGCGCCATGGCCGCCTGCCGAATCCCCACCGCCGAAACCGCCGCCACAAGGCGGCCAGCCCGCGCGCGGGGAGCAAGAAAACGCCAAACCATTGCCTGAACCGCATCATCACCAACAAGCCGTTAACAAAAACAAACCTTGTCAGGCAATTCAGTTACAAAATAGTTCCTGCCCCACCTTATTCAGAAGAATCGAATGCGCCTGATCTCACTGCGATGCGGCGTTCCACGCCTTGTCGCTTGGCTCCATCGCAATCAAGCAGATTGTGAACAGCTTCTCACGCGAGGGCGGCATTGCGCGTAGACTAGTCGCTCCATCAGATCAGCAGCAGAGCATTCCATGGGTTTCCTGAACTTCAAGCAGGTCGATGTCTTCAGCTCCACGCCCCTCAAAGGCAATCCAGTAGCCGTGGTATTTGATGCCGACGGGCTGGATGATCGGCAAATGGCGGCCTTCGCCAACTGGACCAACCTCAGTGAGACAACCTTCATCCTCCCGCCCACAGACCCGCGAGCCGACTATCGCCTGCGGATTTTCACCACCCTGGGCGAGCTGCCGTTCGCCGGGCACCCCACCTTGGGCAGCTGCCACGCCTGGCTGGAATCCGGCGGCCGGCCCCAAGGCGAGGAAATCATCCAAGAGTGCGAGGTGGGGCTGGTGAAGATCCGCCGCCAGGGAAAGCAATTGGCATTCCTGGCCCCGCCCTTGCTGCGTTCCGGGCCGGTGGCGACCGAGCTGGTGGAACAGGTGCGCCTGGGATTGCGCCTGGCGCCTGGAGAGATCGCCGCCGCCCAATGGGTCGACAACGGCGCGGGTTGGCTGGTGGTGATGCTGGCCAAGCGCCAGCAAGTGCTGGACCTGCAACCCGACTATCCGGCGTTGAGAGGATTGGCCGTAGGCGTGATCGCGCCGTGCGACCCGCAACAAGACGATGTCGACGCGCAGTTCGAGGTGCGAGCCTTCATCTCTGGCGACGGGATGCCGGAAGATCCGGCTACCGGCAGCCTGAATGCGGGCATTGCCCAGTGGTTGCTGGGCGCAGGGCTGGCGCCCGCGCGCTATCGCGTCAGCCAGGGTTTGAGCATGGGACGCGCCGGGCGCATCGAGGTGGAGCAAGTGGGCGACCAGGTGTGGATCGGCGGCAATGCCGTGACCTGCATCGAAGGCCGCCTCATATTGTAGAAGCCTGCAGCCCATAGGCTGGGCAGGATGAAATGAAACCCAACGGTTACCGAGAACAAACAGATTCCACTCATAGAAATCATCGTGTTTTTCGCGGCAAACGTTGGGCTTCGCAAGCGTAGAGTGGCTAACAAAACCTCAGGCGGTCGCTTGTAAGTCGCTGATCTTCCATGTGCGCCACTGCGCAAAATATAGGTTTTGTTAGCGGCTCTTAGCCCAACCTATGGCCCTGATTTTCCTCACCATTTTTGCTGTTGATTTTTTTCACCTATCTTGTCACACAATCTAGACTGAGAAAAACCATACTCCATATCAATCACCACGACCTCTTCCCCCTTAAAACTCTCACCGAACTGATTTATCTCCATTACAACCCCTTTTTTACAATAAACATTATTAACTCCTACCCAACCATTATTTATAAATTTCCGAATGCAAGCGCGTGCAACTTTTTCAGACCAACTCTTCATCGACACTTTCCGCAACACACGATACGATCCGATCATTATCTTATCATTATTATATCTATACACAACATCTGCACCGCAACCATCCAAAATACTAGCATCCGACACCATCATAACCAAATGCTCACCTGATTCATGCTTGGTCAGCATGGAAAAAACAATTAAAAAAAACATGCAAATTATAAAAAAAACAAAAAACTTATCAAGAAAATTACTACATTTACCATGAAGATAAATCATTTAATTCTCACTTACCTTCCACTAAAATTGGAAAGCTGAACGAAGAACCACCATTAATAGGAGGGCTAGGCAATTTCAACTTATCTTGCACACATCACAAACTCTACATCTGGATTTTCCAAACAGATTACCTCAACTACATCATTGGATGTTAAAACCAGATACTGCTTCGCATCACTTCTAATCCCATATGACTGATCTAAAAACCATTGAAGATAATCTGAATTTTCAACCTCATACAGCATCCCACCCAACTTACTTACAGAATCAATCTCTTCTAAAGTTTTCAAAACATCTCCCTCATCACTTTTTCTATAACTTAGATAAGAGTTGAAAGAGATTAAAACTCGCTCCTCCCGCCTACAAAGATGAAGCTGCAAAACTCCCCCTCTATCAACGAGCATATCCAACGAAAAAACCCCATCAATCAATCTCGAGCATTTAATCATGGCCATACCTCACCTTTTCTTTGCTTTTTCCTTGCTGAATCTCTAGCGTAGGTCGCCCGTCAGAGCTCTTCTCTCGAACAATCACAGTTCTACCATCCCCCAATGTACCTACCCTCATCCCATTTGGGAGGACTCGCACATTACTTGGTTGTAAATGATCAAAATCTTTATTAGCCTCATCAATCCCACCAGGCTTTTCCCACAAAGTTGACCTCCCTTTAGGTCCGTAGGTTGGGCTGAATAGAATGAAGCCCAACGCTTACCGAGAACGAACAGATTCCACTCATAGAAATCATCGTATTTTTCGCGGCAAACGTTGGGCTTCGAAAGCTTAGCCCAAGCTATGACTCCTGACTAAAATCAGCTAAAAATTTTGCCACCATTTCACTATCATTCTGCGTTTTAACCATTTTCCTTAATACTGGAATTAAATGATAAAGCATTAAATTTATATCTTCCGACCTCAATGGTTTACATTCTCGAATTATCATTAAAAAAGGCTCCAAGGCCATAAAGCTCGCAAAAACCTCGTAGGGTAATGCACTAGCAAAAGGCATTTTTGCCAAATAGAATCGAGCCAATCTTATCTGATCCACTCTCTTCCAAGATTTTTTCTTAATAAGTTCAAATGCCTCATAATAATTTAGCTTATTTAATCCGTACTTTTCAAGCACCCAATCAGCCGCATCGGCAGAAGACATTTTCCGTATCAGTTCAATATTTTCCATAAACAGCCTCAGATATATTTAGAGCCGCTAACAAAACCTCTTGATGCCAGATGCGTATGCCCTCACCTGGCGAAGATGCAACGAAAAGTCATCAGCCAGAAGCTTTGGAAGTCATTGCAGCCGCTACTCTCCCCGCCGCCGCGTTCCCGCCGGGGTGGGAGGCCGCGGCTGGATGATTTTGCTGCCCTCAACGGCATCTTGTTTGTTCTCACTACCGGCATTCCTTGGGAGGACCTCCCGCAGGAACTCGGTTTTGGCAGCGGGATGACCTGCTGGCGAAGGCTGCGGGATTGGCAAGCGCAAGGCATTTGGGACCGCCTACACCTGGCTCTGCTGATACAACTGCGCCAACACGATCAAATTGATTGGAGCCGGGCCAGCATTGATGGGGCTAGCGTTGCCAGCCCCCGGGGGGCCAAGAGACCGGCCCCAACCCCACCGATCGAGGTAAATGCGGCAGCAAACGGCACATCATCGTAGATCGCCGAGGTTTGCCATTGGCGCTGAGCATTACCGGCGCCAATCGACACGACTCCATGGTCTTCAAAACTTTGGTCGATGCGATTCCTGCCGTTCCTGGTTTGCCTGGGCGGCCCAGACAAAAGCCCTACAAGTTGCACGCAGATAAAGGCTACGACTACCGCCGTTGCCGTGAACACCTTCGCCGACGCGGAATTTTGGTGCGAATTGCTCGTCGTGGGGTGGAAAGCAGCGAGAGATTGGGCCGCCACCGTTGGGTGGTGGAACGCACCCATTCTTGGCTAGCTGGCTTCGGGAAATTGCGCATCCGCTTCGAGCGGCGGCTGGATACGCATTACGCCTTGCTCAAGCTGGCTGTCTCATTGATATGTCTGCGATTTGTCGACAGGTTTTGTTAGCGGGTCTAAGAAGAGAATAATGTAACCTTGGAAAGGGCATGCCCCTCATCAAACTCAAAATGGATAAATAGCTCACCCATATCAAATTTGATCCATTTGCCATGCGTTCCTTTGCAAAAAGAGGTGCCTTCAAAATATTTCATCACATCGCTTATTCCCACTTCATCAATCAGGCCATCAAACAATTTTGACAAACATAAACAAGCTGAATACTCACCATCTGATTTCACATAAAATATAACAGCATTCAGAACATCAGTATCAAAAACAAATTCAATTCCAGACTCTAGGAATCTGTAAAAGACATTTTTTACTCCAAACTCATCAAACTCATCTAAAACAAAATTTTCACCAATCATTTCAATCAAAGGAAGAATATTTGAACTTCCTTCTCGAGAGCCAAGAGCTGCTGCATAAGCAGACCAGTCACCATTTACAATCATTTCACCACCCCCATCTCTTTATTTCTCTTAACAATAGCCCTAATTGTCTCATCTACTTTAATTGGATCATAACCTCTTTTTAGCAAATTGCTTCTTAATGCCATGGTATCACAACTCACAGCATTACAAAGATTTCGGGCATCTCCACCAACCTGTTCTGGAGTATTTTTCCCACCATAAGTACGCCCCTCCTTGTGGACATCTTTAGGAACTTCAACAGCAGTTGCATTATTGTAAAGCTCTCTTAACTCAGACCTACTCAGCGGCCGACCTAACTCCTTTTCCCTAGCTGTTTTAAGTGCAGAAAATGAAGGAATATGATCATGCTCCAACCCATCACCCACCACTGAGCGCGACTTCAAATCTTTATAGGAACCAACTTCTAATTCTTTTACAGGACTTGGGGAACCATTAAGCTCAGGACAACACTTCGCATTATGCACCCAAACCCCAAACTCACCCACATGGTAAGTCTGGAACTCAGCTACCTGAATGTTGAAGACAGTATCGAGCTCGCCTTCTTCTGCTTGGCTCACCACCATCAGCGGCTGGCCAGTATGGTCAACCAATATTACCCCTGCTTGCAACAGCGACGCCTTCAGCCATCCTTGATCCTTGACCCAAAATGGGTGCTCAGCCGTAGTCCGGAATGTCTCCTGCCGACCTGTTGTCCGCTGCGCGTCCGATATTACCCAACTCTGCGCGTTGAATTTTACCCAGGGAGGAAAGCCACTTCCGTCTAGGGGTGGCTGTGGATAAGTCTAATACATTCCAGTAGCCTGATTCAGTTCGATGTCACCAATACCGAGGGCTTGGTGCTGTGACCCTCACCCCCGGTAGATCAGTACCTAGAATGGCTCTGCTTCGTCAGCCCCTCCTAGCCGCGTTTTCTCCCTGGCCTTGATTCTCGATTTCGCCGTATCGCTGCTATGACGGAACCGATAGGACTCGTTACCCGTCTCGACGATATGGCAGTGGTGCGTCAATCGGTCGAGCAAGGCTGTCGTCAGCTTGGCATCGCCAAACACGCTGGCCCATTCGCCGAAGGTCAGGTTGGTGGTAATCATCACACTGGTGTGCTCGTACAGCTTCGACAGCAGGTGGAACAGCAAGGCCCCACCTGCCTGGCTGAATGGCAAGTAACCCAGCTCGTCCAGAATCACCAGGTCAACCCGCATCAACGCGAACGCCAGCTTGCCCGCCTTACCCGCCGCTTTCTCCTGCTCCAGCAAGTTGACTAGATCCACGGTGGAGAAGAAGCGTACCCGTTTGCCGTGGCGCGTAATGCCAGACACGCCCAATGCGGTGGCAAGGTGTGTTTTGCCGGTACCCGTGCCACCAATGAACACGACGTTATGTGCACTCTCGCTGAACGACAGGTCTGCCAGCTCGGCGATCAAATGCTGATCCACCTTAGAGTGGCTAACAAAACCTCAGGCGGTCGCTTGTAAGTCGCTGATCTTCCATGTGCGCCACTGCGCAAAATATAGGTTTTGTTAGCGGGTCTTAGTCTGACTGAAGTCGAACCCCGCCAGGTCGCGATGCGCAGGAAACCTGGCGGCGCTGATTGACCGCATGGCGCGGTCGGTTTCCTCTGCGGCCAGCAGGTGTTCAATCAGCCAGCGCGATGACTCGATAGCGCTTTGGGCATCTTGCGTGACGATCTCATCCCAGGCGCCGGCCATGCCGTAAAGCCGCAATGCCTTTAGCTTGCTCGCGATCTCATCCATGGCGGGCTCCCGTGCGCAGGCTGTCGTAGCGTTCTGGATCAGCCAGCGGCGCTTCCTGGACGGCGAGCTGCGTTTCCGCCTGCTCCGGCATCGGCGACTGCTTGAGCCGGTTTAGTACGTTCTCGATGTGCTCGACGCTCGGGTTACCCGACTCCAGTACCAGCTCGACGGCAACCAGCACGACCTCCAGCCCCGAGCGTGGCACCGCCGCCAGCAGTTTGGCCATGACGCGGTCACCGCCTTCGCGCTTGAGTAATAGCCGTCGCAGCCGCTGTAACGGATCTGGCAGGTCGGCGAATGGCGCACCGTTACGCAGAGCGCCGGGCTTACGCTCGATCAGCGGGAGGTAGTGCTGCCAGTCGTAACTCGTGTGGTGGCTGCCGAACCGGCGCGCGTGGGTGGCCACGATAGCGTCGTTGGCCACCAGGTCGATCCGCTCAGGGTAAACATGAATGCTCACCATCTGGCCGACCAACTCACAGGGTGCTGAGTAACGATTGCGGTCGTAGTGCACCAGGCAGATGCTGTTGACCTTGCCCAGCGTCTCCACGTAGCCGTCGAATGGCGTGACCATCGGCATCAGCTGTGGCTGCTCATGTTCCAGCATCTCGGCGATGGTGAGGCCATCGAACTCACCATGGCGCAGCTCCTGCCATAGCGTGCGGCAACGACTAAGCAACCAGACGTTCAGTTCTGCAAAGCTACTGAACCGTTGCTTGGCGGCCTCTTGCCAGATGCGCGGGCGACTGTCCTGCACATTTTTCTCGACGACGCCTTTCTCCCAGCCGGAAGCGACGTTGCAGAAGTCCGGATCGAACAGGTAGTGCGATGCCATCGCGGCGAAGCGGGTGTTGACCGCTCGTGCCTTGCCACGTTTGACCTTGTCGACGGCAGTCTTCATGTTGTCGTAGATGCCGCGGCGCGGAATGCCGCCGAGTGCCGTGAATGCGCGGGTGTGGGCATCAAACAGCATCTCGTGGCTTTGGGTGGGATAGGCCTGCACAACGAAGGCGCGGCTGGCGCATAGCTTGAGGTGCGCCGCCATGATCTTGCGCCAGATGCCGCCGATCACCAGACGCTCCTCGCTCCAGTCGAATTGGAAAGCCTCACCCAGCTCAAAGCGCAGTGGCACGTACGCCTTGGTTTGGCTCGTGCCACCACCAGCCCGCCACTGTCGGATGAAGGCCATCACTCGGCTGTAGTCGCCGGAGAACCCTGCTGCCTTGAGCTCGGCAAAGAGCTTGAGCGCGCTGCGGCGCTCGCGCTTGGGACGGTGTAAGTCCGTCTCCAGCATTTTGGTGAGCTGCACCGCATACGGTGCGATCTTGGTTTCAGCGGGTTTCCGCTGGTACTTCGGCGCCGTGCCTTCCGCCGCCTTGAGCCAGTGACGGATCGTTTTGCGGGTCAGCCCAGTTCGCCGCTCAATTTCAGATAGCGATAGGCCATCTCGGTAGAACAACCTGCGAACAATGCCCAGTTCTTTCATGGTGATCACTCCATTCTCCTGCTGAAAAATTCAGCAGGGGGATTGAACACCCTGGGTAGTTTTGAACGCGCACTAGCTCCTGAAAACTGGGTAATTTTCTATGCGTACGCACAGTACGGGAAAGCAGTTCTGATCATCGCGAGCGGATGAAGCGGGCGGCCGCTCGGTAGCCTGCGGCGGAACGAATACATCCGGACGTTGCTGCAATTCTTGGCGGCGTTGTTCCAACTGGTGCTGCTGATGACGCAGGAGTTGATCGCTTTGCTGCAGAATGGCGTCCGGCACGGCGGCGGCCCAAACGCAAGCGGGAAAGAGCAAGCCGCCCATTCGGGCGGCCTTAGTGACAAAGTTCATCGCGGCGAATTTTAGAGTTAATATTTTACATATGTTTAAAATTTCGCCGAGAATATTAACAATACAGTTACATTTCAGAGCTACGTGTAAATACGCATCCCCATGCATTTCAACTTAAAAAATAATACAAAGTCATAACAAAGGAGATAAATTTCAATTTATTATGTGATTTAAACAATAAATGCTTCGCAAGCATGTCTTCAACTCAACAAAAAAACGACAACCCAGCAGTCTCACTCCCACCGGCTTCCCACATTGCCGGCTCAACCAATCGGCATGTTCCATCGCCAATACGGTTAGAGTTAGTGCTTCGGCATCCATGCAGACGCATCAAAGGCGCTGTCCTCAGGCGTTCAATCGACCACAGGCCGATTCAATGCGCCCGGCCTCCGCGCCACCAGCGGCTTATCACAAATATCATTCTTTGCTAATGAATTTCAAAATGCGGTAGCATCCTGAGTGGCAACTCTATTCAAGGCAAAATCATGTCCCGGATCGACATCATCCAGCATCTGCGCCACCAACCTCTGTTTCAGCAGCTTTCCCCCCAGCAATTGGCTAGCCTGGAGCCCCACGTCCGCGCGCTGCAGGCGGACAAAGGGCAGTTGCTGTTCCAACGCGGAGACGACTGCGACGGCATGTACGTGGTGGTATACGGCAAGGTGAAGCTGGCTATTCCTTCGCCGCAGGGCGTGGAGAAGGTGGTGGAAATCATCCATCCGGGCCAGAGCTTCGCCGAGGCCGTGATGTTTCTGGGCAAGCCCTGTCCGGTGCTGGCCCAATTGTTGGAGGACAGCATGCTGCTGCACATCGGCGCGGCCGGCATCTTCCAGGCGCTGGCCGAAGACCCAGGCTTCGCGCGCAACATGCTCGCTGGCATTTCCCTGCGCCTGCACGGCATGATACGGGACGTGGAGCGCTACTCGGTGGAGACCGCGCTGCAGCGGGTGATAGGCTATTTCCTGCAGCAACTGGACGGCGCGCCGGACGGAGAAAAAACCGTGCTGACGCTGGAGGCCAATAAGAATTTGATCGCCTCTCGTCTGAATCTGACGCCGGAAACCTTCTCCCGCGTGCTGCAGCAATTGAATAAGGCCGGGCTGGTAGAGGTGGATGGCAAAAGCATTTCCCTATCCAACCCCGCCGCGCTGGCGGACTACGGCATGGCCCCGCCAGCCTGAGGCTCTCGCCAGCCGAGCAGGCAACTCCGATGCCGGCGCAATGCCCTGGCCGCATCGCGCAACAGCATCGCCGCCAGCCCGCAGACGGCCGCGCCGGCCAAGACGGCAGGCGCGCCGCCTAACGCCGCGGCGCATCCCAGGATCAGGCAAGCCGCGTAGCCGAACCAACCTCGGCGCTGAGCGGACTCCGGCAGCAAGGCCAGGGTGGCCGGCGGCCTGGCGCCGGCGGGAGCTTGACGCTGCAAGTCCAGCCACAGCAGAAACGGCAAAATCTTGCACCACATGCCCAGCACCGCGCCCGCCCCCAGCCCGAACAGCCACAACCAGCCGCCCAGCGCCGCCCATCCGTCGTCGGCTGGCCCTTGCGCCGCGCGCCAGCCCGCGATCAGGGCCAATGCCAAGGCCGCCATCGCCCCTTGCCAGAAGCGGCGGCCCCAGTCGCGCGGACGGCGGCTAAGATGCTGCAGGCAAAGCGTCTCCGCCACGAAAACGGCAACCATCGCCGCGGCCGGCACGAAAGCCGGCCAACCCGCGTCCAACTGCCATCCCAGCCCCGACGTCAGCAACGCGGCTGGCCACAAGCCTGCGTTCCAGCGCATCCAGGACGCGGAATAGGCTGGGGTGATCTGGAACATCGGCACCACAGTGGCCGCCACCGCCATGATCAGCCCCAGCAGCCAGCCTCCCAGCCCCCACAGGGCATGCCAGTCCAGCAAGACTTTCCATGGCAGAGGCCAGCCCGCGCCGAGCGTGCCCGCCAGCGCGATGCCCAGCCCAGCCGTCAGCGGCAAGGCCGTCAGCGCCGCGATCATGCCGCGGGTTGTGGCGTCTCGCGCCGGGCTGCGCCATGCGCCTGCCAGCGCTGCGGCGGAAAACGCAAGCAGAGCCCATCCCAGCAGCGCGGCGGCCGGCAGCAACAGCCATGGCGAAAAACCATTCAGGAAGGCCGCCGCCAGCAAGCCGCAGCCAAGCTGCAGCGGCCAGAACAACACATGCAGCAACAGACGCGGACGGGGGAACGCGGCGCCGGCGACTACCGCCAGCACCTGCAGGGCAGCGCCGCACATCGCATTGGCCAGCACCCCCAGAGCCAATAGATGCGCGACCGCCAACGCGGCCGGGTCGAAACGGGAAACCGGCCCGGGGCTGAGCCAGGCCAGGCTCAAACCCGCCGCGGACAGCCAGACTGGCGACGCCAGCAAAAACGGCAAGGGCAGCCATAGCGGCGGCGCGCGGTCGTAAGATGGCCACCCCTGCATCACGCCCGCTCCAGAAACAACAGCACCCCGCCGTCTCCGGAGAGTTCGAAGCGATATGCGATACCAGCCATCCGGTCCAGCAAGGGCAATAACGGCGTTGGGAAATGCGGCAACACGAAACTGGCGCACTTCCCAGGCGACAGCGACTCCGCCTGGCGCAGAATGATGTCCATCGGCTCCGGCGGCGGCAGTTGGCGAAGGTCAAGCGGCATGGCCGGCCTCCTCCAGCAATGCAGACAGGTCGGGCAGGCAGCGCGCGCACATCGGGTACAGGATATTCTCCTCTTTCATATTGTGCTGCTGCGCCAGGATCAGCAGGGTATCGGCCTCGGCCAGGCAGCCGTCGCCGTCGCGCGCAGCCAGCGCCGCGCCCATGCCGTCCAGCAATTGCCGCATTTGCGCGTGTTCCGCGCGCATCACCGCGGTAGGGCCTGCGCGCATGCCGCTGGCCTGCTCGAAGGAGGGAAACAGCCTCTCCTCCTCCAGCCGGAAATGGGCTTCCATATCCGCCCGAAACACGGCGAAAGCCTCGTCGGCGGCCGCCCAGCCGCCTCCGCGCACCGCCTGCTCGACATCGGAGAAACGGGCATCGCAATCGCGATGCTGGCCAGTCAGGAATTCGATGGGTTTCATCAATCGCTCCAGGTTTGAAATTCGGATCAACCAGGTTTGCCGTCGGCTCGCGCCCGCCAGTACACGGGCAAGAAACGCCCGCCCCAAAACGCCAGCGTCAGCAGCCAGCCCAGCGCGGCGAGCCCGTACATGCCGTCCCGCCATTCAGCCGGCAACGCATCCGCCGCCACCCGCGCCAGCGCCAGCCATTGCGCGGCCAGATACAGCCACCACAACGCCCTGCCCGCCTCCAGCGGCCGCCCGGAATGTCCCAGCGACACGCGCGATACGAAACCGATCATCATCGTCAGGAAAAAACCGACGGTGACGGCATGCAGCGGCGCCCACGCCAAGCCGCCGAACCATCCCTGCCAGGCATAGAGAGCGAAGCCAAGCATCAGCCAGGCGAAAGACAGATGCAGCATGGCCAGCAGCTTGACCTTCAACGCAGCCATCAGCCGCCAACGCCAACTGACATAGCCGAACAGCACGGCCAGGCACAGATCCAGCCACCACGACGGCCAGCCCGCGATGGAAAACACGCCGTGCGCCAGCGAGCCGCCCAGCATCGCCGCCAGCAGCCACCCTGGCCGCCACGCCTGATACGGCGCCAGCGCGTTGGCGGAGAAAAACGGCAGCATGCGATGGCAAACCGTCAGAAAAACAGGCAGCAGGAAGCCCCACAAGGCCAGATCGCGCATCCATAGCCAACCGCGGACATCGCCGCTGATCAGCCAGTAAGCCGCCGCAGCCCAGCCCAGCGCGCCGATGGAGAAAGCGACCAGCACGGCCCAGGCATGGCGGCGGTCCGGCGCGGCGCTCATCAGCAACAGCCGGCCGAAAATCACAAGCACGCCAAGAAAGCCCAGGCCGTAAACCAGATGGCCGGCCAGCAACCACGCGCCGCCGACAACCGCGCCGATCATCCATAGCGCCAGGCCGGCAACCAGCAGCGCCGGCGCCAGCAGATACGCGCCGCGCGCCGGCGGCGGCACGTTCAGCCAGCGCGGGCCCGCGGTGAACAGGAAACCAGTCATGAACAAGGGAAAAAAGCCGAACAGCATCAGGAAGCCGTGGGCCAGCATGGCAGGCAGCGCCAGCGGCAAAGCCAGGCCGAACACGCGGGCCGCCATTTCCGCGCTCCAGCCCGCCAACAGCAGGATGGCCAGCAGCATGCCCGGCAAAAACGCCACGCGGTGCGGGGCGGAGAAAAAGGGATGGGAATCGGCCATGGCCAAGCTCCGACAAAGGTGGGTGTGCCCGCAGTATCCGGCGGCCCGGCGCGAACGAGAATGATTTGAATCAAGCTTCCGGAAAGCCGCCCCGCTTGCCATCCCCACGGATGTTCTGCATGATGGACCTTTCGTTGTGTCAACATAGAAGCCAGCATGTCCGACATTCTCAACACCATCATCGCCACCAAACATCAGGAAATCGCCGCCGCGCTGGCCAGCCGGCCGCTCGCCGCGGTGCGGGCCGACGCAGAGGCGCGAGGCGACCGCCGCGACTTCGTCGCCGCCATCCGCGCCAAGCATGCGCTGGGCAAGGCGGCCGTCATCGCCGAGATCAAGAAGGCCAGCCCCAGCAAGGGCGTGATCCGCGCAGACTTCCAGCCGGCCGCCATCGCCGAGCGCTATGCCGCCAACGGCGCGGCCTGCTTGTCGGTGCTTACCGACCGGCAATACTTCCAGGGCGACGCCAGTTATCTGGAGGCCGCCCGCGACGCCTGTCATCTGCCGGCGCTGCGCAAGGACTTCATCGTCGACGAATATCAGGTCTACGAAGCCCGCGCGATGGGCGCCGACTGCATTCTGCTGATCGCCGCCGCGTTGGAGCTGGAGAAGATGACAGCGCTCGAAGCCCTGGCCCATGAGCTGGGTATGGCGGTGCTGGTGGAGGTGCACAACGAAGAGGAGCTGGATGCCGCCCTGCAGTTGAAGACGGAGCTGGTGGGCGTCAACAATCGCAACCTGCGCACCTTCGAAGTGAGCCTGGCCACCACGCTGAAGCTGCTGCCGCGCATCACCGACGGCCGCATCGCCGTCACCGAGAGCGGCATCGCCACCATTGAGGACGTGCGCCTGATGCAGGCCAGCGGCGTGCATAGTTTTCTGGTGGGAGAAGCCTTCATGCGAGAATCCGATCCTGGCGAGGCGCTGGGCCGGCTGTTCTTCGCCCAATCCTGAGCGAAGCCTCGCTACGAAAAACAGGCGTCCCAAAGGACGCCTGTTCCGTTCCCCGCATCGATCAATTTGGCAGATATGCCGGCAGCCGCAGCGCTTCTTGCGGCGAAAAACGCCGCGACTGCAACTGGGCGACAGCTTGCTGCCGTTGCTGAGCGCTCAGGCGGCCATCGCCGAGAATGGCCGCCCGCTCGCGCTTGAAGCCATCCAGCCGCTCCTGCCAGCCGGCCTGCTCCCGATCCAGTTCGTCCAAGCGGTCTGCCGCCGCCTGCCCCACCATGCCGGCGCGCAGCTGATACATCGCCTGGGCGCCCTCTCCGCTCCGTTTCAGCTTCTCCTCAGCCTCCGCCAGACGCAGATGCTTGACCGGTTCCTCCCTCGCCGCCCTCAACGCCGGCGGCAACCGCCGCTCCAGCTCTGCGATGCGGCGTTGCCTCTCGGCGGCGCTCAGCGCCGGGTTGGACTCGATCGCCAGCCGCTTGGCGGTGAAATCATCGTAGCGGTCCTCATCGCCAAACAAGCCTTCCAACTCGGCCTGGCTGAAAAATTGCCTCCTGGCGGTTTGCACCAGTTCCAAACGGCGCGACAAATCCGTGGCGGCCGCCGCCTGCCGGCCAGCCAACGAACGCTTGTAGCCGACATAACGCTCGAACAGCGCCATGGCTTGCTCCAGCGCGCCGACGCTAAGCGTGCGCCCCAGCTCCCGCCGCAGTTCGGCGCGTATGGCGGCGAGATCGCGCTCGCCCAGCGTGGCCAGGTAATAATCGAACAGCTGGCGCAGTCGCTGGTTCACGACCAACCGGTCCGCCGACTGCGCCGCCGCGCCGTCCGGCCGGGTGCCGACCAGCGATGGCGCAAAGCCGCCGCGCGCGGCTTGCCGGGCTGCCGCGGCTTCGGCATGCTCGCCGTCCGGCCAAGCCCACCAGGCCAGCAGCGCGGCGCCGGATGCCGCCAGGGTCAAGCCGAGGCGGCGCATGTCACAGCCCCGCGTTCTTCAGGCGATTGGCCTGCTGGCGGTACAGCGAGACCGGACTCACCTCGAACAGGCTGACCAGGCCAAAGCTCTGGTTGATCTCGTTGACGTGGTTCATCTTGTAGTCGTCGCGGATCACCTGCCCCAGGTGGGCGGAGCACACGCCCACCAGGCCATCCGACGGCGCGGAGCCGAAGGCGAGACCCAGCACGCCCATCGGGATGGTCAGCGGATCGAGAACGTTGGTAGTGGTGGCCGCCCCGGTCCAAGAATAATAACGGACGCCGCCAGCCTCGTAATCGCCCTCGCCGCAAGCCGTGCGGGGCACGCCGCCGGGGAACTTGGCGCTGAAAGCCATCGAGCCTGCCGTGGTCAGCGAATTGAGCGCGTCTACCGGATGCTGCGGCAGGCCGCTGGTGCCGGAGAAGAAGGCCAGCACCTTGACAAACGCACCCGTCACGGCGGCGGCGACGGCTTCGCTGATCGATCCCGGAGGCGCGACGCCGCGCACGATGTCCGCCACGACCGACCCCTTGTTGACGCCGCCGACCGTGGTGACCGAAGCCACCAGATCCGGGCGCACGCCCGCCACGTAGCGAGCGGTGGGCGCGCCCTGGCTGTGGCCGATCAGATTCACCTTCTGCGCGCCGGTGATGGCCAGGATGCGCTGCACCTGCTGCAGCAACTGCTCGCCGCGCGCCTCATTGCTGCCGGTGGCGGACACTTCCGCCACGAACACCTGGGCGCCGTCCTCCTTCAGCGCCGCAGGCACGCGGTAGAAGTAATCGACGCCCAGCACCTGGCCGAAACCGAACAGGCCGTGCACCAATACGATGGGATAGCGGGTCTGGGTATAGCCCGATGACGCCTGCGCCGCGACGAGCGGCAACAATAGCAAGGCGAGAAGGAAGGCACTGCGCGACAACAGCTGTTTCATTATCTCTCCCGTTATATCGTGTGATGAAGGGCCGCCAAACGGCGGCCCATACCGGGATAGATCATGCGTCAGGCAAAAGCCATATCTAATTCAAACGTTTGTCCTACAGACTGAACAAATCCATACCAAAGGACAGTCCAGCTACGCTACAGTCCACGCGGGGAAATGAACACAACTCGCCTCAGTAGTCGACGCCCAGATAGATGTAGCCGCTCAATTGTCCTCCCCTCGCGGTACCGACGCCGACGAAAAATGGCCCCAGAAACGTGTCCGCGCCCAGGAACATGGAACCGGCCGGAATCCAACGCCCCTCTCGGTTGCTCTGCAAATCGAACAGGGTGTTCTGTCCCCACAAGCGTCCGCCCTCAACCGACACGCCGGCATAGACACCAGAGCCCAATACCGGCGGCAGCGAAGCCGCCCGCCAATACACCATCAACCTGGCCAGCGCCACTCTATCCGCCAGCAATTCGCCATTCTGATAACCCGTCAGATTGAGAAAGCCGCCCAGAGACTGGGGCACGCTCTTGGTCCGATCCCCGCTAGCCTTTAATGTAAATCGCGCGGTAAAGTCGCCATAGGTGTGAGCGGTTTCGCCTACGACATCATAAGCCTGCTGGTCAAGGTCGCTGCCCAGGCCCGGCATGCCCATCTGGATTTTGCCGCTGAAGAAATAGCCCGAGCGCGGCCAGCGCGGATTGTCGAACTGATCGATCACCAGACGAGTCTGCACGCCCACATCGCGGGAACGATTGCTCTCGTCGGGGTCCAGCAATGGCAGGCCCTGCGCCATCGTCAGCTGATTCATTTCCCGATACATGCCCAACCGCCATTCGCCGTACTTGCCCAACGCGACGCCGAGGTTCACCTGGCCGCCGATGACATTGTCGTTCAGCGTCGACAATACGGTGTGGTCCTCATTGAAGTATCGATACTGCTTCTGCTGCGCGCCCAGCGACGCTGCGACGAACAGCGGGCTGTTCCGCCACAGCGGCTGGTAGAACTCCGAGTTGATGGCGCGCTGGTAGCCTATCGCCACCTCGTTGCGCCAGGCGCCGCCCGCACTGTTGATCGCATCCCACTCATGCGAGGCGCGCAGGGTGAAATTGCTGCTGCCAGGCGTATCGCTATTCAAATTCAAGCCGAAACGCAGCGTATTCTGACCTATGCCCCGTTCTACCGGCATGACCGTCATCACATTGCGGCCGGATACGTTGTCCACCCGGTAGCCGAGCTTATCGTATTCGCCGCCGGTGAAGATGTCGGCCAGCCGCTGGCGCGCTTCCCCAACCGGAATCGAGTGGCCTGGGAAAGTCAGCGATTTCTGCAACGTGGAGACCTTGGTGAAGTCGCCATCCTTGCCCTCCACCCTCACTTCGTCCAGCACCGGATAGTGCGGCCTGCGCAAGCGGCTTTTCCAGGCCGCGTACGCCTCTTCGGACACCGAGTACGCCGACAGCTGCTTGGCCATATTGCGCGCGGCCTCTGTTCCCCGGTCCACAATGGCCTGATGATCCGCGAAGGAGGATGTGGTGTAGCCGCTCAAGTCCGGCCTAACCACGATGTCCTGCTTGTCCAGCAACTTCATCTGCTCGCGCACGTTGCGCATCACCGCCAGATTGGAGCTCTGGTCGACGACATCGAACAGGGTGTGGATTTCGTCAGCCTTCAGCAATGGGGTGCTCACATCCACCACGATCACATGCTGCGCGCAGCGGCCCTTGACGTCCTGCACCGGCACATTGCGGGCAATCAGGCCATCCACCAGCAGCTTGCCATCTTCCTCCACCAGGTCGAACACGCCCGGCACCGCCATGCTGGCCCGAAGCGCGCGCGACAGCGAGCCCTTGTCGAACACCACCGCGTCGCCGGTCAGCAAGTCCGCCGCCACCGCGCGGAACGGGATGGGCAGCTTGTCGAAACTGTCGATGTCACGGTCGCGCGTCAATTTGTGGATATAAAGCTCGATGCCCTGGGAATTGATCGCGCTGCGCGGCACCCGCAGCGCGCCATGCTTCACGCCGATGCTGATATCGGCATAGTTTTTGTAATCGTTGCGCTTGCGGTCATAGGGAATCTCGGAGCGGACTGGCTTGCCGGACAGCATCTGGTCCCAGTCCGCCGCATTGAACTCGCGCTCCATCTCATCCAGCGGCAGGCCATTGGCGTAAATACCACCAATCAGGGCTCCAGCGCTGGTGCCTGCTATGCATGCCACAGGTATCCGCAGCCGCTCCAGCTCCTTCAACACCCCCAGATGGGCGAAGCCCCGCGCCCCGCCGCCGCCCAGAACAACGCCAACGCCTTCAGGCACTTGCGTCGCACTTTCCGCCGCCGTAGCTGTCGAAACAAACAGTCCAGCCGAACACAAAGCCGCGGCCAGACGATGATAAGAAAAAATCTTGCTTTTAGGCATGCCCGATAAATTTGCGATTATGGTTTCACCAGCGTCAAAGCGTGACGTAAGATAGAGTGACATATAAGTGTGAACATAAATCCCCAATCCCGAAACCTGGTTCAATGTTCGACTTCAAATCCCTGGTCAGCTCACTTTTAAGCAAGAACACGCCGGCATCCGGCGTGGCGCAATCGGCGACCCTGTTGGTTCGCGATCTGCCGCAGGCAGAATACTTTACCGCCTTGGTGGAAATCATCAAGGCCGTATCCAAAATCAACGCCGATCCGGAAATGTCGTTGAAGGAGCGTGTCAAAACGCTGCTCTACGTCGACGACAAAGCCGCCGGCATCCATCATCAGCTCTGCCAGGACTACCTCCATTCGAAAGGCGGCAGCAAAGGCTACCTGCCCACCATTCTCGCCTATTGGCACGAACTGGCCAGCGCCTACCAAATTTGCCTGCGGCTCTGCCGCGGCGCACCTAACCAGATAGCCGAGCCCGAGCAGCAATTGGTCACCGCCCGCGGCCTGCATCACCAGATGCGACTGCTGGCCTGGAACGCGCTGCGCTACCTGAAGCCGGAAGGCAACGCCTGGCAGCAGGGTTTCCGCTTCTACACTCACGCGGAAGAATCCGGCTTCGCCCGCACGCCCGTCGCGCTCTATCCCGACTCACACCAGGAAGTCAGCTGCGAGCATCTGCTGATCCAGGCCGGCATGCTGCATATGGCCCAGACCGAAAACATGCTGCACAAGGAAATCGTCGCGGTCGACCAGTTGCTGATGCTGCTCTGCAATCAGATCCCGCTGGAAAAGCAGCCTCCGACCGAAACGCCGATTTTCGTCTACAACCTGTCCATGCCCGAGCCGCCGCAGCCCATGCTGCGCGGCATGGCCGGAAAATGGCATCGCTACTGGTCATCCTACGAGATATCCACCCGTCTGGCCGACCTGATGTTCGACCTTGACACCCGCATCCCGTCCCAGTTGGCCGCGCTAGGTTGCGAGCTGGAACGCGAGGAATGGTCGGAGCTGTGCGAAAAGCTGGCGATCCGCTGGTCCAACGACGGCGGCAAATCGCTGCGCAAATCCGAACGCTCGCTGCACTCGTCCAGCGCCCAAGTCTCCATAGGCTTCGACCGGGTCGCCTTTCACATCAAGGTGCAAGACGTCGGCGGCCTGGATTCCGAGCGCAGCGACGACTGGCGCATCAATGATATCAGCAGCACCGGCATGGGACTGACCTTCATCGGGAAAACCGTAGACCAACTGTCGATCGGCCGGCTGATCCTGGTGAAGACCGAGAGCCACCCCCCGCTCCTGGGCGTGATCAGGCGCATTTTACGCCAGAACAACGGCACCAAGGTCGGCATAGAAATCCTGGGGCAAACGCCGGTCGGCGTATCATTGCTTGACCCCGCTCAACCGGACAGCCCCCCCTTCACTGCGATTTACATCACCCAACCCAACTCCCGCAAAGGCCAGCGCTGGTTCCTGATGCCCAAAACCTTAATGGCGGACGACAAACAGCTAGTGCTAAGCGCGCAGGGCAAATCCTATCAGATCAAGCTGAAGGCGCCGCAGCAGGAGTTTGAGGATTGCAGCCACAGTAATTTCGACACGCTGGCCAAGATGGACTGAACCTGTACGCGGGAACAGTCCAGCCGACACACTGGCCCACAGCCGGCCTTGCCATGCAAGGCCGGCTTCTTTTTGTCCGGCGATCATCCAAACTGTAAATTCTTTCATGCGAAGATAATATGACAAAAAGATATTTGCGCAATAAAAATTTACAAATATGATCCTCAAACGGCAACAGCCGCAAAACACAAAGGCAAATAGAGGATCTCAATCATGCGAGTTCGCATCACCAGCAGTGCTGTCGTGCTGGCTCTGGCTTCCATGGCCAGTCATGCCGCCCCAACCGCGGAACGCAGCATTCCGCAGCTGCCGGGCGACCCCCTGGCCAACCAACAATGGTTCCTGAAAAACACTGGCCAAAACGCTTTCTCCAAGCGAGGCGGCGTCAAAGGCATCGATCTCAATCTCGGCTTCAGCCATGTGCGCGGCATCCGCGGACTGGGCGTCACGATCGCAGTGATCGACGACGGCCTGGAAATCAAGCACCCCGACTTGGCAGCCAATATCGTTCCGGGTTCGAAAAACCTGGTTGACGGCAGCAACGATCCGACCCCCGCGTCCGGGGAAAACGGCCATGGCACCGCGGTGTCCGGCATCGCCGCCGCAGTGGCCTTCAATGGCATCGGCGGCCGCGGCATCGCCCCTTCCGCAGGCCTCAAAGGTTTCAACTGGCTGCTGAACCAGACGCTGGACGGCTGGCTGCTGGCACATGGCAAGAAACCCAATGGCGGCTCGCTGGAAGCCTTCACCGACGCCCGCGTATTCAACCAGAGCTACGGCTCCTCCACCCTCACCTCGGTGCCCGCCAATCCGGATCAGGACATTGAGCTGAAAACCGAGGAGGAAACCTACGAAGACATCAGCCGCAACAGCCATTGGGGCCGCGGGGCAATCTTCGTCAAATCGGCCGGCAACGCCTACAACTCCTTCCGTCTGAGCCAAACCGAATCGCTTCTGGGCTACCAAGGCAATAACGGCCTGCCGGTGCAAGACTCCAACCTGACCGCCGACAACAACAACTACTGGAACGTGGTGGTGTCGGCGCTGAACGCCGACGGCGTCCGCTCCTCGTACTCGTCGGTCGGGGCCAACGTGCTGCTCACCGCGCCCGGCGGCGAATACGGCACCGACTCCCCGGCCATGGTCACTACCGACCTGTCCGGCTGCGCCCGGGGCTACAACGTGGCCGGCAACACCTCCAACGGCCTGCATGGCGGCACCGCGCTGGACCCCAATTGCGACTACAACGGCATCATGAACGGCACCTCGTCGGCCGCGCCGTCCACCTCCGGCTCTTTCGCCGTGGTGATGTCGGCCAACCCGGCCCTGTCCGCGCGAGATGTGCGCCACATCCTGATCACCACCGCTCGCCAAGTGGATGCGGCGAATCCGGGCGTGACTCTGGCGTTCAAGGACAAGAGCGGAGGCGCGCATAGCTACCAGGCGATCCCCGGCTGGCAAAAGAACGCCGCAGGCCTGCCCTTCCACCAGTTCTATGGTTTCGGCCTGATCAACGTCGACAAGGCCGTGGAAAAGGCTCTGTTCTACAACAAGCCGCTGCCGCCGCTGAAGAAGACCCGCTGGGAAACCATCCCGGTCCAGGCCGCCATTCCCGACGCCAACGAGAGCGGCGTGGAAAGCGTGTTCAATCAGCCGTCCGACCTGACCGTGGAAGCCGTGCAGGTCCTGGTGGACGCCGAGCACGGCCGCGCCAACGACCTAGCGGTGGAGCTGATCTCTCCGTCCGGCACCCGCTCTGTGCTGCTGTCGCCGCGCACTGCCCTGGTGGCGGAAACTTATGGCCTGAACCAGCAGCGCCTGTTGTCCAACCAGTTCTACGGCGAGCAGGCCAAGGGCCAATGGCGTTTGCGCGTGATCGACACCAACGGCGCCGATTACCAATACGTCATCCGCAACCGCTCGACCGGCGCCAACACCACCTACTCCCTGCCTAACGCGGAAGGTAAACTGAAATCGTGGTCGATCCGCTTCTTCGGCCACCGGAGCGCAGCATGAAACTGATCACCCGACTCTTCCCCCTCGCCCTCTTGACCCTGGCCGTCCACAGCCAGGCCGCCGAGCCCTCCTTTCTGGCCAAGCCGGCCGGCCAGGCCGTGGTGATCAACGGCAAGACCTACTACAAGCAGGTTCCGCAGTCCAAGTTCAACGCTTCCGCCCGCAGCACCGGCGTATCCGCGCCTTCGCTGAAGCGCGGCGACGTGGTGCAGGCGTCGAAGCAGCTGGTGCCGTCCGTCGTCAGCGGCACCGTGCTGGTGCAGCTGGCATCGCCGCAGGATGAGGCTGCTGTCGCCCGCGACCACAACCTGACCGTGCGCTATCGCACCGCCAGCATCGTCATCTTCAACGCGCCGGCCCAGGCCGACCTGTTGGCGCTGCAGCAAAAGCTGTCCGCCGACAAGCGAGTGAAGAAGGCTCAGCTGGAGCTGGCCAGCAACGACAAGCAGATCGAATAAACGGAAATCCTCTTCGCGCACAAGGACGGCCCCGGAATCTCCGGGGCCGTTTTTCATCTTTCAGCCCTTGCGGCAGCCTCTCCTCCGCTGCAGAAAGCCAAACGCCTCACCGCCGGTGCGCATCGCATCCGCAGCCATGCCAACACCAACGAGATGCCTCCCGAACCGGCTCAACATTTGGCGGACAGCGGCGCAAACCGCCGGCCACACCCGCATCCGGCTCTACAGGCAAAGAAAAACGCCACAGCACATGCTGTGGCGTTGAACCGACTACAACCAAAATCGCGTGCTTACAGCACTTCGATGATGCCCGCCGCGCCCATGCCGGTGCCGATGCACATCGTCACCATGCCATGGCCCTTCAGGCCGGCGCCGCGCATGCCGTGCACCAGCGTGGCGGTACGGATGGCGCCGGTGGCACCCAGCGGGTGGCCCAGCGCGATGGCGCCGCCATGCGGATTCACCTTGGACGCATCCAGATTCAGATCGCGAATGACCGCCAGCGCCTGGGCGGCGAAGGCTTCGTTCAACTCGATCCACTTCAGATCGTCCTGCTTCAGGCCGGCCTGAGCCAGCGCGGCCGGGATGGCCTCCTTGGGACCGATGCCCATGATTTCCGGCGGCACGCCCTTGACCGAGAAGGTCACGTAGCGAGCCAGCGGCGTAAGGTTGAACTCCTTCAGCACCCGCTCGGACACCAGGATCACCGCGCCGGCGCCGTCGGACATCTGCGAGGAGTTGCCGGCGGTGACGGAGCCCTTGGCGTCGAATACGGTTTTCAGCTTGGCCAGGCCTTCCAGCGAAGTCTCGCGGCGCGGGCCTTCGTCGGTGTCCAGCACGCGCTTCTTCACCACCACTTCGCCGGTTTCCAGATTCGGCGTGCGGTAGGTCGCTTCCAGCGGGGTGATTTCGTTCTTGAACTTGCCGCCGTCGATGGCCGCCAGCGCGCGGCGGTGGGATTCCACCGCGAACGCGTCCTGATCTTCGCGCGACACGCCCCATTGCTGTGCCACTTTTTCAGCGGTCAGGCCCATGCCGTAGGCGATGCCGTAGTTTTCGTCCTTGGCGAAAATTTCCGGATTCAACGACACCTTGTTGCCCATCATCGGCACCAGGGACATCGATTCGGAACCCGCCGCGATCACCACGTCGGCTTCGCCCAGGCGGATGCGGTCGGCCGCCATCTGCACGGCGTTGATGCCGGACGAGCAGTAGCGGTTGATGGTGATGCCGCCCACGGTGTTGGGCAGGCCGGCCAGCAGCACGCCGATGCGCGCCATGTTCAGGCCCTGCTCCGCTTCCGGGAAGGCGCAACCCACCACGCAGTCGGAAATCAGTTTCGGGTCCAGATTCGGCACCTGGGCCAATGCGCCGGTGATCACATGCGCCAGCATGTCGTCCGGGCGCACATGGCGCATCATGCCGCGCGGCGCCTTGCCCACCGGGGTGCGGGTGGCGGCGACGATGTAAGCTTCTTGTACTTGTTTGCTCATTTTCGATTCTCCTGTCGGCCGGCTGATCCAAACTGTAGAAATCAACCGACCTATCATCTGGCTATTGGCCGTGCTTGCGGGAGGATTCGCAGCGAGCGGGCTGAGGTCAAGGCGAGAAGCGCAGCCGTACAAGTGGTACGGCGAGCATCACAGCCTTGAGATCGGCACGCGCAGCAGAATCATCCCCAAGCACTTAGTTGCGCAGCGGCTTGCCGGTGGTCAGCATGTTCGCGATGCGGTCCTGGGTCTTGGAGTTCTTCAGCAGGGTCATGAAGGCCTTGCGCTCCAGGTCCAGAATCCATTGCTCGTTGACCAGGGTGCCGGCTTCAACATCGCCGCCGGTCATCACGTCGGCGATCTGCGAGGCGATGAAGAAATCGTGCTGGCTGATGAAGTTGCCTTCCAGCATATTCACCAACTGGCCCTTGATCGACGCCGCGCCGGCACGGCCGGCAACCGGGAAGCCCTTCACTTTCAGCGGCGGACGGTAGCCGGATTCGGCCAACGCCAGCGCCTGCTGCTTTGCGACATAGAGCAGTTCATAAGCGTTGAACACCACGGAATCGCCCTTGCGGAAGAAGCCCAGCTCTTGCGCTTCCACGCCGCTGGTGGCGACCTTGGCAGTGGCGATGTTCATGAAGTAGTCCTTCAGCGCGGCCAGCACATCGCCCTTAGCCTCCTGAGCGGCGCGCAGCGCGAACTCCTTGCAGCCGCCGCCGCCCGGCAGCAGGCCGACGCCCACTTCCACCAGGCCGACGTAGGATTCCAGCGCGGCCACGGTCTTGTCGCAGTGCATGGCGAACTCGCAGCCGCCGCCGAAGACATAGCCCTGGGTCGCGGCGATGGTCGGGATTTGGCTGTAGCGCAGGCGCAGGGCGGTGGATTGGAAGCGGCCGATCATGGAATCGATGGCATCCCAGTCGCCCATCATGAAGGCCGGCATCATGGACTGCAGGTCGGCGCCGACGGAGAACGGCTCTTCGGTTTGCCAGATCACCAGACCCTTGAAGCGGTCCTCGGCGATGTCCAGCGCGGTGTTCAGGCCGTCCAGCACGGCCGGGCCGATGGCGTGGGCCTTGGATTTGAACGACACCACCAGCACCTCGTCGCCAGTGGTGAAGGCGCGCACGCCTTCGTTCTCGAACACGGTTTCGCCCAGTTGCTCGGACTTCTCGCCCAGCACCTTGGCCGGGGCCAGTTGACGCTGGTAAACGTCCAGGGTCGAGCGGCCCACCAGTTTCTTGTCGGCGGCATTGTAGGAGCCATCGGCGAAATGCACGCCGGCGCGGTCGCCTTCCAGCACCCAGCTCGGCAGCTCGGCCTTGGCCAGGGTCTTGCCGGCGGCGATGTCTTCCTGCAGCCACTTGGCCACTTGCTGCCAGCCTGCGGCTTGCCAGGTTTCGAACGGGCCGGAGGACCAGCCGAAACCCCAGCGAATGGCGAAGTCCACGTCGCGCGCGCAGTTGGCGATGTCGCCCAGATGGAAGGAGATGTAGTGGAACACGTCGCGGAAGCAGGCCCACAGGAATTGCGCCTGCGGATGCTGGCTCTCGCGCAGCTTCTGGAATTTTTCGGCCGGATTGGCGATCTTCAGGATGTCCTTGACCGCGTCGTCGCCCTTCTCGCCGGAGCCCACGTACTCGCCCTTGGCCGGGTCCAGCACCAGCATACGCTTGCCGTCTTTCTTGTAGATGCCGGCCTTGGTTTTGGAACCCAGCGCGCCAGCCGAGATCAGGCCTTGCATCCAGTCAGGCGTGGCGAACAGGCTGTGCCACGGGTCTTGCGGCAGCGTGTCTTGCATGGTCTTCACCACGTGGGCGAAGGTGTCCAGGCCCACCACGTCGGCGGTGCGGAAGGTGGCGGACTTCGGACGGCCCAGGCGCGGGCCGGTCAGATCGTCCACCACGTCGAAGCGGATGCCGTACTTGGCGGCGTTGGCGATGGTGGCCAGCATCGAGAACACGCCGATGCGGTTCGCCACGAAGTTCGGGGTGTCCTTGGCGCGCACTACGCCCTTGCCCAGGGTGGACACCAGGAAGCGTTCCAAGTTGTCCAGGATGTGGGCGTCGGAAGTCACGCAGGGAATGATTTCAACCAGGTGCATATAGCGCGGCGGGTTGAAGAAGTGCACGCCGCAGAAGCGCGGGCGCACCGCGTCCGGGCAGCCTTCGGCCAGCTTGTTGATGGACAGGCCGGAAGTGTTCGTCGCGAAGATGGTGTGCTCGCCCAGGTGCGGCGCCACCTTGTGGTACAGGTCCACCTTCCAGTCCATGCGTTCGGCGATGGCCTCGATCACCAGATCGCAGTCTTTCAGCAGATGCAGATGGTCGTCGTAGTTGGCGGGCTGGATGTGGGCAACCACGTCTGCGCCGGCCAGCGGCGAAGGCTTCAGCTTCTTCAAGCCCTCGATGGCCTTCAGCGCGATGCCGTTCTTGTCGCCTTCCTTGGCCGGCAGGTCGAACAGAATGGTCGGCACTTTGGCGTTAACCAGATGCGCGGCGATCTGCGCGCCCATCACGCCAGCGCCGAGCACGGCAACCTTGCGTACGTTGAATTTGGTTTGAGACATGGTTTCCTCGTTTTGTTGAAACACACATGAGACAGGCCCCTCTCAACCTGTCCTGCTTGCTTCCAAGGACGGGCGTTGAATCGTCCTTGCCCGGTTTCGCGCCGGCTGAGACGGGCGCGGCGCCGGGGTACTGCTTGATAGAAACGACCGGCGATATTCGCTGTTGTTCCGGCCGGGACCGCCATCGCCTCCGATCGAGTCTTGACAGCGGCCATCGCGCGCGCAGATAAAATATCAAACACTCGCTTTTATGTCGGATTAGTCTAACCCATTTTGGGCAAAATCAAAGCAGGTTTTGTAAAAAAAACGCATGCGGCGCTGGCGCGAGCGCAACACCCGCGAAACATCGGCCAAAACCAACGGGGCGGACGCTTCCGCGTCCGCCCCGAACCAGCCTCACAACGGCATGCCGCCGCTTAGAAACGGTAGTTGTATTGCACGCCGATCAGCTGCAGATAGGTCTTGTAGCTGCCCTTGACTGTGCCGCCGTTGCCGGTGCAAGTACCGCTCTGACCCGTGGGATCACATGCGTCGGTGTAGTTCATGGAGGCATTCTTGAAATCGATGAAGCTGTAAGCCAGATCAATGGAACTTTGCTTGCTGATCTTGTAATTGGCTCCCAGCGACAACCACAGACGATCGCTATCCGGCAGCGCGGGATGGCGATCATTGTCCGACTGAACCGGAGACTGCTCCCAGGCCACGCCGCCGCGCAACATCCAGGAATCGTTCAACTGGTAGTTTGATCCGAGCGAAAGACGCCAGGTATCCTTCCAGTTCTGATGCAGAACCAGGTCGCCTTGCACGGTGCCATTGACCACTGACTGTTTGATGTTCAGCTGTTTCAGCCGGGAGTTGCGCACCCAGGTAACGTCGCCCATCAAGGCTACCTTGGGATTCAACTGGTGGAAGAAATTCGCGGAAACCGTTTCTGGCGTGGTCACATCCACGGACGCGGAAGCATTCGGGTGCTTGGCTTTCGCAGCTTGCGCCGGCGTGGTGGCCGAACCGGGAATCACTCCGGTGACATTATCGAAAGTCCAGGTCGATGAACCCTGCAGGGTTTGCTTGACGCTGGAACGATAGGCCAAACCGAAACGGGTATTTTCGTCCAGCTGGAACATGTAGCCGACATTCCAGCCGAACCCCCAGTCATCTCCCTCTACATGCGCCAGGCCATCGCCCTTGATTCCGGCGAGCGCAACCGCGCCCTTGCCCGTTGCATCGGCAACCGCGGCGGACGCCCCACCCAGAATCGCCTGCTTATAAGCCGCGCTGTAGATCCCGGCGTTCAAACCCGTAGTGGAATCCGCCATCTGCTCCAGTGTGGCCTTCATGTATTGGGCAGACACGCCGAAGCCGAACGAATGACGATCATCCAGCTTGAACGACATGGAGGGGTTGATATTCAATGATTGCAGGTTGACGCTCTTCAGCGCGTATCTGCCAGCCCAATCGAACCCATAATCCAGCTTGGCGCCATAAGGCACGAAAATACCGACACCTGCCGTTATTTTGTCGTTGATCTTGCGGGAAAGATAAAATGTGGGCGCCGCTACGGCTTTAGGAGCGAAAGTGCCGCCATTGCCTCCGCCGGTAGCGCGCGAGGGAATGCCGATGGCGGCGAAGTTGCCAGTTGTGACCGAGCCATTGTCGGTATATTCAGAATGGGGCACGACCAGCGTCGCGCCGATCGCCAATTGGGTGCCGTCCAACCGCGACAAGCCAGCCGGGTTGGTGAAGATGGTGGAAGGATCGTTGGCTTCGGCGCCGTTGGCGTGGGCGGTGCCCTGGCCGGAGACGCTCTGCGAGCCGAACTGATAACCCGAGGCCGCAGCCTGAGTCGATGCCAGACCGAGCGCGGTGCCCATGATCATCACGGACAGGCTGAGATGCTTGAGCTTCATGCTTCCCTCTCTGTAGCTTGCTATAAGTTTTTTCATTAACGATGACCCGGCCAATGACCGCATCATCATCGATGCTACCAGAGAATTAGAGCATTCCAACCAGATATCAGAGCTTTTGTTCCAAACGTTCGTTTAATGCAACATTTCCACAACAATTTGTTTCCGCCACCGTATTTCGGCTAGGCGTCGCCCAGCAATCTGGACTTGCCCTCGCGGTCCACCGCCACGAAAGTGGCGATCACCTCGGTGATGCGCACATGCGCCCCATCCATGCGCTCCGCCTCCACCGATATTTTCAGCGTGATGGATTTCTGCCCGATTCGCAGCCGCTCCACATACATGTCCACCACGTCGCCCAGCATGATGGGCGCGGCGAACTGGAAAGCGTTGACCGCCACCGTGGTCACCGGCCCCCGCGACAGCCTTTCGGCGTCCAGACTGCCCGCCATGTCGATCTGGCTCATCAGCCAGCCCGCCTGCACCCTGCCGTAAGCGTTGGTGCTGGTGGGCAAGGCCCTCACCCTCAACACCGGGATGCGGCTTTCTTGCTGTTCCATCTCTGCTTCTCCCGCCCTTTCCGGGCTTGTATCGCGCCATTCGAAACGGCCGCCGAGCCGGCAGCCGCTTTGAATGGCGCCGAATGCCAGCGGCATCCGGCGCATGGTACCACGTTGACTGGCTTAGAAAATCAGGCGCTGCAGCAATTCTTCGTCATGCTGCTCCAGCTTCTTGTCGAAGTCGTCCACCATGATCACGTCGCGCTTGAGCTTGCGGGCGCGGGTGACGGCATCGAACTCTTCCTGATTGATCAGGCCGATCTGCAATGCCTCGGCCAGTCGCTCGCGCGCGGTGATGGTCTTGAACTTGCCGTCGCGCGCCAGCTTGCGCAGCTTCTGTTCCACCGGCTCCGTAGCCAGGATGGCGTTCAGCGCGTGGCCCAGCACGCCCACGGCATCGCCCTCTTCCTTCGGCACGTACATGCCGTGGGTCAGGCGGTCGCGGGTCGCGCCCGGCTCCATCATCGCGCGCGCCACCTTGGTGCCCACGCGGTCGGACGCCGGCTTCAGCGTCAGGCCCCACGGGAAGATGACGCGGCGCAGCACCCAGGCCAAGCCGCGATTGGGCAGGTTCGCCAGGAAGCCGTCCATCGCCACTTGCACGTCGTACAGCGCGTTTTCCACAGCCCAGCTCATCACGGCGATGTCTTCCTTCGGCGCACCGTCGCGCTCGAAGCGCTTCAGCGAGGCCGTGGCGATGTACAGGCCGGACAGCATGTCGCCCAAGCGGGCGGACAGCTTCTCGCGGAACTTCAGCGAGCCTCCCAGACTGAACATGGCCATGTCGGACAGCAGCGCGAAGGCGCTGGAGAAGCGGGTGACCCGCTTGTAATATGCCGACGTGGCGCCGCCCTTCGGACTGGATGCGAGGCAAGCCCCGGTCAGGCCCAGCCACAACGAACGCACGAAGTTGCTGATCACGAAATTGATGTGGCCGGTGATCGCCTTGTCGAATTCGACGCCGTCATTAGCCATCGCCGACTTCATTTCGCGCAACACGAACGGGTGGCAACGGATGGCGCCCTGGCCGTAGATGATCATCGAACGGGTCAGGATATTGGCGCCTTCCACCGTGATGCCGATGGGAATGGCCTGGTAGCCGCGCGCCAGATAGTTGCGCGGGCCCAGCACCACGGTCTTGCCGCCGTGCACGTCCATCGCGTCGTTCAGCGTTTTGCGCATGCGCTCGGTGTTGTGGTACTTCAGGATGGCGGACAGCACCGATGGCTTCTCGCCACTGTCGAGCGCGGTCAGCGCCAGATCCTGCGACGCCTCCATCTGGTAAGTGAAGCCGCCGATGCGGGCCATCGCCTCATCCACGCCTTCGAACTTGCCGATGGGCAGCCCGAACTGGTCGCGGATGCGGGCAAAGGCGCCGGTGGTGTAAGTGGTCAACTTGCCGCAGGCGACGGACATCGCCGGCAAGGAGATGCAACGGCCGACGGACAGGCACTCCACCAGCATGCGCCAGCCCTGGCCGGCGTATTCGCGGCCGCCGATGATCCAGTCCAGCGGGATGAACACGTCCTTGCCCCAGGTCGGGCCGTTCATGAAGGCGGAGCCGCCCGGGAAGTGGCGACGGCCGATCTCAACGCCACCGTGCTCAGTCGGAACCAGCGCGCAGGTGATGCCGATTTCCTCCTTGTCGCCCAGCAGATGCTCCGGGTCGTACATCTTGAACGCCAGGCCGAGTATGGTGGCGACAGGCGCCAGCGTGATCCAGCGCTTTTCCCAGCTGACGCGCACGCCCAGCACGTTCTCGAAGTGTTCGCCAGTGCGCGGATGAGTGTAGGAGCCGCGGCAGACCACGCCGTAATCCGGAATGGCGCCGGCATCGGAGCCTGCGTAAGGGCTGGTCAGCGCGAAACACGGCACTTCCACGCCCTTGGCCAGACGCGGCAGATAGTAGTCCTTCTGTTCTTCCGTGCCATAGTGCTGCAGCAACTCTCCCGGGCCGAGCGAGTTCGGCACCATCACCGACACCGCCGCCGTGCCGCCGCGGGTGGCGATCTTGGTCACCACCTTGGCGTGGGCGTAGTTGGAGAACTCCAGGCCGCCGTATTTCTTTTTGACGATCATGCCCAGGAAGCCGTGATCCTTGATGAACTGCCACACTTCGGGCGGCAAGTCTTTCAGCTCATGGGTGATCTTCCAGTCGTCGATCATCGCGCACAGCTGCTCGGTCGGGCCATCCAGGAAGGCCTGTTCTTCCGGCGTCAGCTTCGGATCCGGAAAGGACAGCAGGCGGCTGTAATCCGGCTTGCCGGAAAACAGGTCGCGATCCCACCAGACGGTGCCGGCATTGATCGCCTCCTGCTCGGTCTGCGACATCGCCGGAGTGATTTTCTTGAACACGCCGAACACCGGACCAGTGAATACGGCGCGGCGCAGCGGCGCGATATTGAGCACCGCCGCGACAACGGCGAACACCGTCCACACGGCGACAGGCACCGGACAGTGGAAGACGAATTGAAGCGCGGCCAGCCAGGCGGCGATAGCGACGGTCCAAGCCAGCACCGGCGCGGCGAAGTAAGCCAGCGCGCCTAGCAGCGCGACCAGAAGAATGGCAGCAATCATTGTGTTTACCCTCGTGTTGACCCCTCAGCTCCACACTCGCCGCCTTGATATTGTTATCGGCCGGCGGTGGGGAATCAGCTTTCGATGGGCGAGACCAGACCGGCAATCACGAAAGGCACCAGGTATTTGACGATCATGTCCGGATCCCGCGCGGTAACGATCTGGCTGCGCGTGAAGATTTTCAGCACATCGTTGCCGGCGAAGGCGTTGAACATGACGCTGAAGGCGAGGTGCATGCGCCAGGCGAGCTGTTCGGACTCCAGGTCAGGCAGCGCGCGTTGGAAAGCGCTGGTATAGCGTTGCACGAACACACTGTATTGCTGCGAAATGGTCTCTCGCAACAGGCGGTGGTTTTCCACCAGGGTCCGAGACAGCAGGCGCACGAACATGGCGCCGCCGCGCGACGGGTCCTTGGACAAGGCTAGACAGGGCCGTATGAAGGACAGCACGAGCTGTTCCAACGGCAAGTCGCCTTCCGCCGCCTCCAGCGTATCCAGTTCCGCCAGGCAGTCTTCCAGCAAGGGCGCCAGCCTGCGCAGAAACACGGATTCGAACAACGCATCCTTGGAGCCGAAGTGATAGTTCACCGCGGCCAGATTCACCTCGGCCTGCTGGGTGATCATGCGCAAGGAAGTCGCCTCGAAGCCGTGCTCCACGAACAGACGCTCAGCGACGTCGAGGATGCGGGTTGCGGTATCGGGACGGTTTCCCTCCATGATCTCCAGTGCCTTTGTTGTGTTTTGTGATTTGGTCTTGCTCATCTCTGCTTTCGAACAAGCGTTTCAAACTTACGTTTTAACTTGATCGATGTCAAGGCATGCTCAGCTCGCCTAGCCACCCATCTCCCAGGGCACACGAAAAACGGCAGTCCATATTTTAGACTGCCGTTTGAATGAAACACGCGTTAAAAGCGCTTAGTCAAGGCCTCGCGACAGATCTTGCTCGAGGTCCCGCACATTTTCCAGGCCGACGCTGATGCGCAACAGGCCCTCCACTATGCCCGCCCGCTCTCGCGCCTCCGGGGTCACTCGAGCGTGGGTGGTGCTGGCGGGATGCGTGATGGTGGTTTTCACATCGCCCAGATTGGCGGTGCGGGAAATCACCTGGACAGCGTCCACCACCTTCCAAGCCGCCTCGCGCCCTCCCTTGACCACGAAGGACACCACCGCGCCGCCGCTCTTTTGCTGGCGGAGAGCCAAATCATGCTGCGGATGGCTCTCCAGGCCGGGGTAGTAGACACGCTCGACATGGGGCCGCGCCTCCAGCCAGCGCGCCAGTTCCAGCGCGTTGGCGCTGTGTTTCTCCATGCGCAGATGCAGCGTCTCCATGCCGGACAACAGGGTCCAGGCATTGAACGGCGCCAGCGACGGCCCGGCGGCGCGCACGTGCAGATAGATCTGCTCGATCAGCTTGTCGCTTCCCACCACCGCGCCGCCCATCACCCGGCCATGCCCATCCAGAAACTTGGTGGCGGAATGCATGACCAGATCGGCGCCGAAGCGCAAAGGCTGCTGCAAGGCCGGGGAACAGAAGCTGTTGTCCACCACCAACAGCGCGCCATGGGCATGGGCGATATCGGCGATGGCCTGGATGTCGGCCACCTCGGTCAACGGATTGGACGGCGTCTCCAGGAACAGCAGCTTGGTATTGGGCCGCAAAGCCTCCCGCCAGGCCGACAGATCGCGCGCGTCGACAAAGCTTGTGGTCACGCCGAACTTGGACAGCTGGTTGGCGAACAGATTGGTGGTGGAGCCGAACAGGCTTTGCGAGGACACGATATGGTCGCCTGCCTGCAGCAGGGTCATCATGATGGCCTGGATCGCCGCCATGCCGGTCGCGGTGGCGATGGCGCGCTCGCCGCCTTCCATTTGCGCCAGCCGCTGCTGGAACGCCGCGACCGTGGGGTTGGTGAAGCGCGAATAGGTATAGCCGTCGATCTCGCCCAGGAACATCGCGGCGGCCTGGGCGGCGGATTCATAGGTGAAGCTGGAGGTGAGGAACAGCCCTTGGCTGTGCTCGTTGAACTGGCTGGTTTCCCGGCCGGCGCGGATGGCCAGGGTTTCGGGATGCAGGGTCGGGTGCGGCGCGTCGGATGCCATGATGATTCTCTCTTTGTTTCAGCCCGCTCCATGGCGGGCCGCTTCCCGACATCTTGCCTGAAAACGGCGGGTTCGCTAAATGCCGTCAAGCCATATGCAATTGCCCGGGCCGCTATTTGCCCTAGCCCAGCGCTTCCGGCGGCTGCAGCTGCCGCTTGACCTGCAACAGCAAGTCCAGCGACAAATGGCCGCCGTGATCCTGCAAGGCCAGCAGCTCGTCTCGGTGCGCGCCGGCCAGCCGGGCGACCAGCTGCTCGCCCTTCTCCTGCAAATGCACCTCCACGCAGCGCCTATCTTCCCTGCCCGGCTGCCGCCGCACCAGTTGCTGGCTCTCGCAACGGCTGACCAGTCCCACCACGCTGTGATGATGGGACTGCAGCCGCTCGGCCAACTCCGCCACCGTGGCCCAGTTGCGCCCCGGGTAGCCTTTCAATTGCAACAGCAACTGGTACTGCAGCGGCGTGATGCCGTTATCCTGCGCCAAATCCTCGCTGAAACGCAGAAAACGGCGCAAACGGTAGCGAAAGTCCGCCAGGCGTTCGAAATCTTCCTTGCTAAGTGTCATGCCGTCACTTCAATGCCATGAGGTAAGGCATGGCAGTCTACTCCATTGCAGCCGGGGCACAGAAGCCGCGCCGCTCATGCCGTCTCGGCTTGCCTTTCCCGGTAGCGCTGCGTCAGGAAGGATTCCAGCGCTTTCACCGGGCTATGCTCGTCGGCCTCACCGCTGTGCAGCAGCACCAGTTCGCCCTGCTCCATCGTCCGCAGCAAGGGCAGCCAGCGGCCCGGATTATTGCCCATGTCCGACCAGTAGATGTCGCAGAAAGTGGACCAGCGCAGCGGCTGATACCGCATCCACGCCACCAGTTCGTCGGTCGGCATCACTCGAGGCAACCAATGCCCGGCCGCCAGCGCCGAGCGCGGCAGCCCCCTGGGCCACTTGCCGTCCACCAAGAAAGCGCCTGCCGGAGGCTTGCGGCACCCATCCACCTGCACCAAACGAATTTCGATTCCCATGATTGTCACCCTTTATCCTGTTTCACTCGCGAATTGCGGCTCTCCAATGTTCTTCGCCTGCATAGCTTCTCATAAAAATATCGCAATACGATACATAAAATTAAAAAAAATCCGCGTCGGCGAGGCGACTTACCGCCGCCCCGCCTGCCGGGCCATCGCCCGGCTATTCAGGCATCGCTGCCTCTGGCACTGCTATAACGCCGCGCGGAAGATCGCGCAGACATCCGCATGACTGCCCTTGCGCGGATTGGTCAGGCCGCAGGCATCCTTCAACGCGTTGTCGGCCAAGGTTGGAATATCCTCCTCTTTCACGCCCAGCTCTTTCAGCCCCGTCGGGATTCCCACATCCGCCGACAGACGCTTGATCGCCGCGATGGCCGCCTCGGCCCCGCGGGTTTTCTCGCCCAGCGCCAGCGCCACGTCGGCCAAGCGCTCGCCAGCCACCGCCGCGTTGAAAGCCTGCACGTGCGGCAGCAACACGGCGTTGCACACGCCATGCGGCAGGTCGTAGAAGCCGCCCAGCTGATGCGCCATCGCATGCACATAGCCCAAGGACGCGTTGTTGAAGGCCATGCCGGCCAGGAACTGGGCGTAGGCCATTTGCTCGCGCGCCTCCATGTCTTTGCCATCCGCCACGGCGCGACGCAGAAAGCCGGCGATCAGCTCGACGGCCTTCAGCGCGCAGGCGTCGGTGATGGGCGTGGCGATGGTGGACACGTAAGCCTCCACCGCGTGGGTCAACGCGTCCATGCCGGTGGCTGCGGTCAAGGAGGCCGGCATGCCGGCCATGGTTTCCGGATCGTTGACCGACAGAATGGGCGTGGTGTGCTTGTCGACGATGGCCATTTTGATATGGCGGGATTCGTCGGTGATGATGCAGAAGCGGGTCATCTCGGACGCGGTGCCGGCGGTGGTGTTGATCGCCACCAGCGGCAGCTGGGGCTTGGCGGACTTGTCCACGCCTTCGTAGTCCTGGATCTTGCCGCCGTTCACCGCCACCAGCGCGATGCCCTTGGCGCAATCGTGCGGCGAGCCGCCGCCCAGCGACACCACCACGTCGCACCGCTTTTCCCGCAGCAGCGCGAGGCCGGCGTTGACGTTGGCGCAACTGGGGTTGGGATGGACGCCGTCGAAAACCACCGGCTCGATGTCGGCTTTGCCCAACATGTCGGCCACCTTGCCGGCCAAGCCCGCCTTGACCAGGCCCTGATCAGTGACGATCAGCGCGCGGCGGAAGCCGTGCCCGCGCATGGTATCCACCGCTTGTTGCAGACAGCCCGCGCCCATCAGATTCAGCGAGGGGATGAAGAAAGCGCTCGTGCTCATTGTCCGTCTCCATGAATGGACTTGGTATGAACTCAGTCTGCGCGCATCCCCCGCCGGCCTCTTTGCCTCAAATCAATAAACGCAACGCCATCCTCACCCGAAACGCATTTTGCGGGACTACCCCAGCAATGCGGCGTTGTCGCGCAGCCACTGGCTGGCCAGCTCGCCGAAACCGTCCCACATGATCTGCACGCCCAGACACAGCAGGATGAAGGCGGACAGCCGCAGGAACACCACCGAGCCGGTCTGGCCCAGGTAACGCAGCAGCTTGTCGGCGTTGGCGTAGCACAGATAGACCAGGGTGCTGCATACCAGCACCGCGCACAGCCCCGCGACAGGGCTGATCACAAAGCGCACCAGGCCCTTGCCGCTTCCGGTGAGCGTGGCACCGATGGTGATCGCTACCGATACCGAACCCGGCCCCACCGTCAACGGAAAGGTCAGCGGATAGAAAGCCCGTTGTTTGAGCTCGGCCTGGCTGTCCACCCTGGCCTGTTCGGCAGACGGCTGGCTGGATTCGGCCGGCGTGTCGTTCAGCATCCGCCAGGCGGCGAAGGTGATCAGCAGGCCGCCGGACATCTGCACCACTGGCAGCGACACGCCGAAGAAAGACAGCACATAGCCGCCGACGAACATGCTGCCGATCAACAATAGCGCGCAATAGACGGCGATGCGCCGCGCCAGGTAGCGCCGCTGCTGGGGCGTGTTGCGCGCCGTCATCGAGATGAAGATGGGCACCAGGCCGGGCGGGTTCATGATCGGCAGCAGCGCCGCCATCACGAACAGAAACTTGGTAATGAAGGTGGACAGCAACTGCATACGGCACCCCGCCTGGAAGGTTTAAAATGTTGTCAGGATAGCGGATGAAACCATAAAAAAAGCCCGCTTGCCAGCGGGCTCCGTCAAACGTTTTGCCAGATATGTCACACCTGGGCCGCGGCGGGCTTGCCGCCTCGATTTTCCTCGCGCTGGCGCACGGCGTTGTCGTGCGCTTCGGCCAGGTCCACCTTGTCCAGCGGCACCAGGCTGGTCTTGTGCTTGACGCGGTATCCCCACCACAGCGCCACAAACAGCGGAATGCCCAGATAGGTGGCGATGACGCCGTTCCAGTCCACCTTGGCCGCGGTGAAGGCGGTATAGTTCTGGCCCAGCATGATCAGCAGGCACAAGATGAAGGCGAACACCGGGCCCAGCGGGAACCACTTGGCTTTGTACGGCAGATCATCCAGGCTGTAGCCCTGCTTCACATAGGCGCGGCGGAAGCGGTAGTGGCTGATGGCCACGCCCAGCCAGGCGATGAAGCCGGTCATGCCGGACGAGTTCAGCAGCCACATGTAGACCGCGTTGCTCTGGAACAGCGAGGTCAGGAAGCACAGGCAGGCCACCAGCGTGGTGGCGTACAGCGCGTTGCGCGGCACGCCGTTGTCGGTCAGCTTGCCGAAGACCTTGGGCGCCATGCCGTTCTTGGCCATCGCGTACAGCATGCGGGTGGACGCGTACATGCCGGAGTTGCCGGCCGACAAGATGGCGGACAGGATCACCGCGTTCATCAGGCTGGCGGCGAAAGCCAGGCCTGCCCGGTTGAACACCAGCGTGAACGGACTGGCGCCCACGTCCTTCATGTCGTTCTTCAGCAGCGACGGATCGTTGTGCGGCAGGATCAGGCCGATGATCAGGATGGACAGCATGTAGAACATCAGGATGCGCCAGAATATCTGGCGCACGGCGCGCGGGATGGTGCGGCCCGGATTGGCGGATTCGCCGGCGGCGACGCCGATCAGCTCGGTGCCCTGAAACGAGAATCCCACCACCATGGCGACCCCGACGAAGGCCGCCAGGCCGCCGACGAAAGCGCCCTCGCCCTGCATCATCACATTGAGACCCGGCGCGATGCGCTCCGGATTGGGGCCGGTCATGATGCCCAGAATCATCAGGAAACCGATGACGATGAAGGCGATGATGGTGGCCACTTTCAACATGGAGCACCAGAACTCGGCCTCGCCGAAGCCCTTCACCGAGAAGTAGTTGAGCGCGAAGATGATGGCCAGGAAGCCGCCGCTCCACACCACGCCCGGTATGCCGGGATACCAGTAGTTCATGATGATGGCGGCCGCGGCCAGCTCCACCGCCACGGTGATGGCCCAGTTGTACCAATAGTTCCAACCCTGGGCGAAACCGAAGGCCGGATCGACGAAGCGGGAACCATAAGCCTGGAAGGAGCCGGACACCGGCATGAAGGCGGCCATCTCGCCCAGGCTGGTCATCAGGAAGTACACCATCAGGCCCACCAGCGCGTAAGCCAGCAGCGCGCCGCCGGCGCCGGCGCCGGAAATGGTGGCGCCGGACGCCAGGAACAGGCCGGTGCCGATCGAACCGCCGATGGCGATCATCGACAGGTGTCGAGCCTGCAGCGAGCGCCGCAGTTCGGGCGCTTCTTGTTTCTTGCTCATATCCAACTCACTCTATTGTTCTGCCGCGAGGGCCGAAACCCGCGCGCCCCAGGCTCTGCGCCGGGTTCGGGACAATCCAAAGCGGCAAAGAATGACATCGATCGCCGGCATTGCCTAGCCCGGATTAGGCGAATTACGCAAAAAACGAAGATGTCATGTTCAGAAGAGAAAGGAAAAGCCAACACCGGCAAGGCGCGGCCGCCTGCCAGCTCACAATACGGGCACGCAAAACTGGCTGAGGACAACACGCTACAGTTCGATGCGCGCCCCCAACTCCACCACCCGGTTGGGCGGCAAGCCGAAATACAGCGTGGCGCTGCGCTCGTTCTGCCGCAAAAAGAAAAACACCGCCAACATGGCGCGCCGCAAGCGGCCGCCGCGCGGCAACGCCACCAGCGTCTGCCGGCCCAGGTAATAAGATGTCGCCAAAGGCTCGAACACCGGAACGCCTAGCAGGCGGGCGGCGTCCGCCATCGCGGCCGGGACGTCCGGCTGCTCCATATAGCCGTAGCGCGCCGTCACCCGCGCCATCCCCTCGCCCAGCCAGCGCGCGCTCGTCCTCTCCCCTTCCGCCCGCGGCGCGTCCAGCATCTGCAGCGTCAACAGCAGAGCGGTTTCATGCAGCGCTTGGTTGTGCTTCAAATGGTGCAGCAATACCAGCGGCACGCCGTCCGGGCTCTCCGACAAAAACACCCCGACTCCCGGAATCCGCGCCACCGGATTGAGCCGCAGGCTGGACAACAGCGCATCGACGGGCAACAGGCCATCCCGCCCCTGCCGCGCCAGCATGCGCCGCCCGCCGAACCAGCACCCCATCGCGGCGAAAATCGCCGCGCCCAGCAACAGCGGCAGCCAGCCGCCATCCATGAACTTGAGCGCGTTGGCCAGCCAGAAGGCGAGATCGATGACGAGCAGCCCGCCTGCCGCCAGCGCCACCGCCCACCAAGGCCAACGCCAGCGCCGCCGCGCCAAGACTGCGAACAACACGGTGGTGATCGCCATGGTGGTGGACACCGCCAGTCCGAAAGCGGCGGCCAACTTGCCCGATTCGCGAAAGCCCAGCACCACCGCGATCGTAGCCAACATCAGCGACCAATTGAGCAAGGGCAGGTAGATTTGCCCCTTGTGGCTGCCAGAGGTATGCAAAGCCTTGACGCGCGGAAAAAAGCCCAGCTGCACAGACTGGTGCGTCAACGAAAACACCGCCGTGATCAGCGCCTGCGAAGCGACGATGGTGGCCAACGTGGCCAAGGCCACCATGGGATACAGCGTCCACTCGGGCGCCATCGAATAAAACGGCCGGCTCGAGAGCTCTGGATGCGACAGCAGCAAAGCGCCCTGGCCTAGGTAGTTCAGGATCAGCGACGGCAGCGCCAGCCCATACCAAGCCAACCGTATCGGCCGCGCGCCGAAATGCCCCATGTCCGCGTACAACGCCTCCGCGCCGGTCAGGCACAACACGACGGCGCCGAGGGAAACGAAGCCGGCGAAACCATTGCGCTGGAAATAGGCGATGCCCTGCGCCGGGTTGATCGCCTGCAGAATGGCCGGATTCTGCCACAGCTGGGCCAGTCCCAAGGCGGCGATGGCGGCGAACCAAGCCGCCAGGATCGGTCCAAACGCCGCCCCCACCCTGCCGGAGCCGAACGGCTGCACCATGAACAACAGCACGAGGATGAGCACCGTGCCGGGCACAACATAGGCGGACAAGACCGGCGCCGCCACCTGCAAACCCTCCATCGCGCTCAATACCGACACCGCGGGCGTGATCACGCCGTCCCCGTAAAGCATGGCCGCGCCGGCCAGTCCCAGCAACGTCCAGCGCACCGCGCCGCCGCCCTCGCCGCGGCCGCCGACGATCTGGGCCAACAAAGCCAGAATCCCCCCCTCCCCCTTATTGTCCGCCCGCATCAATAACAGTACGTACTTGACGCTGACCATCAGGATCAGCGACCACAGAAACAGCGACAGCACGCCCACCACATTGCCTGGCGTGGGCCGCACGCCATGGCCGCCATGAAATGCCTCCTGCAGCGCGTACAAAGGGCTGGTGCCCAAGTCGCCGAACACCACGCCCAACGCCGCCAAGGCCAGCCACGCCATCCCCTGGCCGGAACGCTGTCGGTCCAATGCCGAAATCGCCATGCTTCCGCTTCCCGCCGACATATCCATCCTCCCGCGATTCATAATCCAAGCGCTTGACGCTTCGACACGCATGCTAGGCCGCCGAAAATAAATTGCGGATATAGATCCGACCCATCCCATGTAAATAAATGGTAAAAACACCAAGAGCCGCCATCTTATCCACCGCTATCCGCAAACCCATGCGCGACAATGCCTTGCCGATGCCCCGCTGCTGTCGTTCAAACATAAAAATTAAACACTCTTTTTTCATTAACAATTCAAAACACAAAGTCGGGGCCGGCTCAAACCAGGCTCATACAATGCATTCACTCTTAAGCATGCGTATACGGCACTAAATCGCTGTTTTCACGCATTGCCGCAGCACAAAGCATGTAAAAATGACATGCTTTGCCATACAACAACATTCTGCCCGCCCGGAGCTCCCCGCATGTCGACCGCCGCGTCCGCCTCATCCAAACGCCTCCCCCTGATACTCGTCCTGATCGCCGCGCTGGGCGGCGGCTGGTGGTGGCATCAGCACAGCCAGAACGCCAAGGAGGCGGCCGCCAGGAACAAGGGCGGCGCGCCGGCGGCGGTCGGCGTGGCGGAGGTGCGGACCATGGACGCCCCTTTGCAACTGGGCGCGCTGGGCACCGTCGCCTCCACCTATACCGTGACCGTGCGCAGCCGCGTCGACGGCCAATTGGAAAAAATCCATTTCCAGGAGGGGCAACTGGTCAAGCAAGGCCAGTTGTTGGCCGAGCTGGACGCCCGCGCCTACCAGGCAACGCTGACCCAGGCGGAAGGCCAGTTGCTGCGCGACCAGGCGCTGCTGGAAAACGCCAGGCTGGATTTGGCCCGTTATCAGCAACTGGCCAGCCAGAACTCCATTTCCAAACAACAGGTGGACACCCAGAAAGCGCTGGTCAAGCAGTACGAAGGCACGGTCAAGGTGGATCAGGGCGCGGTGGCCGCCGCCAAGGTCAATGTCGACTACACCCGCATCACCGCGCCGGTGGCCGGCCGCGTGGGCCTGCGCCAGGTGGACCCGGGCAACATCGTCCGCTCATCGGATGCCAACGGCGTGGTCACCATCACCCAGACCCAGCCGATCAACGTGGTGTTCGCCGTGCCGGAAACCAGCCTGACCTCGGTGTTGCAAGCCGCCGCCGCCGACAAATCGTTGCGGGTGGAGGCCTGGGACCGGGACAACCGCGGCAAGCTGGCCGACGGCGCCCTGCTGGCGCTGGACAATCAACTGAATACCGGCACCGGCACCATCAACATCAAGGCGCGCTTCGCCAACGCAAAGCAACAGCTGTTCCCCAACCAGTTCGTCAACGTCAAGCTGCAGCTGGGCGTGCGCAAGGACGCCGTAGTGGTGCCCACCGAAGCGGTGCAGCTGGGCAAAACCGGCAGCTACGTCTACACCGTGGGCGCGGACTCCACCGTCAGCATCGCGCCGATCAAGCCCGGCCCGGTATCCGGCCACCACACCATAGTCGAAGACGGGTTGAAACCCGGCCAACGGGTAGTGGTGGACGGAGTCGACAAGCTGCGCAACGGCGCCCAGGTCAAAGTGATAGACCGCGCCGCCCAGGCCAAGACGCTGGGCGCGGACAAGGGGCCGCGCAAGCGCGACGGCAAACCTTCCGCCTCCCAGGCCGGCTAAGCGGCGGGAGCGAAGCATGAATCCTTCCCGCCAGTTCATTCTGCGCCCGGTGGCGACGACGCTGCTGATGGTGGCCATCCTGCTGACCGGCCTGGTCGCCTGGCGGCTGCTGCCGGTGTCGGCGCTGCCGGAAGTCGACTATCCGACGATCCAGGTGGTCACCCAATACCCGGGCGCCAGTCCGGACGTGATCACCTCCTCGGTCACCGCCCCGCTGGAGCGCCAGTTCGGCCAGATGCCGGGGCTGAGCCAGATGTCGTCCACCAGTTCGGGCGGCGCCTCGGTGATCACGCTGCAATTCAACCTGGACCTGACGCTGGACGTGGCCGAGCAGGAAGTCCAGGCCGCCATCAACGCCGCCGGCAACCTGCTGCCGTCCGACCTGCCCAGCCCGCCCATCTACAGCAAGGTCAATCCAGCCGATACGCCGGTCCTCACCATCGCCGTCAGCTCGCCCACGCTGCCGCTGACCAAGTTGCAGGACCTGGCCGACACCCGGCTGGCGCAGAAGCTGTCCCAGGTTTCCGGCGTAGGCTTGGTCAGCATCAGCGGCGGCCAGCGCCCCGCCGTGCGCATCCAGAGCAACCCGCGCGCGCTGGCCGCGCGCGCGCTGACGCTGGAAGACATCCGCACCGCCATCGCCGCCGCCAACGTCAACCAGGCCAAAGGCAGCTTCGACGGACCGAAACAGGCATCCACCATAGACGGCAACGACCAATTGCAATCGGCCGACGAATACAAAAACGTGGTCATCGCTTATCGCGACGGCGCGCCGGTGCGGCTGGAGGATGTCGCCAAAGTGGTGGACTCGGCCGAAAACACCCGGCTGGCGGCCTGGGCCGGCGACACCCCGGCCATCATCCTCAACGTGCAGCGCCAGCCCGGCGCCAACGTGATACAGGTGACCGACCGCATCAAGGCGCTGCTGCCGCAATTGCAGTCCACCCTGCCCGGATCGGTGGACGTCAAGGTGCTGAGCGACCGCACCGTGACCATACGCGCGTCGGTGGAGGACGTGGAGTTCGAGCTGATGCTGGCCATCGGGCTGGTGGTGATGGTGATTTTCGTCTTTCTGCGCAATGTGCCGGCCACCATCATTCCGGCCGTGGCGGTGCCGCTGTCGCTGGTGGGCACTTTCGGCGTGATGTACCTGGCCGGCTTCTCCATCAACAACCTGACGCTGATGGCGCTGACCATCGCCACCGGCTTCGTCGTCGACGACGCCATCGTGATGATCGAGAACATCGCCCGCTACATAGAGGACGGCGAAAAGCCGATGGCCGCGGCCTTGAAGGGTTCCAAGCAGATAGGGTTCACCATCATCTCGCTGACCATCTCGCTGATCGCGGTGCTGATCCCGCTCTTGTTCATGGGCGACGTGGTGGGCCGGCTGTTCCGCGAGTTCGCCGTCACGCTGGCGGTGTCCATCCTGATCTCCGCCTTCATTTCGCTGACGCTGACGCCGATGATGTGCGCTCGCCTGCTCAAGCATGTGCCGGAAGAAAAACAGGGCCGCTTCTACCACGCCAGCGGCAAGTTCTTCGACGACGTCATCGCCCGCTACGGCCGGTTGCTCAACTGGGTGCTGGACAGACAGAAAACCACGCTGCTGGTGGCTGTCGGCACGCTGGCGCTGACCGTCGCGCTTTACGTCTGGACGCCCAAGGGCTTCTTCCCGCAGCAGGACACCGGCGCCATCCAGGGCATCAGCGAGGCCTCGCAGTCCATTTCCTTTTCCGCGATGGCCCAACGCCAGGAGGCCTTGGCCGAGGCGCTGCTGAAAGACCCGGCAGTGGACAGCCTGTCGTCCTTCATCGGCGTCGACGGCACCAACGCCACCCTGAACAACGGCCGCCTGCTGATCAACCTCAAGCCCAAGGGCGAGCGCGACGACATGCGCTCGGTGCTGGCGAGGCTGCAGCAGCGCGCCGGCGATGTGCCCGGCATGTCGCTGTACCTGCAGCCGGTGCAGGATTTGACCATAGACGCGCGCGTCAGCCGCACCCAGTACCAGTTCACGCTGCAGGCCACCAGCCAGGACGAACTGTCCGCCTGGGTGCCCAAACTGGTGCGCAGGCTGCGGCAGGAGCCGGCGCTGGCAGATGTGGCCAGCGACCTGCAGGACAAGGGCCTGCAAGCCTATGTCAACATCAACCGCGACGTCGCCTCGCGCCTGGGCGTCAGCACCGCGGCCATCGACAACGCGCTGTACGACGCCTTCGGCCAGCGGCTGATCTCCACCATTTTCACCCAGACCAACCAGTACCGGGTGGTGCTGGAAGTCGACCCGCAGCACCAGCTCGACCCGCAGTCGCTGAAAAGCATCTACGTGCCCACCGCCGCCGGCACGCCGGTGCCGCTGGACGCGGTGGCCAGCATAGAGGAGCGGCCGGCCTCGCTGGCGATCAGCCATCTGGGGCAATTCCCCACCGCCACCCTCTCCTTCAATCTGAAGCGCGGCGCTTCGCTGGGCGAGGCGGTGGACGCCATCCGCCAGGCGGAGGCGGAGCTGGGCCTGCCGGCCAGCATAGACACCAAGTTCCAGGGCGCGGCCATGGCCTTCCAGGCCTCGCTGTCCAACACCCTGTGGCTGATCCTGGCCGCCATCGTCACCATGTACATCGTGCTGGGCGTGTTGTACGAGAGCTATATCCATCCCATCACTATCTTGTCGACCCTGCCCTCCGCCGGCATCGGCGCGCTGTTGGCGCTGATGGTGACGGGCTCGGACCTGTCGGTGATCGCCATCATCGGCATCATCCTGCTGATAGGCATCGTCAAGAAAAACGCGATCATGATGATAGACTTCGCGCTGGAGGCCGAGCGCGAACAGGGCATGAGTCCGCGCGAAGCCATCTACCAGGCCTGCCTGCTGCGCTTCCGCCCCATCCTGATGACCACGATGTCGGCGCTGTTGGGCGCGCTGCCCCTGATGCTGGGCAGCGGCATGGGCGCGGAGCTGCGCCAGCCGCTGGGCATCACCATGGTGGGCGGGCTGATGGTCAGCCAGGTGCTGACGCTGTTCACCACGCCGGTGATCTACCTGGCGTTTGACCGCCTGGCGCGCCGCTTCGGCCGCAAGGCCAAGCCGGAACTGGCCGAGGGCGAAGCATGATCCCGTCGGAACCGTTCATCCGCCGCCCGGTGGCCACCACGCTGTTGACGCTGGCCATCCTGCTGGCCGGCGCCATCGCCTTCAAGCTGCTGCCGGTATCGCCGCTGCCGCAGGTGGATTTTCCCACCATCTCGGTATCGGCCAAACTGCCCGGCGCCAGTCCGGAGACCATGGCCGCCACGGTGGCCACGCCGCTGGAGCGCGCGCTGGGCCACATCGCAGGCGTCACCGAAATGACGTCCACCAGCGCTCTGGGCTCCACCAACGTCACGTTGCAGTTCGACCTGGACCGCGACATCAACGGCGCCGCGCGCGACGTGCAAGCGGCGATCAACGCCGCGCGCTCGCTGCTGCCCACCGGCATGCCGTCCAACCCCACCTACCGCAAGGTCAATCCGGCGGACGCGCCCATCATGATCCTGGCGCTGACCTCGGACAGCCTGAGCCGCGGCCAGATGTACGACGCCGCCGACTCCATCCTGGGGCAAAAGCTGTCCCAGGTGGACGGCATCGGCAACGTGGTGATCGGCGGCGGCGCGCAGCCGGCGGTACGGGTGGAAATGAACCCGATGCAGCTCAACCACTACGGCATCGGCATGGAAACCGTGCGCGCCGCCATCACCGGCACCAACGCCAACAAGCCCAAGGGGTTTCTGGAAAACGATGCGCGCCATTGGCAAATACAGGCCAACGACCAGGCCGGCAAGGCCAGCGATTACCAGCCGCTGATCATCAGCTACAAGAACGGCGCCGCGGTGCGCATTTCGGACGTGGCCGAGGTCAAGGATTCGGTCGTGGACCTGCGCAACGCCGGCATGCTGGGCAAGCAGCCGGCGGTGATGCTGATCCTGTTCCGCCAGCCCGGCGCCAACATCATCGAAACCGTGGACCGGGTCAAGGCGATGCTGCCCAAGCTGCAGGCATCCATTCCCGCCGCGGTCCAGATCAACGAGGTGATGGACCGCACGCCCACCATCCGCGCGTCGTTGTCCGAAGTGGAGCGCTCGCTGGCGATTTCCGTCGCCCTGGTGATCCTGGTGGTGTTCCTGTTCCTGCGCAACGGCCGCGCCACCGCCATTCCGGCCATCACCGTGCCGGTATCGCTGGTGGGCACGTTCGCCGTGATGTACCTGGCCGGCTTCTCGCTGAACAACCTCAGCCTGATGGCGCTGACCATCGCCACCGGCTTCGTCGTCGACGACACCATCGTGGTGCTGGAGAACATTTCCCGCCACATCGAGGCCGGCATGAAGCCGTTCCAGGCGGCGCTGCGAGGCGCGCGCGAAGTGGGTTTCACCGTGGTGTCGATGAGCATTTCGCTGATCGCGGTGTTCCTGCCCATCCTGCTGATGGGCGGCATCATCGGCCGCCTGTTCCGCGAATTCGCCGTCACCCTGTCCGTGGCTATCCTAGTGTCCTTGCTGGTCTCGCTGACCACCACGCCCATGCTGTGCTCGCGCTGGCTAAAAGCGCATGAGGCGCACAGCGAACCGGGAAGACTGTTCCAATGGAGCGAGCGCGCCTTCGACGCCATGCTGAACGGCTATCGGCGCTCGCTATCCTGGGCGCTGCGCCACAGCCGGCTGATGATGGCCGTTCTCGCCGCCACCATCGCGCTCAACGTATTCCTGTACGCCGTGATCGCCAAGGGCTTTTTCCCGCAGCAGGACACCGGCAGGCTGATGGGCATGATACGCGCCGACCAGAACATCTCCTTCCAGGCGATGCAACAGAAGCTGCAGCGCTTCATCGACGTAGTGAGCGCCGACCCCGCGGTGGACAAGGTGGTGGGCTTCACCGGCGGCGGCAAACGCAACGGCGCCAATATGTTCGTCAGCCTGAAACCGTTGTCGGAACGCAAGGAAAGCGCCGACCAGGTGATCGCCCGCCTGCGCAAGAAGCTGTCGCACGAACCGGGGGCCCAGCTATTCCTGCAGGCGGTGCAGGACATCCGCATCGGCGGCCGCTCCAGCAACGCGCAATACCAGTACACGCTGCAGGGCGATGACCTGGCCGCCCTCCAGGAGTGGACGCCCAAGGTGCAGCAGGCGCTGAGCAAGATACCCATCCTGGCCGACATCAACAGCGATCAGGAAGTGCGCGGGCTGCAGACCACGCTGGCCTTCGACCGCGACGCGATGGCGCGGCTGGGCCTGACCCAGGCCCAGGTAGACTCGGTGCTCAACGACGCCTTCGGCCAACGCCAGGTATCCACCATCTACAACGCGCTCAATCAGTACCGGGTCGTGCTGGAGGTCGCGCCCGAGTACTGGCAGAGTCCGGAAGCGCTGCGCAATATCTACCTGCAAACGCCGGGCGGCCAGCCGACGCCGCTATCGGCCTTCGCCAGCTGGAAGCCGACCAACACCTCACTGTCGGTCAACCACCAGGGCCAGTTCGCCGCCACCACCATCTCGTTCAACCTGCCGGCCGGCGTCTCGCTGTCAGACGCCACCACGGCGATAGACGACGCGCTGGCCGACATCGGCCTCCCCAGTTCGATACATGCCAGCTTTCAGGGCACGGCCAAATCGTTCCAGGCCTCGCTGGACAGCCAGCCGCTGCTGATCCTGGCCGCGCTGATCGCCGTCTACATCGTGCTGGGCATGTTGTACGAGAGCGTGGTGCATCCGATCACCATTCTGTCCACCCTGCCCTCCGCCGGCGTGGGCGCGCTGTTGGCGCTGATGGCCACCGGCGGCGAATTCAACATCATCGCGCTGATCGGCGTGCTGCTGTTGATCGGGATCGTCAAAAAGAACGCCATCATGATGATAGACTTCGCGCTCACCGCCGAGCGCGAGCAAGCGCTGCCCCCGCGCGACGCCATCTTCCAGGCCTGCCTGCTGCGCTTCCGCCCCATCATGATGACCACCATGGCGGCGCTGTTCGGCGCGCTGCCGCTGGCGCTGGGCCGCGGCGACGGCGCCGAGCTGCGCACGCCGCTGGGCATCTCCATCGTCGGCGGCCTGCTGCTGAGCCAGCTCCTGACGCTGTACACCACGCCCATCGTCTATCTGTATCTGGACCGCTTCCGCCTGTGGTGCCTGAAGTGGCGCGGCAACCGCCGCCACGCGCTCGCCGGCGGCAACGAGGAATGACCCGCATGAAAACAAGAACAAGCCTGACCCCCATCCTGGCGGCGCTGCTGGCCGCCGCCGCGCTGACCGGCTGCGCCATCGGCCCCGATTACGCCAGACCCAAGCTCGACATCCCGGCCGACTTTAAAGAGGACGGCCGCTGGAAGAGCGCCGAGCCGCAAGACGAAGCGCCGCGCGGCGACTGGTGGGCGGCATATCGGGACGCCACGCTGAACGGCCTGATGGACACGCTGAACCGGCAAAGCCCCACCATCGCCCAGGCCGAAGCGCAATATCGCCAAGCCCAGGCCCAGCTCAACCAGGCCGAGGCGGGACTGTTCCCCTCGCTATCCGCCAACGCCTCGCAAAGCCGGGCCGTCGCCGCGCCCGGAAACGTCGCGTTCAACAACTACAACCTGGGACTGGCCGCCAGCTGGGAGGTGGACCTGTGGGGCGGCGTGCGCCGCGCGGTGGAGGCCGGCGAAGCCAAGCAGCAGGCCTCGGCGGCGCAACTGGCCGCCATCCGCCTCAGCAGCCAGGCGCAACTGGCCACCGCCTATCTGCAGTTGGTGGCGGCGGACAGGCAACTGGCCAACCTGCGCGACAGCGAAAAGGCGCTGGAAGAGTCGCTGCGGCTGACCCGCAACCAATTCGCCGCCGGCATCGTCGGCGACGACGCGGTGGCCTCGTCCGAAAGCCAATGGAAAACCGCCCAGGCCGCGGTCGTCGACAAACGGCTGACCCGCGCCCAGCTGGAGCACGCGATAGCGGCCGCGCTCGGCCAGGCGCCGGCAGGCTTCTCGCTGCCGCCGGCAGAAGCCGAGCCCCATCTGCCGCAAATTCCCTCCGGCCTGCCCTCGACGCTGCTGGAGCGCCGCCCGGACATCGCGCAGGCGGAGCGCAATATGGCCGTCGCCAACGCCCAGATCGGCATCGCCCAATCCGCCTATTTCCCCAGCCTGACGCTGGGCGCCAGCGGCGGCTACCGGGGCTCCACCTTCGCCGACTGGGTGACGCTGCCCAACCGCATCTGGTCCATCGGCCCTTCGCTCGCGCTGTCTCTGTTCGACGCCGGCCTGCGCCGCGCCCAGACCGCCCAAGCCATCGCCGCGTACGACGCCAGCGTAGCCGGCTACCGGCTAACCGTGCTGGCCGCGCTGCAGGGGGTGGAGGACAATCTGTCCGCGCAAAGCCTGCTGCATGAAGAGGCCGGACTGCAGACGGCAGCCCTGGCGGCGGCCAAGCGGGCCGAGACCATCGCCCAGAACCAGTACCGGGCCGGCACCGTGTCCTATCTGAACGTGCTGAGCGCGCAAAACGCCCGCATCGCCGCGGCAAACAATCTGTGGAATGTGAAAAACCGCCAGTACGCCAGCAGCGTGGCCTTGATCGCCGCGCTGGGCGGCGGCTGGCGCGCGCCGTAACGGCGCGGCGCTCGGATTCTCCGATGCGAAAAGCCGGACTCCCGTCCGGCTTTTCCATCCGCTAATGTTGCGACAATCCCTGCCTCACCGCGCTCCAAAAAGCGTCATCCTCCATTCCCAGTGCGTACAGCGAAGTGCCGCCCAGGCCATAAGCATTGACCAGGCTGGCCTTCAAGGCCACGCTGCGCGCGTTCTCCGTCCAGACCGTATGGCGGCTGCCATCCGCCGCGTCATAGCCGAAGGTCAAGGAATGGGTGCCGGCGTCGTAGCGCGGCTGCGCCCCATAGCGGGCGATCAAGGCCTGGGTGTCCTTCCAGTACAGCATCCTGCCGCTGCCGGGCAGCTTCCAGTCGTAGCCGTACGCCGGGATGCCGTTCAGCACCTTGGCCGCCGGCACCCGCTCCACCGCGTAGTCCAAGTCGTCCTCCATCCAGTCCGAGCCAGCCACCGGCCCCGGGTCCCAGGCCGGAATCGCCTCGTCGTAAGTCATGATCTGCAAATAGTCCGCCGCCGCGTCCAGCGCGCGCAGATCGTAACCATAATTGGCCTCATGATTCTCATCCTTGACGGAGAAAGCCGGCACGCTGACGATCAGCTTCAATCCCTTGGCATGCAACGCCTTGGCCAGCGTTTGAATGAAAGCGCTGAAGCGGTTGCGGTCGCCCTGCGCCACCGCCTCGAAATCGACATTGACCCCGACGAAGCGGTTGTCCTGCGCGAATTTCACCAGATTGGCCACCGACGCATTCAGCGCCGTGGTGGACACCGCGTGGGCGATGTCGGCGCTCCAGTTTCCCTTGCCGTCCACATTGGACACGCAGCCGTAGGCGGGAATCTTCTTGTCGCGCAGGAAAGCCAAGGCGTTCTCCGGCCGGGGATCGCCATTGCCCACAACCGCGCCCTGAGCGGTGATGTTGTAGAAATCCACGGCGACGGCATTGAAGTTGGCATGATACTTGGCCAGCGCCGCGTCATTGCCGGCATAGCCGGAATAATAAGCCAGCACCATCGGACCGGATTGCGCCTGCAGGGATGCCATTGCCGCAAGCAGGCTGAATATGATTTTTTTCATTCGATTTTCTTTCGCATGACACTCGCCGGCCATGTCGCGGCGGTGCTCAAGCGCCGTTATACCTGTTCGGCGAATGGCAATTCCACCCTGCCCGATGGCTTTGCTCGGCAACACGCGGCCAGTGCAGGCCATTCCTCGCTTTTCCGGATGAGATTCCGCATTTAATTTCCAAATTAACCCGAGACGGCGCCACGTCTCGCCCATCTTTCAAATAATCCGATAAGAACTATTCAGCCATTCGAAAAACAAGACGGTCCTTTTGTCACTATTGCCAATATTACATTTGTTAACAATCAGCGCATTTCTCTATAATCGCCGGATTTCCACACTACGCCACAGTCATGAATTCGCAGCTGCAACAAGCATCAAGCAACGTCCGCTCCGCCATTCGCAGCGCCACTCAAGGGCTGGTCGGCCGGGAACAGCTCGCGGAGCTGATCATTCTGGCGGCGGTCGCCCAAGAGCACCTGCTGGTCATTGGACCGCCGGGCACCGCCAAGAGCGCTGTCGTGCGGCGCGTGGCCCAGACGATGGGCGGCCGCTATTTCGAATATCTGCTTGGCCGCTTCACCGAGCCTTCGGAACTGTTCGGCCCCGTCGATCTGCGCAAGCTGCGCGAAGGCACTGTCGAGACCGACACCGCCGGCATGCTGCCCGAGGCCGAAATCGCATTTCTGGACGAGGTTTTCCTCGGCTCCACCGCCATTCTCAATACTTTGCTGGGCATTCTGAACGAGCGCCGCTTCCGCCGCGGCCACACCCAGCTGTACTGCCCGCTCCGCGTCTGCATCGGCGCCGCCAACCATCTGCCCAGCGACGAATCCCTGTCCGCTTTCGGCGACCGTTTTCTGCTGCACGTTTTCGTGGAGGCGGCCGCCGACCATCAGTTGGAAGCGATGCTGGAAGGCGGCTGGCAGGCCGAGCTAAGCCCGGCGGCACCCGGCATCAGCCTGGCTGATCTCGACCTGCTGGCCAACGCGGCCAAAGACGTGGACATGTCCGAGATCCGCCCCGTCCTGGCGCAAGCCATCCGCCAGCTGCGCGGCGCGGGAATCGCCCTGTCCGATCGCCGCATCGTCAGATCGCAGCGCCTGATCGCCGCAGCAGCTGTCCTCGCCGGCCGCGCCCGCGCCGACGCCTCCGACCTGTGGCCGTTGCTGTACGCGCTGCCGACTCAGGAAATCCAGCAACATGCCCGGGAGGTCTTGCGCGAACAATTGGCCGTCTGCGCCAACGGCGTGCTGGCCAGCGCGGTGGAGACCGCGGCCGTGCAGCCCATGTCACGGGTCGGCCGCCTGCTGGAAAACGCGCAATCCGCGCTGGCCGCCGAAACAGACCGGCCAGGCATCGAAGCCCTGTTGCGTGAAATCGACGCCAACTTCAGCGCCGAAAGCATGCCGGACGAACTGGCCGCTTCGCGCGAGAAACTGACGGCGCGCCTGGCGGAACCCGCATGAGCGGCTCCGCCATGTCCTGGCGCTGGCGGCCCATTCCGGAATGCGATATCGCCTCCCCTCAGGCCGCGGTCGCTTTCGGCGATGCCGCGGAGCGCCTGCTGAAACGGCTGGAGGCCATGCCGACCGAACAGCGGCGCACGCTGATGCTAACCGCCGGCGAACGGCTGCTGGTGGCGCTGGGGCGGGAAAGCGCGCTGCCCTGGGTGGAGGGGGTCGAGTACGCCCGTCCGGACGCCTCGATCCGACAGCTGTGGCTGCCGACCAAGTGGCAGCCGGACGTTTCCACCGACGCGCTGAGCATCGCCCTGAATGCGCGCGCGCCGGCTTGGCCGATGCTGCTCTGGCGCGAACCCGCGCTCATCATTCCCTTGAACCGGCAACTGCCGGCCGGCGACGAGCTGCTGGCCGACATCCGCCGCCGATGGAGCGGCGCCTGCCGCTCCTGAATTCCAGCTGACGATACCTATGCGATTACCCGAAGCGCTCATGCCTTGGCATGACTGCCTGAGCGGCTTTTCCGTCGAGCTCGCCACCGAACTGGGCGAGTTGCTGCGACGCCTCGCTCCGGTGCTAGGCAGGCACCGCGATCCCAGCCATGGCGGCGAGCTGCCCTCTCAAGGGCTGGATGACTTGCGGCGCCGCGGCCCCTACGAACGCCTGCTGGCGTCCGAATGGCTGCTGGCCGACGAAATCCCCGACGAATTTCTGCGCCGCGCCGCCAGCGGCGAGCATCTGTTTCTGTCTCCCACGCCGAACGAGCGCATGGCGGACCGGCGCATCGTCGCGCTATTCCATTCCGGCAGCTGGCAATTGGGCGCCCCCAGGCTGGCCCATCTGGCGCTGTGCATCCTGCTCGATCGCCGCGCCAGGGCCGCCGGCGGCGAATTCCATTGGGGCAGCCTGCAGGCGCCGGGCGAATGGCGGCAAGGCGCCGAGCCCGAGGCGCTGAAACAGCTGCTGCGCGCCCGCGCCTACCGCAACTTCGACCAGCAGCTTTACCAGGAATGGCACCAGAGCCTGTCAGAGCTGGGCGCCGTCGACGAGTGCTGGCTGATAGGCTACCCCTTGGACAAACAGGGCCTGCTCGCGCCGCTCTTCACCCACCAGGCGGACATCACGCCCACGCTGCGCGGCGACGCTCTGCGAATCGCCATCCGGGACCGCGGCGGCGAGCGCTCGTTGAATTTGCCGCTGCCATCCCGCGATGCCGGCCTCGCGCTGCTGCAGGGGCGCTTCCAAGCCGGCCAGGCTACCGTGCGGACAGAGACGCAGCGCTTTTCCCTGCGTCACGCGCCGCTGCTGTCTCCCAATGGCCGCCATGTCGCCGTCTCGCTTCAGGGCGGCTACGCGGCACTGATGCTGCCGGTGGACAAACCGGGACAAACATCGAAACAGAAGGCGCGCCAGCTGCAATGGCACAGGGCCGGCACCCTGCTGGCGCGGGCATTCACGGCCAAGACCCTGGGCGCCGTGGTTCAGCGCGGCGCCCTGCTGAGCTGCCTGCAGTTCCCGCGCATAGGCAAGGTGCCGCTGCCGCAGCAGGCCGAATTCCATGCTTCCCCGGGATCCTCCACCTTGCTGGATGCCGCCTGGCTGCCCGGCAAATCCGGCGGCAGGCTGTATTTGCGCGACTTGAACGGCAATCTTGTCTATTGGGAAAGCGGGGGCCCTGCCGGAACCGCCCCCATGCGCCAACAATGCGGCGGCGTGCAGGCCCTCTGCCAGATAGACGGCGCCTCCCTGCTATACGCCCGCCAGCAGAACGGCCAGCTCCGTCTAGGCTGGCTGGGCGCCGATCACGACCGGAAGGTGGTGGAAGTCGCCCCCGGCATCGCGGCCGACACCTATAGTCGAGTGTTGCTGCACGGGCTGCCGCAAGACCGGCGCTTCGCCTGCGCGGTCCTGCTACGCGGCGGCGAGCGGGAAAGCTGGCGGCTACACGCCGGCAGCGGCGGCGGCGCGCCGGATGGCCGGGAATGCCTGCTTCCCGCAGGCTGGCACGCGATAGGCGTGCAATTGACCGACAAGCCGCGCTTGCTGCTGGTCCACGACAAGCAGAATCAGATCGCCCTGCTGGACGAAGACAAGATCCTGCCGTTGTACGGGACTGCGTCGCCGATCGCCCGGCTCAGCTATACGCCCTCCTGCGCCGGCATCGCGCTGCTGACCGAACAAAGAGAGTTGATCGTGTACTCCCTGGCCGCCCGCGCCGTGGTTCTCCATCTGCAAAACCAGACCGCAGGCAAAGCACATGACTGAAAACCTCTCCTTAAGCTCCGAAATACGCCAGCCGGTGCTGAGCGGCCGCGCATGGCTGTCCGGCCTCTGGTTGCCCGCCGACCGGTACGGCGAGTCCGAACGCCGGCTTCGCATCCTGGCCAACTGGCACGCCGGCGCCGCGGCTTACCGCTTCCCGGAAGGCGATCTGCTGCGCTACGCCGCGCCGATGGAGCAGGATTGCGCGCGCGTGCCCGGCTGGCCTTTGCAACGAGTGGGCCGCGCGCTGTGCTCCGCGTGGATAACGGCCGACGAATACGAGAAGCTGCCGCCTGCAGACCTGTGGCTGGTGCGGGGCGGCCAGGTGCAAAGCCTGCGGCTGGCCGACGCCGAAGTCCTCAAGCCGGGGGAATGGCTGGACGTGTCGGCGTTCGCCATCCACGCGATGTACGACTGCCGCGTCGCCGAGAGAGTGCTGGATCAGCCGCTGGCAGCCGCTCAGCGGGATATCCGCCAGTTGCTGGGCAAACAAGTGCCGGCGGCCAGCCTCGAGCAAAAGCAGTTCCTCCACGCCCTGCAAGGCGAGGCTTCCGCGCCGCCGCCCAGCGCCCCCAAGGCGCCGGTCTGGCGCAAGCCGCTGATCGTGGCGGCGGTGCTGGGCGCCTGCCTGGCGCTGGGCGCCTTCATCGCCTCATCCGGCAGCGACAGCGGCGCCGCGCCCAGGGGGGCAGGCTCATCGTCCTCCAACTCCGCGCCCCACGTGCTTCCCTGGCTGATGTTGATCGCGCTAGCGGTCCGCTCATGGCAAAAAAGACAGCCGCCCGCCCCGCGAAAATCATCCGTCTCCACCCAGCCGTCCAATCCAAAACAGGCTGGCGGAGCGGGAAGCGCCGGGAAGCCCGGCGCAATCGCCCAGGCCATGATCCCCGCCCGGCGCGCCGTTGCGCGCGCGATGCCGCAAGCCTGGCGCGACTGGCTCGCCCGCGCGGCGATGACCAGCCATCTCTCCGGCATAATGGGCCGCCGCCAGGCCGCCTACATGCGCCAAATGCTGGAAATGTTCGAAAACGGCCGCCTGCAAGACGCGTTGCGCCACGCCATACCGCTGGGCGGCGCAGGCGGCAGCACCGGCCAAGCCTTCGGCGTGCCTCATGTCCGCCAGAACTTGGCATTGGGCATGAAAAACGGCGCAGCCGGTCCCTCCATGTATTTCGGGGATGAGCTCAGCCGCCACCTGCGACAGCTGTATCGCAAGAGTTTTGAAAAGCTGGATCGAGAAGGCAATGTCGATCAGGCGGTATTCGTGCTGGCTGAGCTGCTACAGTCCCACTCAGAAGCGATCGGCTACTTGGAAAAGCATGAGCGCTACGGCCAAGCCGCGGAGCTGGCCCTGCTCTGGGACATGGACGCGGCCTTGATCGTGCGGCTGATGTGCAAGGCCGGCGATCTGCCGCGCGCGATGGCGGTGGCGAGACGCGACGGCGCCTTCGCCGAGGCCATCGCCTTGCTGGAACCCCGCTGGCCGGTGGCGGCGCGCCAATTGCGCGAAGAATGGGCGCAGGCCCTGGTCGACCAGGGCCGCCGGCTGGACGCGGCGCAGGCGATCTGGCCGATAGAGTCGATGCGCGAGCGCGCGATCGAGTGGCTGCTGCGCGCCGAGGAAGCGGGCGGCAGCCTGGCCGCCGAAGCGCTGGTCAAACGCGCCAGCCTGCTCCCGGACTCGCTGGACAGCCAGGAAGCGCGCATCCAATCGATCCGCGACGACAAAGACCGCCAGCCGGAAAGGACCGCCGTCGCCCACGCCCTGCTGGCGCTGTCCAGCCATAACAAAGAAACGCGCCTGCTGGCGCGCGCGCTGTTCAATGCCTGGCTGGTGGACCAGGACGGCGGACTGGGCCGATTCAGCCCTCAGCAACTGCAGCGTCTGCTCGACATTGCGCAAGACCCGCTGCTGCGCGCCGACTTGCCCGGCAAGCTGCCATCCCCCAAGCCCCACCCCTTGTCCGAGAAAAAGGAAGTGTCCTGGATATCCGTCCCCGCCGCCATTGGCCAGCCGGTATCCGACATCGCCTTGCTGCCCGACATGCGCCTGCTGGTCGCGCAGGGCGAGGCTGGCGTCACCCTGCGCGACCCCAGAGGCAAGACCTTGCATCGCTTCCCCGCGCCCGCCGACAGCATCGTACTAGCCGACAGCGGCCACATCGCCCTCGCCGTGATCTACCGGGGCGACATGCTGTGCGTACAGCGTCTGGATCTGGTGACGCGTGAGCACCGAGACCTGGGCATCATCGCCGTCGACTGCTTCGCCGCCGGCTTCGACGGCATCGGCTGGACGGTTGGCCAGGGCGATGCGATCCGGGTATTGGACACCGGACACGGTCTCAGCCGCGTGCTGTGGCAAATCGACAAACTGCCGGGCCGGGCGGTGCGCATTTTGCGCAGCCCATCCTGCGAACAGTACGAACTGGTGGATCCAGACGATAAAATGGTGCTTTGGCAATATCGCTTGCCCGGCAGGCGGCTGGAGTCCCGCGGCCACGTGCCGGTTCTGGAGAAGAAAGGCGACATGTCCGTCATCCCCTCGCCCTGGGGCAGCTACCGCTACTTCTGGATGGCATGGGACGAGCAGGACAACCCATGGCTGGTCAGCCAGCATTCCGGCAACGACAAGGATCACGGCCTCGCACTGCCGCCGCAGATGTCCGGAGCCGCGCTCAACGTCACGCTGGGCCAAAACAGCGTAGCCGTGGCGATGCGGCAGGAAAACGATGCCTGCGTGCTGCTGGCGCGGGATGGGGAAACCTATCCGGACATCGCGTTCTCCTGGCCGGCGGGCGCTCACATCCGGGCGAAAATGCAGGGCGACTGTTGGCTGATGTTCGATCGTTTCGGCCGAATCGCGATCATGGACATGGTTCGTTGCTACGCCAGCATGCCAACCATCGCCTGACGCCCGCCATGACAAGGAAAAGGAAAAGCATCATGTACAAAAGCGCTGTTCTGATCGGCCTGGCCATGGCGGCGCCGCTCGCCGCCGCCGGCTCCCCGCAAGCCATGCTGGAAAGCTATCTGGCCAAGGACGCCGCCGGCATGCGGCTGCAGGAGTATCCGGCCGCCCGCTACTTTGCCAATTACCAAGACGAGCCGGGTTGGGACATGGTGACGCTGATCACCGGCTACGGCGTGCAGCCGCAGCGATGCGGCCCGCGCCGCTGCGAATTCGTGGTCCGCTATCAACTGGACCCCACCCGCCCTTCGGACGAGCAAGCCAAGCCCCACCCCAAAGGCGGCGAGGAGAAAGCCAGCTATGTGGTGGTCAAGCAAGGCGGCGCGTGGAAGATAGACAGCGGCAGCATGCGCGAACCGCACGTAAAGCGCGGCGCGCTGCGCTGACTCGCGCAGGAAGGGCCGGATGCGGCATTCCGGCCCGCAGGCGTTATTTCGGATGGGACAGCGTCACGATCTTGGCCGATACGCTGCTCTTCATCCTCTTTTCGTCGAGGCCGGAATGCCTCACGGTGGTGACGGCCACCTGGATTTTGCCATTGTCGCCATCCAGCACATTCAAAAACACCTGGCTTCCCTCGCAGGGTTTGCCATCATAGCCGCAGTCGCCGTAATTGCTGTCTTCTTCCGCTTTGAATAGCACTCTTGGCTTCCAGCCATCCAGCACCACCACGTACTGGGCATGGCCGTAACTGCCCTGGCCGGAGCCCGCGCTTCCCAACACCAGCATGTCGCCCTTGCGATCATCCCGGGCAATCATGCCCACATCGCTAGTCTGGCCTCCATACCCGTCCAGCACGATGGCCTTTGCCCTCGCCGGGCGCGCCAAAACGTAGCCCTGCATGAAATTCCGGCCTTGCTCGGGAAACTCAGCCTCAATCACGTAACCCTTCTCGCCGCCTTTCAGCGCTACGGCATGCATGGGGCCAAGCTCTATCTTGCCCACATCGCCCAGCCAGCGCCCGACCTGCGCTTTGGAAGGCTCCGCAGCCTGCGCGGCGGCGCAGCAAAATGCGGCCAGCGCCGCGGCGCGGCCAAACGGGATCATTATTTTCTCCATGCGTTTCAGCCCCGCGCCGGAATCGCCAGCCCGCGCGCGACCGCGGGCCGTTCGCCAAAAGCCAGCAATGCCCGCTGGACATTGGGAAAGTCATCGAAGCCCACCAGCTCGCCCGCGCCGTAGAAACCCACCAGATTGCGCACCCATGGCCAGGTGGCGATGTCGGCGATGGTGTATTCGCCGCCCATGATCCAGGCGCGGCCAGCCATCCGTCCCTCCAGCACCCGCAACAGGCGGCGGGACTCGGCGACGTAGCGGTCGCGCGGGCGCTTGTCCTCGTAGTCCTTGCCGGCGAACTTGTGGAAAAAGCCCAGCTGGCCGAACATCGGCCCCACGCCGCCCATCTGGAACATCAGCCACTGGATGGCTTCATAGCGCGCGGCAGGGTCCTTGGGCAGCAACTGGCCGGTCTTTTCGGCCAGATAGATCAGGATGGCGCCGGACTCGAACAGGGCCATTGGCTTGCCGTCCGGACCGTTGGGGTCGAGGATGGCCGGGATCTTGTTGTTCGGGTTCAGCGACAGGAATGCCGGCGACAGCTGATCGTCGCGCTCGAAGCTGACCAGGTGCGCCTCGTACGGCAGGCCGGTTTCCTCCAGCATGATGGAAACCTTGACGCCGTTGGGCGTCGGCAGAGAGTACAGCTGCAGGCGGTCGGGATGCCGGGCCGGCCATTTGCCGGTGATCGGGAAGGCAGACAAGTCGCTCATATCGGTCGTCATCGTCAGGTTCGAAAGGCATCCACTATATAGGCGAGAAAACCAAATGTCCTGTCCCGCCGCAAATGGCGTCAGGCCAACTCAGGCAACGGTTGGTCGTTGCGGTGCAGTACTTCGGACAGATCGCAGTCCTTGCACTCGACGAACAGGCACTCCTCCTGCTTGCGTAGGCGGGTCTGCTTGCCGCATTGCCGGCAATCCAGCCGGATCGCGGTGTTTTCTCCGCAATCTAGGCATTTCAGGTAGTAGCCGAACTTGCCGTAACGGAATTCCAACCGTTGCGATCCGCACCCCTTGCATAATGTGGCGTAGACCTTGCGCAGCGCCGCCCCGCCGGCCAGGCTACGCAACAATCCGGCCGGCTTCAGCAAGGGGCCGATGTAGGCCAGATGCCGCAGAACCGACGCTTCCGGCTTTGCCGTCGGCGCTGGAGAGGGCGCAGTCATGGGAGCGGCCGGCGCCACCACCATCGACTCGGTGCGCGGCTTGTGCATCTTGGCCAGATACTTGCCCAGAATGCGCCGATGCGACGCGGGAAACGCCGCCTCACCTTGAGTTTTGGCGCGGATGCGCTCCCCGACCTGATCCGCTTTGCACACCTCCGGCACCTCGACGCCCTTGGGCGGAATGAATTGGCCCTTGCTGGAAATGGACACGATCACATCCATCGCCAAACGGTCTATCACCTCCGGTTGCGCGGTGCGGCTACGCAAGTACTTGCGCAGGAACTCCGACTGCATTCTGGCCTGGATGATCGGGGACGCCATGCCCGAAGAGCGGTCGTCGAACCAGCGCAGCCATTGTCCATCCGCCCTCATCTGCAATTTGCCCGAAACGCTCTTGCTTTCGACTATGGTCAAGCCAGCCGGGTGAATCAGCACATGATCCATTTGCGCGGCATCGCCATCCAGTTCCAGCCTCACATCATTGAGGACATATACCTCCTGATCGTCGGCGAAATAACGCCGCAAATAAAAAGCCATTTCCTTTTCCGCGGCGTCGCCGGCTGCCTGCTTCCAATCCTTGGCTTCGAGAAAGACTTTTTCTTTCAAAATCATATTATTTCACAGCCACCATATAATTTATTGGCATTATTGTACTACTGAAATAATGACTTTTAAATTCCACTCTCGCCATGCAAGCCGGACGAGTCCACCCTCCATCATGACGGACAAGGGAAAATTGACGCGGCAACGATAGTACGCAGCCGGATAGCGGGTATATCATGTCGGGGTCCAGCAATGCGGCGAAAAGCTCGATCCGAACGAACAGCACCCCGCTTTCGCATATGTTCTACAAGATATAGGAAAAATCACGTGATCAACGTTCCCATCCAGTCCAACATCAATGTCAGCAATCAGGGCGCTTTCACGCTGTTCGGCGGCATCAATGTGCTGGAGTCCCGAGACCTGGCGCTGCGCGCCGCCGAAGAATACGTCCGCGTCACGCAAAAGCTGGGCATCCCCTACGTGTTCAAGGGCAGCTTCGACAAGGCCAACCGCTCGTCGATCCATTCCTACCGCGGCCCGGGCCTGGAAGAAGGCATGAAGATCCTGCAGGCGGTGAAAGACACCTTCGGCGTGCCGGTGATCACTGACGTGCATGAGCCGTGGCAGGCCGCCCCGGTGGCAGAAGTGGCCGACGTGGTGCAGCTGCCGGCCTTCCTCGCCCGCCAGACCGACCTGGTGGAAGCGCTGGCCAAGACCGGCCGCGCCGTCAACATCAAGAAGCCGCAGTTCATGAGCCCGGCGCAGATCCAGAACGTAGTGGAGAAGTTCGTCGAAGCCGGCAACGAGCAACTGATCCTATGCGACCGCGGCACCTGCCTCGGCTACGACAACCTGGTGGTGGACATGTTGGGCTTCGGCGTGATGAAGAAAGTCAGCGGCAACCGTCCGGTGATCTTCGACGTCACCCATTCGCTGCAACAGCGCGAATCCGGCGCCGCCGCGTCCGGCGGCCGCCGCGCCCAGGTGGCCGAGCTGGCCCGCGCCGGCATGGCCATCGGCATCGCCGGCCTGTTTCTGGAGGCCCACCCGAATCCGGCCGAGGCCAAATGCGACGGCCCCAGCGCGCTGCCGCTGACACAACTGGAGCCCTTCCTGGCCCAGGTCAAGGCCATCGACGACCTGGTCAAGTCCTTCCCCCCGCTGCAGATCGGCTAAACCGCTTTACAGCCGGGCGCAACGATACGCCTCGGTGCGGTAAGGAAACGCCACCTCCTCCCTGCCGCGCAAATCGGGATGGGTGGCGATCAGACGGCGCAACGCTTCGGCGAAGCGCCGTTTTTCATCGTCCGGCAAGGCGGCGATGAAGCTGACCGACAGAAAACGGTCGACGATCACGCGATCAGGCGGGCCGGCATGAGTGTGCGGAAGCATGGTCAAGGCCGGCGCGGCGAAATAGCGGCCGGCTTCGAACGGCCTGCGCCATGCGCCGGAGCGGAAGCGCGGCGTGTCGCCCTCATGCGGGGCCATCAGCCGGGTGATCTCCGCCACCCAGGCGCAGGACTCGTCTCTCACATTCCACACCAAGCCCAAGCTGCCGCCAGGCTTCAACACGCGATGGATTTCCGCCAGCGCGGTTTCGCTGGCGAACCAGTGAAAGGCCTGGGCGCAAACCACCGCATCCACGGCCCCGTCTGGCAAGGGAATCCCCTCAGCCGTGCCGGCCAGCGCAAGGGTGCCAGGCAGACTTTCCTGCAATTGCGCCCTCATCTCGGCCACCGGCTCCACCGCGATTGCCTCGCCGGCCACCCCAGTCAACAATCTGGTGAACTTGCCGGTGCCCGCGCCCAGATCCAGCGCGACGGAGTCTGCGCCCAGACCTAGCTCCCGCTCCAGCCAGTCCGTCAGCGCCCACGCGTATTCCGGCCGGCCGCGTTCATAAGCTTGCGCCTCTTTGGCAAACCCTGCCTGCGCCCGTCCATGCACCGCCGCCATGCCCACGCCTCAACGTTCCATTGAAAATATTTAAATAAAAATAGTATTGATACGTATTTTTAAGTTGCCCATCGCTACCTAATATGAAGCCAAGGCGGCCCACTCAGCTTGGCCTCCGTGTCCGGCTCGCGCCCGCATCGCTCATTCGGCGATCCTGAAGACTCCCCCGGGCCGCCCCTTTCTTTCCAAATCTCCCGGGAGGGAATGATGAGCACCGCCACCGAAACCCAGGCCGCCATCGCGGAAGCCACGGCCACCAAGAGTTACGCCTGGACGCTGACCGCGTTCCAGCAGCACGGTAATCTCTGGCTCAAATGGAGCAGCACCGCGCCGTTCCGCGCCCAACAAGGCCAAATCCACGTTTACGAAGGGACCAGTTTCCCATCCAACCCGCAGGACAAAACCAAGAAATGGACTTGGGACGATGCCCAGAACACCCCATGGGACACCGGCCTGCCCTGGGGCTCCAACTGGTATTGCGCCTACATCGCGGAACGCCCGCCCAACGGCCCTTATGCCTATGTGGTGCAGGTCATCACGCCGCAAGAAAAGTAAGCTGGCCATAAACGACAAGCGGAAGCCCTTGGCTTCCGCTTTTTCACGCCGTCGCCGCGGCCTGCAGCTCTCTCAAATAAGGCTTAACTTTGGCTGCAGCCACCTTCTGCAGCTTGCACATCAAAGCATGGTCGATATCGGCCAGCCGGTATTGCTGCTGCAGCGTATCGCCCAACAGCGTCAGCAGATTGGCGGCCATTTCGGCGTCCGCCAGCGCGCGGTGGGCGCGGCCGGTATCCGGCAGACTGGCCCAACGCGCCAGCGTGCCCAGCTTGTGGTCCGGCGCCTGCGGCAGCAAGCGGCGCGACAACATCAAGGTGCAGGCGAACTCCTGGCTGCGCGCCAGCCCCAACAAGCCAAGCTCGTAGTCCCAGAACTTGCGGTCGAAACTGGCGTTGTGCGCGGCCAAAGGCGTATCGCCGACAAAACGGGCAGCCTCGCGCATCGCCTGCTCCGCGGGCGGGGCGTCCTTCAGCATGGCGTTGCTGATGCCGGTCAGGCGCTCTATCATCGGCGGCACCCAGACGCCCGCGTTCATCAAACTCTGGAAACGGTCGACCACGCGGCCGCCCTCCACCATCGCCACGCCTATCTCGGTGGCGCGGCACTCCCGCCCGGGCGCCGCGCCGTTGGTTTCGAAGTCGATGACGGCTACGCGCTGCCTCATGCCAAAGCGGCCTTGGCCGCCTCTTCCGGCGTCAGGCCGTCAAAGAACTGGTCGGTATACCATTCGGCCTGCTCTTCGATGTGTTCTTGAGCCTCCGCCTCGGTCGCGCCGGCGGCCACCAGATGGGTCTCCACTTCTGCGCACCAAGCCAGCAGCGCCAGCGTTTCCTCGTCCAGTTTTTCCTGTTGTTTCTTCGCCATCGCGATTTCCCGTCAAATCAATGCATTGCCAAAGCGCGCATTCTACCCGGCTTTCTCCTTGAGACAAACGCCAAGCCTCCCGCAGCGCAAAATACCAAATGCAAACCAGTGGAAATTCATGTTGCCGATCGCATGCCACCTGATGGGAATTGGACTATAACGCCAAGGCATGCCCCTAGCGGAGAGGATGATGCGACAGCTGTCAGTCAAGCAGTTGATGATACTCGGCACCTTGATCGTCGCCGTGCCGCTGCTGATAGGCAATGCGATGATCTGGCTCAGCGATACCGCGTTGATGCGCGCGGAAACCGAGCAAAGGCAGCTGGCGGAAGCCACCATCGCCTTCAAGAACACGCGTTACAACGTGGTGCAGATCCAGCAATTCCTGACTGACGCCGCCGCTACCGGCGAAGGCTCCGACGACTATCGCGACGCGGAAACCAACCGCAAGCAGGCGCAGCAGGAGCTGGACAAGCTGATCCGGCTGCTGCCGGAGCTTTCGTCGTCGCTGCAGCCGCTGAAAGGACAGATCGACAAGCTGCACGAGGTTGGCCGCAAGATGGCCGAAGTGTACATCCATCAAGGACGGGAAGCCGGCAACGCCATCATGAAACAGCCCGGCACCGGCTTCGACGACACCACAGACGCGATAAACAAGCAATTGGAACAAGTCGCCGGCCAGCTGGATAAGCAGTCGTCCGCCGCCAGCAGCCGCCAGCGCGACATTCTGGACGACGCCTTCATCGTGAACGTCACCGTGGCCGCCATCGCCATGCTGTTGGTCGTCATCGGCAATTACTACCAGTTCCGCCGCCTGACGCGCATCCTAGGCGGCGAGCCCGCCTACGCCACGCAGGTGGCGCGCGAGATCGCCGCCGGCAACCTGGCGCTGGAAGTGGTCAACCGTTCGAAAGACCCTGACAGCCTGCTGGGCGCGATGAAGGACATGGCCGGCAAGCTGGCCGAATACATGCGGCTCCTGGATCTGGAATCCAAGCAGGTGGCGCAGTCCTCCTACCAGATATCCGACATCTCCAAACACATCACCGACACCTCGCAGCAGGAGCAAAGCCATTCGGCCGATGTCCGTCGCGCCACATCGGACCTGTCCGACACCGCCGAATCGGTGCGCAACATCGCCCAGATGGTCAGCACCCACGCCGATCAGGCCCGCAACAGCGCCGAACAAGGCATGGCCACCATGCGCGGCAATATCGAAGAGATGGGGCAGGCGGTGCACGAAGCCCGCACCGCGGAAAGCAAGATCTTGGCGCTGGGCGAAGCCAACAAAAAGATCCAGCTGATCACCCAGACCATCGCCAGCATCACCGACCAGACCAATCTGCTGGCGCTGAACGCGGCGATAGAAGCCGCGCGCGCTGGCGAGCAGGGCCGAGGCTTCGCCGTGGTGGCCGACGAAGTGCGCAAGCTGGCGTATCACGCCAGCCAGGCCACCGACGAGATCACCTCCATCATCGGCAACCTCAACCAGCTGATCGAAGAAAACACCCGCTCAGTGCAAGGCATCATCGAGCGCACCCACGCCGGCATGGAAAAGGCTGAACAAGCCAGCAGCGCCATTTCCGGCCTAGTGAAGGACATCGACAACAACGTCGACGCCGCCCATCGGATCGGCCAGGCCAGCGTGGAGCAGATGCTGAAACTGACGACGCTGCAGCAGCAGTTGGACACCTTGCTGTCGTCGCTGAACGAAAACTCGCTGAAGGTCCATACCACCGGCGCCATCAGCCAGGATCTGTACCGCGTGACGGAGAACTTGCGAGACATCATGCAACAGTTCCAGTTCGACCCCAACTGGATGGCGACGCCCCAGGCCAACGACAACCGCAAAACCCCCCGAGTCAGCAAGAACCTGCTGGTTCAGGTGCACGAAGGCGAGCGGCTGCGCGACGCCATCACCGCAGACTTCAGCATGTCAGGCCTGCAACTGCGGCTGCCCTTGCCGCTGGATGTCCCGATGGACAAGCCGCTGCAATTGAAGCTGCAACTGCCGCGCGACAGCATCGAGGACTATGTCAGCCAGGAACCGCTGGAACTCAAGGCCAAACTGCTATGGAGCAAGGAAACCGACGAGGGCCATCTGTACGGCCTGACCTTCATCGGCCCCTCGCTGCAGCAACAGGACAGGCTCAGGCAATGCTTCGAATTCTATAGCCAGAGCCCGCACTTTCATTAACCCCGGCGGCGGCCGAAAGCCGCCGACAGGCATGCGTCAAGAACGCAGCGATTTGACCAGGCCGTCGCACACCGGTTTTTGCGCATCCGCCTCTGGCAGCTTTTCGCAGACGCCGCTCAACTGCCCAGCCAGGCGATTGACCGCCTCGGCATGCTCCCTTCCCTGGTTCCAGGCCTTGAGCTTGCCCGCCACCTTTTCCAGCGATCGGCGGCTGCGCTCGTAAAAAGCGCTGCCCGACTTGCCGGCGTCGGCGAACACCTCGCCGGCGGCGGCCTCGATCCGTTCCGCGTCCTGCGGCGCGAGCTCCACCGCGTTGCTGACGTAGCTGGCGCCCCACTGCAGCCGGGTAGCCTGCCCCTCCGACGCCTGATAGGCCTTCTGGTACCAGGAAAGCGCTTCCGGCTTGTCGCCCCTCTCCTTGGCGTTGGAGGCCAGGATCAGCATGTGGTAATACGGCGCGTGCGAGGTTTTCAATTCGCCCTTCAACAGCTTGTCAGACTCGTCCAGCAGACCCGCATCTGCCAGCAGCTCGCCGGCGGCGGTGATCACCGCCTGGCGCTGATAAGGGTTGGAGCTGGCCTTGTCCGCCTCAGCCACTTTGGCTTTCACATCGGCCACTAGGCCGACAGGGAGCGGCTGCTTGGCGTGGCGCTGCTTGTATAAAGACAGCTGCGTGGACGCCGCGCCCAGCCTGTCGCTCCAGGATAGGGTCGGATCGGCCTCCAGCCTTTTCAACTGGACGTCGAGAGCCTGGCGCAACGCGGCGTCGTCGCCCAGCAGCTTCAGCGCGTCGCCAGCGGAATAAATGACGATATCGGCGTTGGCGCGGCTCAGCTTGTCGTCGCCCAACACGTGCAACAAGCGGCTGCGCGCCTGGCTCTTGTCGAAGGAAGGAGCGTCCTTCTCACCCGCCACGGCGGCCAGCGCCTTCAATTGCAGGCGGGTCGCGACGACGGCCGGCTCGGCCGGCACCCGTTCCGCCAGCTTCGTCAGCGTGGCGGGCACATCCAGCTCCGGAATCAGCTGGCCATGATCCACGTCCCAAGCGTAGTCGGCCAACAGTTGCCAGTCGGCCGTGGCCAGCTTGTTGCCGGACAACGCGTCGGACAGCAGAGTCTTCACCGGCTTTACCGCGGACAAGCCCAGCTGCAGCGTGCGCAGATAGCGTTCGGGGTCCACCTCGCCCGGCAGGCGGGTGATCTCCGCGCCGTCCGGGCGGAACAGAATCATGGTCGGGTAGCCGCGCACCTTGAACTTCTCGCCCAGTTGCTGCGCATTCTCGCTGTCGCCGTCCAGGTACACCGGCACGAACTGCCGAGTCGCGGCGATGAAGTCCGGGCGATTGAAGATAGTGGACTTCACCTGATTGCACGGTGGGCACCATACCGCGCCCCAATACAGGAACACCGGCTTGTTCTCCGCCTGCGCGCGCGCGAACGCCGCCGGCACGTCGCCCTGCTGCCAGCTGATGCCGGGCGGCAAGGCATGGCCGTCGATGACGTCAGCATGCGCGATCGGCATCAAACCGGCCAGCGCCAGGGCCATCACCAACAAGGTTCGCTTCATGTCTCAGCCTCTTTCTGTCTTTGTATGCGTGGCGCCATGCTACACCCGATATCCACAAAGCATAAAGACGGACTGGCGATTTGCTTAGCAGCGGCGCGGCAAAAGACGCCAGAACGATACCAATGGAATCCCCATGCCGACTCGCCTATCATCGACAACCATGAGCCGCCTGATCCTGCCGCCGCCGCTATCGCTGAGCGGCATCGTCCGCTACTTCCACATCGAGCATGCCGATGGCGGCGCGCTGCGCATGCCCGCCATGCCCTTCCCCTACATCGGCGCATTGCTGGCCGGCTCCACTCATGCCGAACGAGGCGAGGAGCGCATGGACTCGCCGCGCAGCTTCGCCGTCGGCATGCTGTCCCGCCCGGTGCGCCTGCACATTGAGCCCGGCACGGTGTTTGTCAGCGCGCCGCTGCGCATCGGCCAGTTGCAAACCTTGTTCGGCATTTCCAGCCATGAATTGACCGACCGGATCTGGCCGCTGGACGCCCTGATCGGCCGCGAGGAAGAGGACAAGCTGTTCGACAGCCTGCGCCTGCGCGATGGCCCTTCCCAATGGATGGAGGCCATGTCGGCATGGATGCGGGCTCAGCTGGCGCGGCGGGAGGCCCGATGCGGCCTGGACCGTTGGCAACTGCCCGCCGCGTCGCTATTCCTGGACAGCCAGACGCTGGCGAAACAATCCGGTCTGAGCTTGCGCCAGTTCGAGCGGCGTTTCCTCGCCCGCTATGGCCAACCCCTGCGCGACATGCGCCGCATGGCGCGCTTCTTGCAAGCGATGGGTGGAATGATCCAGAGCCCGGCTACCTCGCTGGCCGACCTGGCGCTGGCATGCGGCTACTTCGACCAGGCCCACCTCAGCCGCGACTTCAAGCTGCTGTCCGGCTTCACCCCGCGCGATTTCGCGCGCGGCATGCATGGCTCGTCCAGCCCGGAGCTGGGCCTGCTGCGTTACGACGAGAACGAAAAACGGCTGGTGCTGGCCAGCGTGGACGCAGATCTGCGGGAGATGCTGGCGGGCGAGGCCGCGGATGTCGCCTCGATGCAAGACGCGGTCTGAGCCGGCGGCGCAGCATGGGGAATCTGCCAAACGGAGAGGCCTGATGAATCACCCCTCGCTGGAAAAAGACGGATTCCTGCTCACCACCCTAGACAGCCTATTCGGCCGCGCCCAAGAGGGCAGCCTGTGGTATTTGTCGTTCGGACTGGCCTGCTGCGCGGTGGAAATGATGCATGCGGCGGCGGCGCGCTACGATATGGACCGCTTCGGCTGGATACCGCGCGCCACGCCGCGCCAGGCCGACCTGATGATCGTGGCCGGCACCCTGACCAACAAGATGGCGCCGGCGATGCGCAAGGTCTACGACCAGATGTCCGAGCCGCGCTACGTGCTGTCGATGGGCTCCTGCGCCAACGGCGGCGGCTATTACCATTACAGCTATTCCGTGGTGCGCGGCTGCGACCGAATCGTGCCGGTGGACGTCTACGTGCCGGGCTGCCCGCCCACCGCCGAGGCCTTGCTGTACGGTCTGATGCAGCTGCAGGCCAAGATACGCCGCAACGACACCGCCAGCCGGCGCGATCTGCTGGATCGCTCGGCAAGCAGGCAGCCCGGCTGAATCAGTCCTCGCGCAGCTCGAAATCGTGGGTGATGTCGGCGGTCTTGCCCAGCATGATGGAAGCGGAGCAGTATTTCTCCGCCGACAGCTTGATCGCCCGCTCCACCGCGTCCGGCTTCAAGCCTTTCCCTACCACCACGAAATGGAAATGAATCTTGGTGAACACCTTGGGGTCGATGTCGGCGCGATCCGCCTCCATCTCCACCCAACAGTCGCGCACGTCCTGACGGGATTTCTTCAGGATGGAGAGCACGTCATAGCTGGTGCAGCCGGCGGTGCCCAGCAGCACCAGCTCCATCGGCCGCGGCCCCAGGTTGCGGCCGCCGCCCTCCGGCGCGCCGTCCATCACCACCGCGTGGCCGCTGCCGGTCTCGCCCATGAAACACACGCCGTCCACCCATTTCAGCCTCGCCTGCATCGCCCTGCCCCCCTTTTTTGATCGAAAATGATCGTCAGACTAACATTGTCGATTGGGCGGACAAAGATTCACCGGTAGAATAGAAAGATTGTCCCGTTATATCCGAGCTGCACCCATGCTGGTATTAGGCATTGAATCCTCCTGCGACGAAACCGGCGTCGCGCTGTACGACACCGACAGCGGCCTGTTGGCCCACCAACTGCACACCCAAATGGCCATGCACGCCGAGTATGGCGGCGTGGTGCCCGAGCTGGCCAGCCGCGACCATATCCGCCGCGCCATTCCTCTGACCGAGGCTTGCCTCGCCGAGGCCGGCAAAACGCTGGCCGACCTGGACGCCGTCGCCTACACCCAAGGCCCCGGCCTGGGCGGCGCGCTGATGGTGGGCGCCAGCATGGCCAACGCGCTGGCCTTCGGCCTGAATCTCCCGGTCATTCCGGTGCATCATCTGGAAGGCCACCTGCTGTCGCCGTTGCTGGCGGACCCCAAGCCGGAATTCCCCTTCCTGGCGCTGCTGGTCTCCGGCGGCCACACCCAGCTGATGGCGGTGCGCGGCGTCGGCGACTACGAAATCCTGGGCGAAACGGTGGACGACGCCGCCGGCGAAGCCTTCGACAAAACCGCCAAGCTGCTGGGCCTGCCCTATCCCGGCGGCCCGCTGTTGTCCAAGCTGGCCGAATCCGGCAGCCCCGACCGCTTCACCTTGCCGCGGCCCATGCTGCACTCCGGCAATCTGGACATGAGTTTTTCCGGCCTGAAGACCGCGGTGTTGACCTTGGTGCGCCAGCAGGAATCCGCCCAGGGCGAGCTGGACGAGCAAACGCGGATGGACATCTGCCGCGCCTTCCAGGAAGCCATCGTCGAAGTGCTGGTGAAGAAATCGCTGGCCGCGATGAAGCTGGCCGGCATGAAGCGGCTGGTAGTGGCCGGCGGCGTCGGCGCCAACAAGCAGCTGCGCGCCGCGCTGAACGAAGCCGCGGCCCGCAAGCGTTTCGAGGTGTTCTACCCGCCCTTGGCGCTGTGCACCGACAACGGAGCGATGATCGCCTTCGCCGGCGCCATGCGGCTGAAATTCGCCGAGCCGGCAGGCGGCTTCACCATCAAGCCGCGCTGGGACTTGTCCAGCCTGCCGGCGGTATAAACCGAACACACATGCCGTCCGTCCGCGCGGACGGCCAAAAGAACATGATCCAACTGAAAAACCTCAGCCTGCGCCGCGGCCTGAAAGAATTGCTGATCGGCGCCAACCTGACGCTGAACCCGGGCTACAAAGCCGGCCTGACCGGCGCCAACGGCGTGGGCAAATCCAGCCTGTTCGCCATGCTGCTGGGCGAATTGCACGCCGACGGCGGCGACATGCTGCTGCCTCCCAACTGGACCGTGGCCCACGTGGCGCAGGAAACGCCGGCGCTGGAGCGCAGCGCGCTCGATTACGTGCTGGATGGCGACAAGGAGTTGCGCGCGCTGGAAGCCCAGCTGGCGGACGCGGAAGACAAGCACGACGGCAACGCCATCGGCCATCTGCACGGCGAGCTGGCCAATATCGACGCCTACTCCGCGCCGTCCCGCGCCGGCAAGCTGCTGACCGGCCTGGGCTTCGACGAAGCCGCGCAACAGCGCCCGGTGGCCAGCTTCTCCGGCGGCTGGCGCATGCGGCTGAACCTGGCCCAGGCGCTGATGTGCCGTTCCGACCTGCTGCTCTTGGACGAACCGACCAACCACTTGGACCTGGAAACGGTGCTGTGGCTGGAAGACTGGCTGCAGGCCTACCCCGGCACCCTGCTGGTGATCTCGCACGATAGAGACTTCCTCGACGCCATCTGCAGCCATACCGTGGAAGTGGCCAACCAGACGCTGACCTTGTACACCGGCAACTACAGCCAGTTCGAAGTGATGCGCGCGGAAAAACTGGCGCGCCAGCAAGGCGAATACGAGAAGCAGCAGCGCCAGATCGCCCACCTGGAATCGTTCATCAACCGCTTCAAGGCCAAGGCCAGCAAGGCGCGCCAGGCGCAGAGCCGGGTCAAGGCGCTGGAAAAGCTGGAGCGCATCGCGCCGGCCCACTCCGCCTCGCCGTTCGACTTCCACTTCGACAGCCCCGAGCATCTGCCCAATCCGCTGCTGAAGCTGGACAAGGCCGACGCCGGCTACGGCGACAAGACCATCCTGTCCGGCATCAGCCTGTCGGTGGAAGCCGGCGCGCGCATCGGCCTCTTGGGCGTCAACGGCGCCGGCAAATCGACGCTGGTCAAGCTATTGTCCGGCGACCTGGCGCCGCGCGCCGGCGAGCGCATCAACGCGCAGATGCTGAAGATAGGCTATTTCGCCCAGCACACGCTGGAAACGCTGCGGCCGGACGAAACGCCGCTGCAGCATATGCAGCGCCTGGCCCCGACCACGCGCGAGCTGGAGCTGCGCAGCTTCCTAGGCGGCTTCAACTTCCGCGGCGACGCCGCCACCGACCCGGTCGGCCCGATGTCCGGCGGCGAGAAAGCGCGTCTGGCGCTGGCGATGATCGTGTGGCAAAAGCCCAATCTGCTGCTGCTGGACGAACCGACCAACCACTTGGACCTGGAAATGCGCCACGCGCTGACGCTGGCCTTGCAGGACTTCACCGGCGCGCTGATCGTGGTATCGCACGACCGCAGCCTGCTGGAGTCCACCACCGACGTGTTCTGGCTGGTCAGCGGCGGCAAGGTGCAACCCTTCGACGGCGATCTGGAAGACTACCGCCAGTGGCGCATCGCCCAGTTGGCGGAGGGCAATAAGCTCTCCGACTGCGACGCCCAGGGCGTCAACCGCAAGGAGCAAAAGCGCCAGGAAGCCGAGGCGCGCCAGCAGCTGGCCAAACTGCGCAAACCGCTGCAAAACCGGCTGAACAAACTGGAACAGGAGATGAACAAGCTGAGCGAGGAAAAGGCCCAGCTGGAAGCCTTCCTGTCCTCCAGCGAGGCTTACGACGACGCCAACCGCCAGAAAATGGCCGACAGCGTGAAGCGCCAGGGCGAGGTGGCCAGCCGGCTGGAGGCCGTGGAAGAGGAATGGATGGCGGCGCAGGAGCAACTGGAGGCGCTGGTTCCGGCGGAGTGAGCGGACTTGCGCCGCGTCACGGCGGCGGCAGAAATTTCTTGTCATCCATGCCGCGCTCTTCTTACGCTTAAGGAGAAGCAGGGCTTGCCCCGCCAAACCGGAACGCACCATGCCGCACGCGCTCATGCCCAGACTATTGCTGGCCTGCACCTTGCTGCCGGCGGCGCCGGGCATGCCCGCGGCGGAGCCTGTCCGTCTCGTCACCCACCAGCAACCGCCGCTCTCGTTCACCCGCGACAATGGCCAGGCCGACGGCCTGGCCGTTCGCATCGTCGACTGCGCGCTGAAGAAAATGCAGCGTCCTTACACGTTGGAGTTCGTGCCCTGGCCGCGCGCGCAATGGCAGGTTCAGCACCAGCAGTCGGATGGCTTCTTTGCCGCCACCCCATCCGAAGAACGCGATGGCTACGCCATGCTCTCTCGCCCGCTGCTGCCCTACGAGCGGCGCTGGTACCTGCTGAAAAGCAGCCCGCTATCGCCCTCCAGCCCGGAATTCAAGCGCCAGGCGCGCATCGCCGCGTTCAATGGCTCGAACATGGACGCGTGGCTGCGCGACCATGGCTACCAGCTGACCTCCACGCCCGCCAACAGCGAGCTGCTGCTTCGCATGCTGCAATCCCGCCGCGTCGACGCAGTGCTGGGCAACGCCTACGCGGTGGACGCGCTGGTGGCCCGGATGGGTCTCCAGGCGGAGCTGCGCAGCGAGCTGGCCGAGTCCCTGCCCATGGGCGTCTACTTCGGCAAGGCTTTTCTCGCCCGGGAGGGGCCGCAGTTCCTGCAACAGTTCAACGCCGCGCTGCAAGGCTGCAGTTCCAAATGAAAATGCCGCCCGAAGGCGGCATTTTCGCACAGGAAGCCCATCCGCTCAGACGACGGACGGCTCCCGCATCAGCAAGGTGATCATGCCGGCTATCTTGCGCTTCAGCTCGCGCCTATCCACCACCATGTCCACCGCGCCCTTCTCCAGCAGGAACTCGGCGCGCTGAAAGCCTTCCGGCAACGTTTCGCGCACGGTCTGCTCGATCACCCGCGCGCCGGCGAAGCCGATGCGCGCCTTGGGCTCGGCCATCACCACGTCGCCCAGGAAGGCGAAAGACGCAGAGACGCCGCCCATCGTCGGATCGGTCAGCACCGAGATGAACGGCAGCTTGCTCTCGGTCAGCAATTGCAGCGCGGCGCTGGTCTTGGCCATCTGCATCAGCGAATTCAAACCCTCCTGCATCCGCGCGCCGCCGGAGGCCGCCACGCAAACGAAGGGCGCCTTGGCCTCCACCGCGGCGCGCACGCCGCGCACGAAGCGCTCGCCCACCACCGAACCCATGGAGCCGCCGATGAACTTGAATTCGAACGCGGCCACCACCACCGGCAGCGAGTGGAGGCTGCCCTGCATCACCACCAGCGCGTCGTCCTCGCCGGTATCGCTCTTGGCTGCCGTCAGGCGGTCAGGATACTTCTTGCTGTCCTTGAACTTCAGAATGTCCATGGGCTTTACTTCTTCGCCCACTTCACGCCGGCCTTCCTCGTCCAGCAGCAGGTTCAGGCGTTGGCGCGCCGTCAAGGGATGATGATGGCCGCACTTGGGGCAGACCTGGAGATTATTCTCCAGATCGGTGTAATACAGTACCGCTTCGCATTCCGGGCACTTGCTCCACAGCCCTTCGGGCACCGCGGAAGGCTTGTCGGCGCGATTCTCGCGCTTGATCTTCGGCGGGAGGAGCTTGTTCAACCAGCTCATGCTGACTCCTTGAATCTGGGTGTCCGGATATCACTCCGGCCACATTGCGACGGGGGCGCTGCGCCCCCGTCGGTGTTCTAGCGGATGGCGGCCTTCAGTTCGGCCACCAGACGTGTTAACTGCTCTCTGGCAGTTTCGGGTGTCGCCGCCTCAATTTCCTGTACCAGCCGGCTGCCCACCACCACCGCGTCGGCGGCGGAGGCGATGGCCTTCGCGGTCGCGGCGTCGCGAATCCCGAAACCCACGCCTATCGGCAGCGGCAATTGTTGTCTGAGGGCAGCAATTTTACGCGCTACGTCATCAATGTCCAGATGTCCGGCGCCGGTTACCCCCTTCAACGACACATAATAGACGTATCCGCGGGCCAATTTGGCGATTTCCGCCACACGGGAAGGCGGCGTGGTGGGCGCGATCAGGAAAACAGTGTCCAGCCCCTGGGCATCCAGCGCGGATTGAAGCTCGGCGGCCTCTTCCGGCGGGCAGTCCACCGTCAGCGCGCCATCCACGCCGGCCGCTTTGGCCCGGGCGGCAAATTCGGTATAGCCCATCGCGCACAGCGGATTGAGGTAGCCCATCAGCACCACCGGCGTCGTTGCGTTGTCGCGACGGAATTCGGCCACCATCTCCAACACATGGCGCAAACCCACCTTGTGCTTGAGCGCGCGCTCGGACGCGCGCTGGATCACTGGACCATCTGCCATCGGATCGGAAAACGGCACCCCCAGTTCAATGATGTCGGCGCCGCCCTCCACCAGTCCGTGCATCAGCGACACGGTCAGGCCGGGATGCGGGTCGCCGGCGGTGATGAACGGAATCAGGGCCTTCTTGCCCGCCAGCTCGGCGAATCGTTTTTCTATGCGTGACATGCGGCTTCTCCTTACAGCGTAATGCCGGAGAGGCCGGCAACGGTATTGATGTCCTTGTCGCCGCGGCCGGACAGGTTGACCAGAATGACCTGGTCCTTGCCCATCGTCGGCGCCACCTTGGCGGCCCAGGCCAGCGCGTGGCTGGACTCCAGCGCCGGAATGATGCCTTCCAGATGGCAACAGTCGTGGAAGGCGCGCAAGGCCTCGCCGTCGTCGATCGACACATACTCGGCGCGGCCGATGTCCTTCAGATGGCAATGCTCCGGCCCCACGCCCGGGTAGTCCAGACCGGCCGAGACGGAGTGGGTCTCGATGATCTGGCCGTCCGCGTCCTGCATCAGATAGCTCTTGGAGCCGTGCAGCACGCCCACCGGCGCGCCGGAGGAGATCGGCGCCGCGTGCTTGCCGCTGGCTACGCCGTGGCCGCCCGCCTCCACGCCCACCATGCGTACGCCCGGCACGTCGATATAAGGGTGGAACATCCCTATCGCATTGGAGCCGCCGCCCACGCAGGCCACCACGACATCCGGCTGGCGGCCTATCACTTCCGGCATCTGCACCTTGGCCTCCTGGCCGATCACCGATACGAAATCGCGCACCAGCATCGGGTACGGGTGCGGGCCGGCCGCCGTCCCCAGGATATAGAAAGTGGAATCGACATTGGTCACCCAGTCGCGCATCGCTTCGTTCAACGCGTCCTTCAGCGTCTTGGAGCCGGACTCCACCGGCACCACGGTGGCGCCCAGGAGCTTCATGCGGAACACATTGGGCGACTGGCGCTTAACATCCTCCGCGCCCATGTACACCACGCACTCCATGCCGTAGCGCGCGGCGACGGTGGCGGTGGCCACGCCGTGCTGGCCGGCGCCGGTCTCGGCGATCACGCGCTTCTTGCCCATGCGGCGGGCCAGCAAAGCCTGGCCGATGGCGTTGTTGATCTTGTGGGCGCCGGTGTGGTTCAGGTCTTCGCGCTTGAGCCAGATCTGCGCGCCGCCCAGTTGCTCGGACCAGCGCTTGGCGTGATACACCGGGCTGGGACGGCCGACGTAATGCTTGAGCTCGTGGTGGAACTCCTGCCAGAAGGAAGGATCGGCCTTCACGCGAGCGTATTCTGCTTTCAACTGATCCAACGCCACCATCAAGGTTTCGGCGACGTACACGCCGCCGTAAGGGCCGAAGTGGCCCTGCGCATCGGGGAAATCATACCGATCCATGTTTTGCTCCTGATATGAAGGCCGCCATCCTGGCGGCGTCTTTGATTCCTTTGTCCGCCTCCACGCCGCTGGAGACATCCACCGCCGCCGGCCTCACCCGGCGCACGGCTTCCTCTATGTTCTTTTCGTCCAGGCCGCCCGACAGAATCAACGGCAAGGACAGATCGTCCGGCAACAACGTCCAGTCAAACGTCGCGCCGGTACCGCCGTGCGCGCCTTCGACGAAGGCGTCGGTCAGCAAGCCGCGCGCGTCCGGATAAGCCTCGGCCAGTTGCCGCAGATCGACACGGGGCTTCATCCGCACCGCCTTCAGATATGGACGATGGAAAGATCGGCAGAATTCCGCGCTCTCCTCGCCGTGGAACTGAAGCAGGTCAATGGCGCAGCCCGCCAACACCTGCTCCACCCACTCGCGAGTCGGATTGACGAACAAAGCCGCCACCGTGACGAAAGGCGGCAGGGCCGCGATCACCGAACGCGCCTGTTCAATGGACACATTGCGCGGGCTCTTGTCGTAAAAGACCAGGCCGATGGCGTCGGCGCCGAGGCGAGCGGCTTCAACGCCGTCGCCAGGCCGGGTAATTCCGCAGATTTTTATTCTAACCATCGCCGCTGCCCATAAAATAATGACAAATAAATATTATCGCAACTTTAATCTTGCCTCGTTACAAGCCGAAGGTAGGCGGAAAATTTCCGGATAGCCCACCCCGGTCAAATACAGCCCGTCAGGCATGAAGGTGGGCGGCGCGCTGGTGCGATCGCGCGCGTGCATCAGCGCTTGCAGGTCGGCCGGACTCAGGGCTCCCTTGCCCACATACAACAACGCGCCGACGATATTGCGCACCATGTGATGCAGGAAGGCATCGGCGTGAAGATCGAAACGCAGCAGGCCATCGGCCTCTGCAATGTCCAGCCGCTGCAAATCCTTGACCGGGGACTTGGCCTGGCACTCAGAGGCGCGGAAGCTGGAGAAATCATGCCGCCCCAGCAGGCGCGAGGCGGCCTCGCGCATCGCGCCCACGTCCAGCGACTGGTGGTACCAACCCACCTTGCCCGCCAGCAGGCAAGAACGCACAGGATGCGTCAGCAGGAAGTAACTGTAACTGCGGGAAAAAGCGGAAAACCTGGCGTGAAACTCGTCGCTTACCTCGCGCGCCCACACCACGGCCACCTCGGGGGGCAACAGCGCGTTGACGCCTCTTACCCAAGCATTCATCGGGCGCGCCGCATCGGTATCGAAGTGCGCCACCTGCATCGCGGCATGCACGCCAGCATCGGTGCGGCCGGCGGCATGGGTGACGACCTGCCGGTTGCCGGCGATCTGGCCCAGCGCCTGATTCAACCTGTCCTGTACCGTATTGCCGTGCGGCTGACTCTGCCAGCCGGCGAACGCCCGACCGTCATACTCGATGCCGAGCGCGATTCTCATAACTGCCCATCCATTCATGCCGATTCCAAGCCCTTCGGCCTGGAACGATAAAACACTCACTTTATCCTATCCTGCCTGTTTTGCGCCATGTCTTGTCGCAATGCAAAAACAAATGGCACCGGCCTGGACCGGTGCCACTCTCCTCGCCCCAGGGGGTCACCTGCCCTGCTGAGCCTCGCGCATCAGCAATTCCGCGGTTTCCTTGTCGCCCATTTCCATATAGAGCTTGGCCAATTCCATTTTCTCCGCATCCTCGGCGCCAGCCCCGGCAGGGGTAACGGAAGGCGGCGCGGAGCGAGGCGCCGGTTCGAAACTCGGGGAAGGCTCCGCCGCAGCCTTGGGTGTGTCAGGAAGAGCTGGCGCCGGCTCCGCCGCAGCGAACAAAGGATGGTCCGGCAGTTCCGCCCGCCCCAATTCGCAAATACGCAGCCACATGGTGCTGTCCTTGCTGAACATGCCTTTGGCCGCGGTGGCCTCCTCGATGAATGCCTTCTTGTCCGGCTGGGACGCCAGCACTTCCAGCAGCTTGTGGCGCAAATCCTGCCGCAGCGGCTCCTTTTCCAGACCGTCGCGCAATATCAGCAAGGCTTGGTCATCGCGGCCATAAGCCAGATAAACCTCGGCTTCCGCCATCACGTCCACGGAATCCAGATCAATGCCGTCGTCCCTCTTCAACGAGCTCATTAGCGAGGTCAAAGGCTTCAACCGCATCTTGGCAGCCTGATCCGCCGCGCTTTCGTCCGCCGGCGCATCCGCCCCCCCCGCCCTCTTGCGCCGCATCAGCAATAGGGCGACCAGCCCCAACGCGGCAGCCGCTCCACCCAGCTTGATCAGCACATCCTTGTCGCTGAGCGCCGCCATAGCCTCGTCGACCATGCCGCTAGCCGGCAGGGACTTCGCTTCGCGGGGCATCATCGCCTCCGGCTTGTGCCCGGCCACCTGCGGAGCGGAGTGCGGCACCGAGGCCACAGGCTTGGCCGCGGCTGTCGCGGCAGGGTGCTCCTCCTTCCTGGCAACCTGCGGAGCAGCCTTGGCCGGCGTCTTCTCAGGCTCGCTCTGCGCAGGTTTGGCAACCTCCTGGCTGGGCGGCATGGACTTGGCGGATTCGCTGATGCCCAGCTTGCTGGCCAACGCCGCCACCGATGAGCTCGCGGAGGCCTCCTTGGCGGAATGCTCCAAAACAGGCGGCGGGACGGGCGGCGGGCTGGGCGCTTTGGCCTGTTCCTTCTCTTGCGCAGGGACGGCGGGCGCGTTCTGAGCGATCAATGGCATCGGGACTGGAGCGGGAGTCGGAGCAGGTTTGCTCTTCGCCTGCTGTATCGCCCGAATCTGCTCTTCAAGCGCCTTCGCCCGCTGCTCGGTCTGCTGCAATGCCTGATCCTGCTTCTGCAACATGTCCCGCATGCGGCGCTCCGCCGCCAGCGCCTCTGGCGAAGAAGCCGCTGAAGCCGCTTTGGCTGGAGCTTGATGTTTAGGCTCGGGCTTGATCTCGACCTTGGCTGCCGCCTTGCTCTCAGCCCGCGCCTCGGCCTTCGGCGCGGCCGCAACGCCTGCCTTGACATCAGCGTTGCGCCCCTCTTCCAGCAACTTTGCCATGCCGACCGGCTTCATCGCCTTCGACTCCGAGGACGCCGGCGCTTTGGCTGCGGTCTCCGTCCGCATCGTCCAGCTGGATGGGTAGCGCAATTCCGCTCCGGCCAGCAATCGGTTGGCGTCGCCGTTGATGAAAGCGTCCGGGTTGTCTAGCAGCAGTTTTCCCGACACGCTCTCGCCGCGAGCATGCCCGCTCATGCCCAGCGCGATGGCTGACAGCGTATCGCCCTTCTTCACTTTGTAAGACTTGAAACCCTCGGCCGCAGACGGCTTTTTCGCGTCTTGAGGGATAGGTCGGGCGGTTTCGTTTTTGGCCTGCTGCGCCAGTCCATCCAGTTGCAGGCTGTATGTCTTTTGCGCCTTGATGCTGCCGGCGGCGACCTCAAGACGGAATGAGAGCTTGGGCTGCGTCATCGGCTGCGACGACGACAAACGCAAAATGCGCCGCCCATCGATGGCGCGATCGATCTGATGGGAAATGGAAGCCAGCAACGGCAATTGTTCCTTGGCCAAGCCTCCCGAAATGGCATCCGGCAAGATGGCGACGTGCAATTGCTCTGTTTTGTCGAATGCGCCGCCCAATAGCGGCAACTCCGCCATTAACGGCTCTCCCAGCCGGGAACTGACACGGATGTCGCCCAACCCTGCGCCATCCAGCCTCGACCCCTGGTCTGGTCCCGCCGCATGGCGTTTGCCGTCATCTCCGCCGGCAGGAGCGGGCGCCTTGCGGCGCGGCCCGTCCCGCTTGTAGTCCACCTCGAATTCCCTGACCAGGCTGCCTGCCGGCCAACGCACTTCCACCGCGAATCGAAGCAAGGGCTCGGCGAAGCTGGCCGGACCTTTCACCAGCACCTTGCTGATATGGCCATCGCTGCCGCGGACAAGACTGAAATGTAAAATCGGAGCCGATCCGCTGTAGGGGGACAGCAAAGGATAGTCGTTGCGGTTGGCCAGATTCACCTGCGCGAGGTCTTCTATATTCTCCTTGACCACTGGAATTTCAGCGGAGAACGTGTCCCCATCCGCAGACAGCACCCGGATGGGGCCCAGTCCGGCATACGCCGCATACATGCTTCCCATTCCCGCCAGCAGCAGCGCCAAACCCGTCTTGCGAAAATTTGCAGCCATCGTCGATGTTCCCAATCTTCTTGCATGCATGATGCAGCCGGCTCGCATTAGAACCGCGCCCGTCCCGCCGCGCCCACGTTCTGAACGCCCCTATTCATCAAGACGAACCGCATTTTTGAAAATCGTATAATTAAACCTTATAGCACTTTCGTCTGGCAATCCCATGCCAAACGCAATCTGAGAGCCAGACGATTTCAAAACAGCCTGAAAGATTGAACTGACAATCTCCCGCCCCGCTCCAACCATCCGAAATATGAATTGCTGTTTGGCCCCGAATCCGGATCTCGCTCCCTCCCGATCAAGCGAGATTCGCTCCTTTCCAATAAACCGCGAAAGAGATTCGCGCCATGAAAAAAGCCGCCATCGCATCAAACGACAAGCGGCTCTCATCACTCAGCCCGAGTCTATGCGCTGATTTTGTCGAACAGCGCCTGGGCCTCTTCTTTGAGCGCGCCCTTCGCCTCGCTCAGCAAATCCTGCAAGACCTCTCGAGCGCCCTCCCTATCCCCCATGTCCAGATAGACCTTGGCCAGATCCAGCTTGGTGGATAGAGGATCGTCCATGACCGACACGCCCTCGGCTTCAGGCCCAACCGCTGCGCTCTCCGCAACCGGCTCTTCCACCTCCATATCTTGGTACAAGGACTCCAGGCCGCCGGCATCAGTCGTTTCCGGCGCTTCCGCCGCTGGGGGCGCCTCGACCGCCGCGTCGTCCAGCTTGAAATCGAAGTCAAGCATGTCGGCATCCGCCTCAGGGGCCTTATCTTCCGCGGCCGGCGCTTCCGTCGGCAGCATGGCATCCAGATCAAAATCCAGCGCGGGCTCTTGAGCCGGCGCCGGCGCGCCGGCAGGCTCCTCGAACAAGGCGGCCAACGGGTCCGCCACTTCCTCCATGGCGGCGGGCGGCTCGGAAGCCGGCTCCGATTGCGTGGCCGCAGGAACGTCCTCGCCGAACAACTCCTGATCCAGGTCGATGACAGCCTCTCCGGACGTCGCCGGCGCGAATTCCTGCTCGCCTTCTTCCATCTGGTACAGCGGATTCGGCGGGTCAATGGCGCGGCCCAACGCGGCCGCCTTCGCCCACATCACGCCCTTGCCATCGAAAGCGGCATGCATCTCTTTGGCCAGCCGCTCGAAGCTGGCGGCATCCGGACGTGCGGCATATACCTCCATCAGCTTCATCCTGACTTCATGGCGAGAGGGGTCTTTTTGCAGCGCGTCCTTCAGTATCTCCTCCGCTTGCTGATCTCGGCCGTAAGCGATGTAAACCTCGGCCTCGGCCACTGGATCCACTTCCGCCGCATCGATGGCCCCTGCCGCCTGGGTAAAGTTGCTCATGAAGGAATGGCTGCCGCCCGCGGTGCTGGGTCCGTGTCCGGTAACCGTGCTGCGGCCAAGAGTGGCGCTGCCGGAGTCATCCGCCGCGCCCTTGCGTCGCCGCGCCACCACGATGCCGAGCAAGCCAAGCAGACCGACACCTGCGATGCCGCCGCCGATCAAAGGCAAGTTGTCCAACACCTTATCCATCAGCGACGGCGCCGGCGGCGGCGGCATGGGATGAGGCGCCGGCTTGGCATGCGGTTTTTCCACCGGTTTGGCCAATGGCGCGCTGGCGGCGATGGCTGCATGCGAAGCGCTGGAGGCCTCCGGCGCGCTAGCCGGCATAGCCTGCTCAGGCTGCAACGGCTTGGCGCCGGAGGCCTGCAAGCTGCCCTGCAGGGCTTTCAGCTGTTGCTCCAGCGCCGCGATGCGCGCGGTGGCATCCTGCAGCGCCCTCTCCCGAGCGTTGATCTGTTGCTGCAGGTCTCCCAGCTTGGCGTTGTCCGCGGCGTCTCCCGGCACCAGCTTGAGCACATCGCCCCCCTTGCCGCCTGCCGCGGGAGGCTGGCCGCCAGGCGCTGCCGGAGCCTCTGGCGCTGGTTCGCCGAGTATGCTGGCCACCTGGGCGGCCGACAATGCCCGCATCTTCCGCGCTGAAGGCAATTGCAAGGTCGAACCCGCCTTGGGATGATTGACGTCGCCTTCGGCGAAGGCATCGGGATTGGCCTGCACCAGCGCCGCCATCGTCTGGCGCAGCGACGCGCCCTTTGGTTTGGCCTTCGCGGCCAAAGCCCGCAGCGTCGCGCCCTCTCTTACCTTCAGCGTGCGGGGAATGGCGGGAGCCGCCTTGATCGGAGAGGCCGGCTTGTAGCGCCCCGCCTGGTCGTTGTCGGCATAACTGGGCGCATCCTGGACAATGTTCTGCGAGGTGTAGTTGATAGGGTCCAGCAACACCGTGTATTCGCGGATCGAGCGGCCGGACGGCGCCTTGGCCTCAACCACGAAACGGAGATAAGGGTCATTGATGGGCTGGGTGGAGCTGACGCGTATCGTCGCGCCGCGGGTATTGGGATTCAGCGCGAAGCGCAACAGTGACAGCGAGCTGGAGTAATCTACGTTCAAAGCCTGGAAAGTATCGATGCCGGCCAGCCCCACCCTGACCGCGTCCAGCTCCGTCGGCTGCACCCCGGTCATTTCGATGTCGGCCTTCAGCAGCTCGCCCAGATTGGAGCGAACATGGATCCTCCCCAAACCGGCCCAGGCGCACGCGGAGCACGCCAGGCCGATCAACAACACGCCAAGCTTGAGTTTTCCCTGATTTCTCACTGTCTACCTTCCGACACTGTCGCATTATGTGATGTTATCGGCACCCATGCCGTTGGGCATGAGTGTGCAACTGTTGCAATCTTAGGCCTTGACGCGTCTTTTAGCCAGATTTCACAACCGTTGCAGGCTTGACATGCCGTGCGCGTCGCTTACATCATCGCGCCCTGTCCAGCCAGGATCTCGGCGATGCGCACGCAATGCAGCGCGGCGCCGGCCTTGACGTTGTCCGCCGACAGCCACAGGCCAAGCACATTGCCGTGCTTGCGCAGTCGGCTGACCCACACCATCTCGTTGCCGGTAGCCTCCATCGGCGTCACGTAGCCGCCATGCTGATCGCGGCCCACCACCTGCAATCCTGCGGCCTTGAGGCGTTTTCGCACTTGTTCGAGGTCAAACTCATTATGCAATTCGACTTGAACTGCCCAGGAATGGCCGAAAAACACCGGCACCCGCGCGCAGGTGGCTTCCAGCTGCTCCGGCTTCAGCCCCAGCAGGCGAGCGGTTTCGTCGCGCATCGAGCGCTCCTCTTCCGAATCGCCGTTGTCATCCACGTCGCCGATCTGCGGCAGCACGTTGAAGGCGATGCGCTTGGCGTAGACGCCGACCTCCGCGTCGCGCTGCGAAAACAGCGCGGTTGTCTGATCCGCCATTTCCTCCATCGCCTTCTGGCCGCTGCCTGACACCGCCTGGTAGGTAGCCACGGTCACGCGGGCGATGCCCAGCGGCGCGAGCGGCGCCAGCGCCAGCGCCAGCGGGGTCACCGTGCAGTTGGGCACGGACACCAGCGGCGCGCGGCCCAGTTCTTCCAGCTCGGAGGCATTGATGGCCGGGACCACCAGCGGCACGCCGGCGGCGTCGCGGAAGGCGGAGCTGAAATCCACCACCGCCGCGCCGGCGTCGCGCGCCTGGGGGACATATTGGCGAGAGAGGTCTCCGCCGGCGGCGAAAATGGCCAGGCCGACGTTCTCGAAGTTGAAATCGTCCACCGGATGCACGTCCAGCTCCAGATTGCCCAGCGACACGGTGCTGCCGTCTTGCTCGGCGCTGTCCACCGCGAATACGCGGGCGGCCGGAAATTTGCGTTCGGCCAGCAGCTCCAGCACGGCCTGGCCCACCAGGCTGGTGGCGCCCACTACGGCGATTTGCAGAGAAGTCGACATATCTTGTTCCTATCGTTACCGCCGGCGGCGGCGTTCGCGCCGGCATTGCAATGCGAAAAGGGCACCGAAGTGCCCTTGAATTCTACGGCGGCCGGTCAAACCGGCCGCAGGCTCCCGCCTATTCTACCCTTCAGCGCTCGATCAGGATACGCAGCATGCGGCGCAGCGGCTCGGCCGCGCCCCACAGCAGCTGGTCGCCGATCACGAAGGCGGACAGATACTCGCCGCCCATATTCATCTTGCGCACGCGGCCGACCCCCACCTCCAGCCCGCCGGTGATGGCGGCCGGCGTCAGCTCCTTGACCGAAATCTCGCGATCGTTCGGCACCCACTTCACCCAGTCGTTGCCAGACTTGATGATGGATTCGATCTCGGACAGCGGCAGGTCTTTCTTCAACTTCACGGTCAGCGCCAGGCTATGGCAGCGCATCGCGCCGATGCGCACGCACAGCCCGTCCACCGGCACCACGCTGGAAGTGCCCAGAATCTTGTTGACCTCGGCCTGGCCTTTCCACTCTTCCTTGGACTGGCCGTTGTCCAACTGCTTGTCGATCCAGGGGATCAGGCCGCCGGCCAGCGGCGCGCCGAAGTATTCGGTCGGCACGTCCTCGCGGATGGCCTTGGCCACCTTGCGGTCGATTTCCAGGATGGCGGACGACGGCGTGGCCAGCTCGTCGGCCACGGTGGAGTGGATCGCGCCCATGCCCTTCAGCAATTCGCGCATGTGGTTGGCGCCGCCGCCGGAAGCCGCCTGGTAGGTCATCGAGGACACCCAGTCGACCAGGCCTTCGCGGAACAGGCCGTTCATGCCCATCAGCATGATGGAGTTGGTGCAGTTGCCGCCGATGTAATCCTTGACGCCGTTAGCCACGCCCTTGTCGATCAGATCGCGGTTGACCGGGTCCAGCACGATGATGGAGTCTTCCTGCATGCGCAGCGTGGAGGCCGCGTCGATCCAGTAGCCCTTCCAGCCGGCGGCGCGCAGCTTGCCGTACACCTCGGTGGTGTAGTCGCCGCCCTGGCAAGTGACGATCACGTCCATCGCCTTCAGTTCGTCCACGCTGCCCGCGTCTTTCAACGCCGGCACGTCGCGACCGATGTCCGGCGCTTTGCCGCCGACGTTGGAGGTGGTGAAGAACACCGGCTCGTCAATGACGGCGAAATCGTTTTCCTCGCGCATGCGCTGCATCAGCACGGAACCCACCATGCCGCGCCAACCTACAAAGCCTACTCTCACTGTGAATCTCCCAGTCTGTCCTAAGTCCGAATCGTGGCCGCGGCGCAAGCAGACGCCGGCGCTGCGGTTAAATTTTTGTTACCTCATTGTGCAGCGCGCCAAGACGGCAGGCAATGGGGCAAATCGTTTTTATTGTGAAGTTCTGCAGAACAAATGATTAAGCGACGATGAACGGCTTACCGCTCTGATCCGAAGCTCTTGAAAACCCCTGCAAGCCAAGGCATCACCCATCGAGAGCGGGACAGCTCGGAAACCGCGATTGGACTTTGGGAAGCCTCGCTCAAGCGCGTCAAACGAGACCGCGGCATGCGACTCAGCCATAACGACTGCGCTTGCGGGCACAACAGGCCGCCAACCCTTTCCACAACAGGCAAGCGGCAGCGGCAACCGCGCTGGCGACCATCAGCAGGCTGCCGCCGGCGATCAGCGCGAAGGGCTCGCGCAGCACGCCGTTCGCGTCGACATGCGAGCCGATCAAACCTGCGGCGCCCAGGCAAGCCAAGCCGGCGGCAGCCAGCGGCGAGACCACTATCAGAAAAAACTTCAACGAGCGGGACATTGCGTATCCAAACCAGAGTCGCGGATACATCCTCTGGCCGGTTTTCCCGCTTCGAGTTCCATGATGAAAACGGCGAATCCCGTCGCATCTTTACGATGCCGCGCGCCGGCAAGCCAGCAGTCTTTAACTGCACGAAAGCCGAATCCTGTAGCAATCAGCTGGAGATTTTTCGGCTGCCAGAGTCTGGCGATGAGAGCGTGCTGGCTCGAGAAACGCCTTGCAGCCTTTCCAGCAGCTCGCTGGATTGGTTGGAGGCCTCCTTGCTGGACTGGGCCAGCCGCCTCGCATCGTCCGCCGCAACGGCGAAACGCTCCCCGCGCCGCCCAGCTTTCGCGGCCTCGATGGCGATATTGAGCGCCAGCAGATTCGCCTGGTCGGCGATATCTTTCATGGAGGCCACCACGCGGCGGATCTCGGCGTCGGAGGATGGCTCCGCAAAGAGCCGCATTTCGGCGCGCATCGCGCCAGGCTGGCCAGGGCCTGCGCCGCAGCCGGCTCCGCCCAATGCGTCCCGCTCCAGCCGCGCTCTGGCTCGAAACGCTAAGAATACCGCGGCAACCGCGACAAGCGCGGCCACTCCGGCAACCCCAAGAACAACAGCCCAGTAAACATTCATGGCATCCATCTCATCCACCTCGACCGGGCGCACGCGGGAAATCAATGAAATTATATAGCAAACAAATGCTTACCAACTCCAACAACAGATAAAACAGAAGGGCGCAAGCGGCATACGCCCCCCAGATGGCCGGAATCGTTTTCCCGTCAATCACATTCTTTGCTAAAGGAGCAATAGTAGCCGCCAACACCGCCAACGCCAGGTTGTCCATGACCTTAACGCCATGCTTGATAAATTCCATGCTTGCCCCTGCCGAACGTCGATTGCATCCATGATAAATCACGCCCCCATCAATGGAGCGCGAAGCCATACCCCCTGCTCATGAAAAAACGGCGCCAACCCAAAGGGTTCGCGCCGTTCGGCGGCAAAGCGTAACCGCGGCTAGAGAGGGGCTGACATCGCCGCCGCCACCGCGTCGCCCATGCCTGTGCAGCTGACTTTCTCGCAACCGGCCTCGTAGATGTCGGCGGTGCGGTAGCCTTGGGCCAGCACCTTCTTCACCGCGCCCTCGACGCGCAGGGCGGCTTCCTCCTGGCCGAAGCTGTAGCGCAGCATCATGGCGGCGGACAGGATGGTGGCCAGCGGGTTGGCCAGGTTCTGGCCGGCGATGTCCGGCGCTGAGCCGTGGCTGGGCTCGTACAGGCCCTTGTTGTTCTGGTCCAGCGAGGCGGACGGCAGCATGCCGATGGAGCCGGTCAGCATGGAGGCCTCGTCGGACAGGATGTCGCCGAAGATGTTGCCGGTGACCATCACGTCGAATTGCTTCGGGTTGCGCACCAGCTGCATCGCCGCGTTGTCGACGTACATGTGGCTGAGCTCCACTTGCGGATACTCCTTGGCCACCTCGATCATGATTTCTTTCCAGAATTCGGTGGTTTCCAGCACATTGGCCTTGTCCACCGAACAGAGCTTCTTATTGCGCTTCATCGCGATGCCGAAGGCGACATGGGCGATGCGGCGCACTTCGCTCTCGCTGTAGCGCATGGTGTTGAAGGCCTCGCGCTCGCCCTGGGCATTGACGCCCAATCCACGCGGCTGGCCGAAGTAGATGTCGCCGGTCAGCTCGCGGACGATCATGATGTCCAGCCCGGCCACCACTTCCGGCTTCAGCGTGGAGGCGTTGGCCAGCTCCGGGTAGAGAATGGCCGGCCGCAGGTTGGCGAACAGGTTCAAGTCCTTGCGGATGGCCAGCAAACCGCGCTCGGGACGCAACGGCCGGTCCAGCTTGTCGTATTGCGGACCGCCCACCGCGCCCAGCAGCACGGCGTCGGCTTCGCGCGCCAGCTTCTGCGTGGCCTCGGGATACGGCGCGCCGTACTGGTCGTAGGCGGCGCCGCCCAGCGGCGCATGCTCGGTTTCGATCTTCAAGCCGTCGCGGCGGAGCACGTCCAGCACGCGCTCGGCTTGGGCGATGATTTCCGGGCCGATGCCGTCACCGGGCAAAATGGCGATTTTCATGACTTATTCCTTATTTCCGTTTGTCTTCTTCGCGCCGGGTCAACCACTCCACCAGCGCCTTTTCGCAACATTTGAATATGATATAGGCCGCCATCGCGGCATAGCCGGACAGCAGCAACTCGCCCAACTGGCGCAAAGCGCCGTCCATCGCCGCCTGCCAGCCCGCCTCCAACCACAGTTTCAGGTTGAGTTGCAGCAACAGGGCCAAATTGATGGTGCCCAGCCCAAACAACAGGAAGCTCAGCCCCAGCAGCAGGAAGGCCGCCAGCGGGTGGCGATACAGCCAGGCCATCCAGCCGCGCGCGCTCATGGCATGTCCGCTTTCATTCCCGCCCCGGCCAGCGGGGCCAGCCCGCTTTTCTCCGCGATGCCTGTCGGCCGGCCATCCAGGCTCGCGTCGTTCCGGTTTCGCCAGTAATCCCGAATGCCCGGCTCGCCTTTGGCGCGGGCCCAGTCGTTCAACTGCTCCCGCTCTCCAAGGTATTGAAAGTACGGCACCGACATGCCGCAGGAAGCCTGCGCCAGCTCCACGTCCAGCACGAAGATCTGGCGCGCGCCCGGCAAGGGATCGAACAGACCATAGCAGTTCTCCCAATCCTCATCGCCGCGGTGCACCGCCCTCGCCTGGCCATACAGGCGCAGGATCAGCGGCTTGCCTTCAAAGGCGCAGAACATCAAGGTCATGCGCGGATCATGCTCGACATGGCTGGCCGTCTCATTGCCGCTGCCGGTGACGTTCAGCCAGGCCACCCGGTTCGGCCCCAGCACCCTTAGCGTGTCCATTCCCTTGGGCGACAAGTTGACATGGCCATCCGCCATGGCGGTGGCGACGAAGAACAGCTTTTGTTCGGCGATGAACGTTCGGTGCGAGTCCTGCAATTCCTGATAGCGCTGCCCCATGCCGCCCCTCCCTCAACAATGATTGTGGCTTCCCGGATGCCGGCTCTCCTCAGGCAAAATGCTCCGCCTCTTCCGGCACCGCCACCCACCCATGCTTTCTCTCCTCATAAACCGACACGCTAGGCGGCGGGAAGCCTGGGTCGGCGAATGCGCCCACCGGTATCGCCACAAACGCTTCCAGCCCTTCCGGCTCGTAGTACACGGTGGCGCCGCAAACCGGGCAGAAGTGGAATGCGACGCGCGAGCCTTCGTCGCCCACCCGGACGTAGACGGTGGACTGGCCGGCGATAGCGACGTCCTTGCGGTAGAACCGGGCCTGCTGGCCAAAGACGCTGCCGGTGCGGCGCTGGCAGGCCAGGCAATGGCAGATGGAGACGCGCACCGGCTCGCCTGCGACTTGAGCGGTGAGCTGGCCGCAGCTGCATGCGGCAAGACGGTTTGGCATGGAGTGGCTCTCCCAAACGTTCACGCGGGGTTGAACGGGGGCCGTCGCCAGGCGCAGCCCCGCAGCGATATCGCCTCAGGCAAACAACCAGGGTTGTTCGGCGCGGCGCTTGGCTTCGAAAGCCTTGATCTCGTCCGCGTGCCGCAGGGTCAGGCCGATCTCGTCCAGGCCGCCCAGCAGGCAGTGCTTGCGATGTTCGGTGATGTCGAACCCAAAGGTCTGGCCGGACGGGGTGGACACGGTCTGCGCCGCCAGGTCCACCGTCAGGCTGTAGCCCGGCGCCGCTTCGCACTCGCGGAACAGTTGATCGACGATGTCGGCCGCCAGCACGATGGGCAGCAGGCCGTTCTTGTAGCAGTTGTTGAAGAAGATGTCGGCGAAGCTGGGCGCGATCACCACGCGGAAGCCCTGGTCGTCCAGCGCCCACGGCGCGTGCTCGCGGCTGGAGCCGCAGCCGAAGTTCTCGCGCGCCAGTAGGATTTGCGCGCCCTGATAGCGCGGTTGGTTCAGCACAAAGTCCGGGTTCAGCGGACGCCGGCTGTTGTCCATGCCCGGCTCGCCATGGTCCAGGTAGCGCCATTCGTCGAACAGATTGGGGCCGAAGCCGGACCGCTTGATCGACTTCAGAAACTGCTTCGGGATAATGGCGTCGGTATCGACGTTGGCCCGGTCCAGCGGACAGACCAAGCCCTGCAAAGTGGTGAATGCTTTCATGCTGCGCTCCTTGTTCAGGATGGCGCGGGGTTACTCGGCGGTGCGCTTGATCGCTTCGCCGCCTTTTTCCACCGCGTTGCCGATCGCTTGTCCAGCCTTTTGCAAACCGTGGCCCACCGCCTGCCCGCCTTCCCTGGCGTCGGTTTTGATGCCTTGCACGGTGTTGCAGCCCCCCAGCAGCAGGGCCAGGCTCAGACAAACCATCTCTTTTTTCATGTGATGCGCTCCAGTGGGCGGCAACCGGGCCGCAGGTCTGACGAAAGGGACATTCTAAGCAATCCCCGCGTTTTCGTCAGACCCTCCGCGCCCGGATTGGCTCCACGCCGGCGTTCAGTTGGCGGCCAGGCCGCGCACGTCGACGAAATGGCCGGCCACCGCAGCCGCCGCCGCCATCGCCGGGCTCACCAGGTGGGTGCGCCCGCCCTGGCCCTGGCGGCCTTCGAAGTTGCGATTCGACGTGGAGGCGCAACGCTCGCCCGGCAGCAGCCGGTCGGCGTTCATCGCCAGACACATCGAACAGCCGGGCTCGCGCCACTCGAAACCGGCGGCGACGAAGATCTTGTCCAGCCCTTCGGCCTCGGCCTGCGCCTTGACCAAGCCGGAGCCCGGCACCACCAGCACCTGCTTGACGCTGGCGGCCTTGCTGCGGCCCTTGGCCACGGCGGCGGCTTCGCGCAGGTCTTCGATGCGGCTGTTGGTACAGGAGCCGATGAACACCACGTCCACCGCGATCTGGTCGATAGGCGTATCCGCCTGAAGGCCCATATAGGCCAGCGCGCGCTCGATGCCGGCTTTCTTCACCGGATCGTTCTCATTGGCCGGATTCGGCACCTTGCCGCCCACCGCCGTCACCATCTCCGGCGACGTGCCCCAAGTGACTTGCGGCTGGATGCCGGCGGCGTCCAGGACGATCACTTCGTCGAAATGCGCGCCATCGTCGGAATGCAGCGTGCGCCAGTAGGCGACGGCCTGCTCCCACTGCTCGGCCTTGGGCGCGTACGGCCGGCCCTTGACGTAGGCTATGGTCTTGTCGTCCACCGCCACCAGGCCGGAGCGCGCGCCGCCTTCGATCGCCATATTGCACAAGGTCATGCGGCCTTCCATGCTCAGGCCGCGAATGGCCTCGCCGCCAAACTCGATGGCGTAGCCGGTGCCGCCGGCGGTGCCGATCTTTCCAATGATCGCCAGCGCCACATCCTTGGCGGTTACGCCCGCCCCCAGCTGTCCATCGACGCGCACCAGCATGTTCCTGGACTTCTTGGCTACCAGGCATTGCGTGGCCATCACGTGTTCGACTTCGGAAGTGCCGATGCCATGCGCCAGCGCGCCGAACGCGCCGTGGGTGGAGGTGTGGCTGTCGCCGCACACCACGGTCATCCCCGGCAAGGTGGCGCCCTGCTCCGGCCCCATCACGTGGACGATGCCCTGGCCCTTGTCCTTGAACGGGAAGTAGGCCAGCGCGCCGAAGGCCTTGATGTTGGCGTCCAGCGTCTCCACCTGCTGGCGCGAGATCGGGTCCTGGATGCCTTGATCCCAATGGTCGGTCGGCGTGTTGTGGTCCGCGGTGGAGACTACGGAATCCACCCGCCACAGCTTGCGGCCGGCCAGCTTCAGGCCTTCGAAAGCCTGCGGGCTGGTCACTTCATGCACCAGGTGGCGGTCGATGTACAAAAGCGCGGTGCCGTCCGTCTCTTGGCGCACCACATGGCTGTTCCACAGTTTGTCGTACAAGGTTTGCGCGGTCATGTTGCGGTTCCTCGGGTCGTCGTTGAATGCATCTTCGACCAGCTTTGATCCTGTTACAAGATAAGCCGTTATACTGGTATGAAAACCAATAGGATCAGAACATGGAGTCCAGCGCTTCCACCCCGCTCGGCGCCTTTCTGCGCGCCCACCGCGAACGGCTGACGCCGCAGCAGGCCGGCCTGCCGTCAGGCACGCGCCGCCGCGCCAAGGGCCTGCGCCGCGAAGAAGTCGCGCAACTGGCCGGCATCAGCCCCACTTGGCTGACTTGGCTGGAGCAAGGGCGGACGGAGTCGGTATCGGCCCACACGCTGAGCCGCCTGGCTGCCGCGCTACAGCTGTCCGGCGCGGAAACCGATTATCTGTTTGATCTGGCGGGCCTGAAGAACCCCAAAGACAAGCGCGTCGAGGACAACCCTCAAGCGCGGGACATTCTGGCGGAAATGCTGCCGCACATCGCCATTCCAGCCTATGTGCTGGACCGCCATTGGCGGGCGGCGGCCTGGAACGAGGCCGCGGCGGAATTGTTTTGCGATTGGCTGGGCAAGCCTGACGCCAGCCGCAGCCAACTCGATTTCATTTTCCTGACGCCCGAGGCTCGGACTTTCATCGACAACTGGCCCGAGCGGGCGCGGCGCATCGTGGCGGAGTTGCGCGCCGACTTAGGCCAGCAACTGGACGATGCGGAAACGGCGGAGATGCTGGAACGGCTGCGCCGCGACAGCGCGGAATTCGACCGGCTGTGGAGACAGCAGGATGTGTTGGAGCGCGAAGGCGGCGAGCGCGCCTTCCATCATCCGGCCCTCGGCCAGATCAATAAACGGCAGATCACGCTCCGGCCGGCCAATGCGCCGGAATTCAAACTGGTGATGCTGCTATGACTCGGCCGGCGGTCCCAGGTGCTCCTGCAGCAACCGCCAGCCCCGCTCATCCTTGATCAGCGCGCAACTGCCGCGGCCGCGGCCCTCCGCCGGCTGGCCATCGACAAGCCCGCGCCAGGCAAACGCATAGACGCATGCCGCAAACGCGTCGCCGATATGAGTCCAGTGCAAATCGTCGATGCGGTAGTCCTCGCCGCGTATCGCTTCAAAAGTCTGGCGGATGGCCTCGCACACCGCCGGCTTGCCCTTGAAGGTGCCATCGGAGAACACAAAACAGGCGTCTTCGTGCAGCCAGGGCGCCACCTGGCGCCAGTCATGCGTGGCCAGCGCCAGCTTGTAGCCATCGAGCGCCTGCCGCGGCGTATCTGCGCGGATCATGCCCGCTCGCCCGGCGCGCGGCGCAGCCACCGCAGGCAAACGAATACGCCGATCAACGCCGCCGCGGCCGACATGGCGAAAGTCGGCATCACGCCGCCATGCGGCCACACCAGCCCGCCTATCAGACCGCCGCCGCTGCCGCCGATGCCAAAGGACGCGACGATGTACAGCCCCTGCGCGCGGCCGTGGTGCTGTTCTGCGAACATGCGGTTGATCAGGCCGATGGCCGACGCGTGGTGCAGCGCGTAAGTGAGCGCGTGCAGCGCCTGGGCGAAAGCTGCCACCGCCGGCGACGCCAGACTGACTGCGATCAGGCCGAAACGCAGCACCGCCGCCAGCAAGGACGCCAGCATCAGCGCTTCCAGGCCGAAGCGGCGCATGATGCGCGGCATCAGCATGAACACGCCCACCTCGAACACCACGCCCAGCGCCCACAACACGCCGACCGCCGCCTTGTCGTAGCCGAAGGCCTTCAGGCCCAGCGAATAGAAGGTGTAATAAGGCCCATGGGCGAAAGCTTGCAAAAAGCAGCAAGCGAACAACGCCATCACCGCCGGCTTCTTCAGCGTGTCCCAGATCGGCCCCGCAGGCTTGGTTTTGCCCTGCGGCGCCACTTCCGGCACCTTGAACGCCGCCAGCGCCACGCCTATCAGCAGCGCCGACACGATCCACGGCGTGGCGGCGATGCCCAGCCAGTCCAGCAGATAGCCGCCGGTCATCGCCAGGCAGACGAAGCCTATCGAGCCCCATACCCGCACCCGGCTGTAGCGGCCGGGGTTTTCGCGCGTCAGGTACGCGGTGCTGGCCTCGACCAGCGGCAGCGCCGCGGCCCAGAAGAAGTGCGACACCGCCAGGCTGACGAATATCCACCAGAAGCCGTTGTGCAGGCCTACCAGGCAGAAACTGGCGGCGGACAAGATGGACGTGGTGACGATGATATTGCGGCGGCGGCCGCTGCGGTCGGCGAGCCAGCCCCAGAAGCCGGGCGCGACGATCCGCGCCAGCGTGGACAGCGCCATCAGCACCGATATCTGCCAGGCACTGAACGACAGCGATTGCAGGTACAGGCCCCAGAACGGGCTGAACATGCCCTGGAAGGTGAAATAGGTGAAGTAGAACGAAGCGAACGGCAACAGCGACTGCATGATTCTCTTTCTTCTGAAGATAGGCTGGGCCCGGCGCCGCGCGGCCAGGCTAGAACGAGGACTTGAAGCGGGAAATCTCGCGCCTGGCCTTCTTGGTGGGCCGCCCCTCGCCGTGCGGGAAGCTGGCGTGCTCCGCCTTCAGCAGTAACGCCCTTTCCTCGCGCGCAGCGATGGACGCCTCGTCCTCGCGGTACATCAGCACCGCCTCCTTGGCAGGGCGGCGCTGGGTGGCCAGCTGCAGCACCTCCACGTTGTACTCCAGTTGATTGAGGCGCAAAAACAGCTTGTCGCCCGCCTTCACCACCCGCGACGCCTTGACCCGGTCGCCGTTGACCAGCACCCGGCCCAGTTCCAGCGCCTCATGCGCCAGCTGGCGCGTCTTGAAGAAGCGCGCCGCCCACAGCCACTTGTCCAGACGCACCTTGCCGTCGTCCTGCTCGTCCATTTTCGCCATCACGCCACCTCCCAATGCGCGGCCGCCAGCCCATGCAGGCTGAGGTCCAGCCGATCGCCCGAAGCCAGCCGCGCCACGCCTTCCGGCGTGCCGGTGAAGATCAGGTCGCCGTCGGACAGGCCATAAATCCGGGACAGATAACTGATCTGATCGGCCAGCGAGAACAGCATCAAGCCGGCGTCGCCTTGCTGGCGCAGCTGGCCGTTGACGCGCAGTTCGAATGTCAGCCGCTGGGGATCGGCCACGCTCGCCGCCGGCGCCAGCGCCGACACGCAGGCCGCGCCGCGGAACCCTTTGGCCTTGGTCCAGGGATGGCCGTTGCGCTTGGCGTCGGCCTGCACGTCGCGCGCGGTCAAGTCCAGGCCGACGCCGTAGCCGGCCACATGGCTCAGCGCCCTCTCCAGCGGAATATCGTTGCCACCCTTGCCTATCAGCGCCACCAACTCGCATTCGTGGTGCACATCGCGGGAGTAGTCCGGCAAGCGGATGGGCTCGCTCTCGTCAAGCAGCGCCGACGTGGGCTTGAGAAACACCAGCGGCTCCGTCTCCACCCGGTTGCCCAGCTCCGCCGCGTGAGCGGCATAATTACGCCCGATGCAGAAAATATTGCCGACCCTGATGGCATGTAAGCCCAGTTTTACACTCGACATTGCAATTCCCCTTGAATTTCAGGGTCGATTATCCCACAAGCGATGCCAAACCCATACCAACCCGGATTTGGCGCATAATCATGGTTTGTGCGTTGCAGCAACAAAACGCCGGCCCATCCCCGCCTTCCGGCGGATTTGAGCCCGGACCGCGTGAAAATGTCATGCAAGCCTGTTACAGTCGCAGGTACATTCGCTTGACCATGCAGTCCAGACATTCAGACAGGCTTCGACAACGATTTGCACGTTTCAGGAGATTCATCTTGTCCCAGAATAGTACCGCCGCGCTGGAAGGCTTCTTCGCCAGCCTCTCCGAGGCCAACCAGCAATGGATGCAGCAGTTCGTCAATTCCCTGTCGCAGGCGCCCGCCCCCGACGCCGCCAGCCATCCTCTCGCCGGCGCCTGGACCCAGCTGATGAACCAGACCAACCAGCTGTTCTCGCTCCAATCCAGCCTCTACCAGCAACAGCTGAACTTGTGGTCGCAATTCCTGGGCCACGCCTCCGGCGACCAGCCCGCCGCCGCGCCGGGCGCCAAGCCGGCCGACCGGCGCTTCGCCTCGCCGGAGTGGAGCGAGCATCCGTTCTACAGTTTCCTCAAGCAGAGCTACCTGCAAACCTCCAAGTGGATGCTGGAACTGGTGGACAAGACCCAGATCGACGAAGAGGCCAAAGACAAGCTGGCCTTCGCCACCCGCCAGTACCTGGACGCGATGTCGCCCAGCAACTTCATGCTGACCAATCCGGACGTGGTCAAGCGCGCGATCGAGACCAAGGGTGAGAGCCTGGTCGAAGGCATGAAGAACATGCTGGACGACATCCAGAAGGGCCACATCTCGATGTCGGACGAAAGCAAGTTCGAAATCGGCCAGAACCTGGTGGTCACGCCGGGCCAAGTGGTGTTCCGCAACGAGCTGATCGAGCTGATCCAGTACACCCCCACCACCGACAAGGTATACGAAAAGCCCCTGCTGTTCGTGCCGCCCTGCATCAACAAGTACTATCTGATGGACCTGCAGCCGGACAACTCCATGGTGCGCCACTTCGTCGCGCAGGGTTACCGCGTGTTCTTGATCAGCTGGCGCTCTGCGGTGGCCGAGATGAAGCATTTCACCTGGGAAACCTATATCGAGAAGGGCGTGTTCGAAGCGGCGGAAGCGGTGCAGAAAATCACCAAGCAGCCGACGATGAACGCGCTGGGCTTCTGCGTGGGCGGCGTCATCCTCACCACCGCGCTGTGCGTGGCCCAGGCCAAGGGGTTGAAATACTTCGACTCCGCCACCTTCATGACCTCGCTGATCGACCATGCCGAGCCGGGCGAGATCTCCTTCTTCATCGATGAGAACGTGGTGGCCGGCCGCGAGGCCAAAATGGCAGCCGGCGGCATCATCAGCGGCAAGGAAATCGGCCGCACCTTCGCCAGCCTGCGCGCCAACGACCTGGTGTGGAACTACGTGGTCAACAACTATCTGCTGGGCAAAACGCCGGCGCCGTTCGACCTCCTGTTCTGGAACAACGACGCGGTGGACCTGCCGCTGCCGATGCATACCTTCCTGCTGCGCCAGTTCTACATGAACAACGCGCTGGTGCGTCCGGGCGCCATCACGCTGTGCGGCGTGCCCATCGACATCTCCAGGATCGACGTGCCGGTCTACATGTTCGCCGCGCGGGACGACCACATCGTGCTGTGGGACTCCGCATTTTCCGGCCTGAAATACCTGAGCGGCGCGCCCAGCCGCCGCTTCGTGCTGGGCGCGTCCGGCCATATCGCCGGCTCGATCAACCCAGTCACCAAGGACAAGCGCAATTACTGGGTCAACGACAAGCTGCCGCTGCAGGCGGACGAATGGCTGGAAGGCGCGGAAAGCCTGCCCGGCAGCTGGTGGAAGGACTGGGACGCCTGGCTGGCGCCGCAATCCGGCAAGCAGGTGGCCACGCCCAAGAGCCTGGGCAGCAAGGAGTTCCCGCCGCTGTTGCCGGCCCCGGGCAGCTACGTGCTGGCCAAGGCGATGCCCAGCGTCGCCGCCAGCCTGCAATAAGATTCAGGACGATAGGCCACTGACAGGTTCACTCGCCCGTACAGGGCGGCATGGCCCGCCGCCGCGCGGGCCGCAAGCAAAAGGAGAAGAAACATGGAAGTCGCAATCGTAGCGGCGCAACGCACCGCCATCGGCAGTTTCGGCGGCGCGCTGGCCAAGGTGCCGGCGCCGGAGCTGGGCGCCACCGTGATCAAGGCGCTGCTGGAAAAAACCGGCGTCAAACCCGAAGACGTCAGCGAAGTGATCCTGGGCCAGGTTCTGACCGCCGGCAGCGGCCAGAATCCGGCGCGCCAGGCGCTGATCAAGGCCGGCCTGCCGGTCGCCACCCCGGCCTCCACTTTGAACGTGGTATGCGGCTCCGGGCTGCGCGCCGTCCACCTGGGCGTGCAAGCGATTCTGGCCGGCGACGCCGACATCGTCATCGCCGGCGGCCAGGAAAGCATGTCGCTGTCGCCGCACATCCTGCCCGGCTCACGCGACGGTTTCCGCATGGGCAATGCCCAACTGGTGGACACCATGGTCAACGACGGCCTGACCGACGCCTACAACGCCTACCACATGGGCATCACCGCCGAAAACGTGGCGGCCAAGTACGGCATCGGCCGCGAAGAGCAGGACGCGCTGGCGCTGCAATCGCAGCAGCGCGCCGCCGCCGCCCAGAAAGCCGGCAAGTTCAAGGACGAGATCGTCCCAGTGCTGGTGCCGCAGCGAAAAGGCGATCCGCTGGCTTTCGACGCCGACGAGTTCATCAAGCATGACGCCAGCGCGGAAGGCATGGCCAAGCTGCGCGCGGCCTTCAAGAAGGACGGCACCGTCACCGCCGGCAATGCCTCCGGCATCAACGACGGCGCCGCCGCCGTGCTCTTGATGTCCACGCAAAAGGCTGACCAGTTGGGCCTGAAGCCGCTGGCCATCGTCAAAGGCTACGCGCTGACCGGCTGCGAACCGGAAATCATGGGCATCGGCCCCGTGTCCGCCACCCGCAAGGCGCTGTCCAAGGCCGGCTGGAAGCTGGAAGACCTGGACCTGGTGGAGGCCAACGAAGCCTTCGCCGCCCAGGCGCTGGGCGTGGCCAAGGAGCTCGGCTGGGGCCCGGACAAGGTCAACGTCAACGGCGGCGCCATCGCGCTGGGCCACCCCATCGGCGCGTCCGGCTGCCGCGTGCTGGTGACTCTGCTGCACGAAATGCAGCGCCGCGGCTCGAAGAAGGGCCTGGCCACGCTGTGCATCGGCGGCGGCATGGGCGTGGCGCTGGCGGTCGAGCGCCCGTAAGCGCGCATCCCGCCAAGAAAAACCCGCCGGCGCGCCGGCGGGTTTTGTTTTGTCCCATGCCGGCGGGCATCAAGCCAACCAGCTCGCGCCCAGCCTCCGCTCAAGCGCTCCCCGCAACGCGGCCATATCGTTGCGCGCGTCGTCGTGGCACAGCGTCGCCAGGCCCGCGGCGGCGGCCGTATCCAGATTGCGCCGGCTGTTGTCGATGAGCAGGCACTGCGCCGGCCGCAAGCCCGCCAGCCGGCAAGCATGCTCGAAAATAGCCGCGCCCGCCTTGCTCACGCCCGCCTCCGCCGACACCACGATGGGGTCGAACCATGCATCCAGCCCATGCATCCGGCGCAGGCAATCCATGCGGTCCGCCTTGTTGTCGGTGATGATGCCCAGCCGGACGCGGACACGCAGCCGCCGCGCCAGCGCCAGCACGCCTTTGTTCATCGGCGTGCTGCGGAAAGCGGCGTCCAGCAAACCATAATCGATATCCTGCCCCAGTTCGCGGCACACCTCCGGCCACACGTCCGCATGCGTCAGCCGTCCCAACAATAGGGCATCGTTATGCCGCTCCAGTGCCTGATCGACGTGCGCGAATCCCAGCCCGGTCGCCTCTCCCAAATAACGGTTGGTGGTGTCGGAGCCGTGCTTGTCGGTGGTCAACACGCCATCGAAGTCGAAAAACACTGCCTCCATCACGCCGCCTCCCGGCACACCCCGCCTACCGCCACCCATTGTTCCGCCCAGCGCGCGCTCAACTCGCAGGGGTTGCCCAATGGGCCCCCTTGCAACAGGAGCAAGTCTCGACGCAAATGCAGGCTCAGCGCCGCCGCGGCGACGCCGGTGGCAGCATCCTCCAGCGCCGGATCCAGATGGTTGAAGTTGCGCCCCTGATAACGGCCTTCGCCAAGCCGCGCGTAGACATAGCAGCCGTTGACGCCCGTCGAGCGTCCCCATTCGACGATGCGGGCCAGATTCGGCGACAAGCGGTTCAAATCCTCTGTCGCGGCCAGCTCGACCAGCAGCTTGGGGCTGCCCGCCGACGCCAACGCCGGCGGCGAGACGATGCGCTCCGCTTCGCAACCCAGCGCGCCGGCGAGCCAATCGCGCGGCGGCGCGGCCGCCAAAACGGCTTGCGCCTGAAGATGGAACAGGATGCGCCCCTCTTCCCTCTCCAATTTCAGCCTTTGCCCGCCGGCGGTCCGAAGCGAGGCTGGCAACACGCCGTCGCGCTTCTCCAGCCAGGCCGCGGCAGCCAGCGAGGCATGCAGGCACAGCGCGCTGCGGGCGTGGGGATAGTAATAGTCCAGCGTCGCCGCCTCGTCCGGCGTGGATCCGGGCCCGACGAACACGCAGGCCGGCGCGCCCAACTCCCGCGCCGCCTGCTGCCTTTGCGCCACGCTTAGCCTCTCCGCCGCCTTGCCATGGCATACCAAAGCCAGATTGCCGCTATCCGGCCCGGTTCCGAAACAACGAAATGCCTGAATCTCCAACGCGATGCCCTCTCCTGCCCATTGCCGACAACCTGCCGGCCAGTCAAAATGTCAAGATCATAAAAAACCCAAGCATGCCATGTCCGTCCCGGAAATCATCGTCTGCGATCGCGCGCATCCGGAAGCCGAGGCGGCTATCGCCGCCGGCCTCAATCAATACAACGACCAGCAAGCCGGCTACGCCGATCGCCAGCCGCTGTCGGTGCTGGTGCGGGACCCCGCCAGCGGCGAAGTGCTGGGCGGCGCGTACGGCCGTTCCTCGTTGGGATTGCTGTTTCTGGAGTTGTTCCATCTGCCGCCAGCGTTGCGCGGCCAGGGGCTGGGCAGCCGCGTCCTCCAGGCTTTCGAAGCCGAAGGCCGCAAGCGCGGGTGCCGCCACGCGGTGCTGTACACCATGCGCCTGCAGGCGCCGGGCTTTTACCAAAGCCGCGGCTGGCAGGTGTTCGGCGAAATTCCGTGCGAGCCGCCCGGCAACAGCAGAGTCTTCCTGCGCAAGGCCCTGTAGCCTCAACCGCCATCCAGCAGAAAACGGGGCCCGCTGCCGCGCTCGCCCGCCGCATCCTCCGGGTTGTACAGCCGGCAACGCTCCAGGGATAGACAGCCGCAGCCGATGCAACTGTCCAGCTGATCGCGCAGGCGGCACAGCGCGTCTATGCGCGCCTGCAATAAAGGCCGCCAGTTCCGGGATATCCGCGCCCAATCATCCGCGGTGGGCGTGCGTTGCTGCGGCAGCCCCGCCAACGCCGCGCCGATGTCCTGCAGACTCATCCCCATCGCCTGCGCCACGCGGATGAAAGACACCCTGCGCATCGCGTCGCGCCGGTAGCGGCGGGTCTTGCCCGCCTCTCCGACGCTATGGATCAATCCTTTCGACTCGTAAAAACGCAATGCGCTGGCCGCCACGCCGGTGCGCTTGGCCAGCCGGCCTATGCTGATGGTGAACGTTTCCATTTGCTCATTGACTTCAAGTTCACTTGAACTTTGATACTAACATCGCCACCACTCATTACGCGAACGACATGAGCCATATCCAGATCGTCTATTACTCCAGCAACGAAAGCACCCACCTGTTGGCCGAGGCCATCCAGCAAGGCGCCGCCGAACATGGCCGCGCCCGCCTGCTGCGCATACTGCCTCAACACATCCAGCACGGCCGCTACCCGATCCAGGCCTTCTCCGACGAGTTGCAAGACGCCAGCGCCATCATTTTCGGCAGCCCCACCTTCATGGGCGGCCCCGCCGCTCAGTTCAAGGCCTTCGCCGACGCCAGCAGCGCCGGCTGGTGCCGACAGGCCTGGGCCGACAAAGTCGCCGCCGGCTTCACCATCGGCGGCAACCTCAACGGCGATCAGCAATGCACGCTGGCCTACTTCGCCACCTTGGCCGCGCAGCACGGCATGCTGTGGTGCGGACTGGACATCGCCGCCGGCCATCATCCGGACGGCTTGAATCGCCTGGGATGCCAATTGGGCGCCACGGCGCACAGCCCCGACGGCAAGCTGCATCCGGCCGATCTGGCCACCGCCCGCCATTTGGGCCAACGCGTCGCCAAGCTGGCGCGACGCATGCAAGTCCCTTCGCAGACACAGGAGAAAACGACATGACGCCAGATATCCAAGGCGTGGACCACATCCACGTCTACGCGCGCGACCGCGCCGCCGCCGAAGCCTGGTACCGCCGCGTGCTCGGCCTCGTCCGCGTGCCCGAGCTGGCGTTCTGGAGCCCCGGCCGCGGACCGCTGACGCTGGCCAATGCCGCCGGCACGCTCAAGCTGGCGCTGTTCGAACGCGCCGACGCCGCCGCCGGCTCCGTGATCGCGCTGGGCGTGGACGCGGCCGGCTTCCTGCGCTGGCGCGAACATCTGGGGCTTGAACTGGGCAAATGCCCGGACGCGGTCGACCACGACGTTTCCTGGTCCATGTATTTCACCGACCCCGACGGCAACGGCTACGAGATCACCAGCCATGATTACGCCGAACTAGCGAAAAGTCTGCCCTAAAGAAACGGCCGCGCATGAAAAAACCTCCTGTCCGTGCCTGGCAGGAGGTTTTTCGCCTCTCCGACCCGATGGCCGGCAGTCTCGGCCTCGCGGGCCGCGGTTGGGAGCGTCAGCGCGAGCGACGCCTAGTGGGGCACGATGATGGGCGCTTCCGGCGCATGCTTCTTCTGATGCTTGGCCGCCCGTTTTTCCTTCGGCGTCAACAACGGCTGTTTTTTCGACTCCTTGTTGCTGTGTCTGGATTTACTCATGATTCGCTCCTGATTGGTCGAGCGTCGGCATGACCGACACCGGTCTCAGTATAGGTAGGAATCGATGGGGATGCCGCGGGCGCAACAAAAATGCCCTGGACATGGCGATTCAATGGAGAAAAGTTGCCAAATCAATAAATGCCATTATCATGTCAATTCCACGCTTGCCTCCATGCCGGCAAGACGATAAAACGACAAGGAAAACCACGATGAAGCATTTTTTGATCACTTTCGCCCAGCTGTGCAATGTCGCCGGCCGCCCCGGCCATCGCCGCGCCAAGCATCGCTGAAGCCGCACGTTCCACGCCAGGCCGCGCCAGCGGATGAGCATGCCAGCCATGAGCGGCGCTCATCCACTTGCGCGGCTTTTCCATTGCTTACAGAATGCATGGAATCACCCCACCGGAGCCGGCATGAATACCCTAGCATCCCCGCAACTGGACACCATTCCGCAACGCATCGCCTCGCTGCGCGCCGCCATGGCGCGCGCCGGCGCGGACGCCTGTCTGGTGCCTTCGTCCGATCCACATCTTTCCGAATACCTTCCCCATCGCTGGCAGGCCCGCCAGTGGCTGTCCGGCTTCACGGGATCGATGGGCACGCTGATCGTCACCGCCGGCTTCGCCGGCGTCTGGGCCGACAGCCGTTATTGGGTGCAGGCGGAGCAAGAGCTGGCCGGCAGCGGCGTGCAGCTGATGAAGATAGACACCGCCGCCAGCAGCCTGCATCTGCAATGGCTGGCCGACAACCTTCAACCCGGCCAGACCCTGGCCGTGGACGGCGATGTGCTGGGACTGGCCGCGGCCAAGGCGCTGCAGGCCGCCCTGGAGCCGCGCGGCGTCGCGATCCGCTCCGACATCGACCTGATCGACGCGGTCTACCCCGGCCGGCCGGCGCTTCCCGCGGCCGCCGTTTACCCGCATGGCGCGGCCCACGCGCCGGAAAGCCGCGCCGCCAAGCTCGCCCGCGTGCGCGAAGACATGGCCAAAGCCGGCGCCGAGCGCCACTTCATTTCCACGCTGGACGACATCGCCTGGCTGTTCAATCTGCGCGGCGCCGATGTCAGCTACAACCCGGTGTTCATCGCCCACGCGCTGATCGAAGCCGACCAGACCACGCTATTCGTAGCGCCGGGCAAGATTGACGCCGCGTTGGCCGCCCAGCTGGCGGCCGACGGCGTCAAGGTGGCCGACTACGCCGCCGCCAAGCCGGCCCTCGCCGCGCTGCCCGCCGGCGCCTTGCTGATCGATCCGCGCCGCGTCACGCTGGGTCTGCGCCAGGCCGTGGCCGAAACCGTGCGCGTCATCGAGGCGATCAATCCCAGCACGCTGATGAAGTCGCGCAAATCCGCGGCCGAAGCCGAGCACGTGCGCCGCGCCATGGAACAGGACGGCGCGGCCCTGGCCGAGTTCTTCGCCTGGTTCGAAGCCAACGTCAACCAGAGCCGCATCACCGAGCTGACCATAGACGAACAGATCACCGCCGCCCGCGCGCGCCGCCCCGGCTTCGTCTCGCCCAGCTTCGGCACCATCGCCGGCTTCAACGCCAACGGGGCGCTGCCCCACTACCACGCCACGCCCGAAGCGCACAGCGAGATCCAGGGCGACGGCCTGCTGCTGATCGACTCCGGCGGCCAATACCTGGGCGGCACCACCGACATTACCCGCGTACTGGCTGTCGGCAGCCCATCCGCCGAACAGAAGCGCGACTTCACCCTGGTGCTGAAAGGCACGCTGGCCTTGTCCATGGCCCATTTTCCGCGCGGCACCCTGTCGCCGATGCTGGACGCGCTGGCCCGCGCGCCGCTGTGGCAGCAGGACATCGACTTCGGCCACGGCACCGGCCACGGCGTAGGCTATTTCCTCAACGTGCATGAAGGTCCGCAAAGCATCTCGCGCGCGGTGCCGGAGCCGCACATGGCGATGCAGGAAGGCATGATCACGTCCATCGAGCCCGGCGTGTACCGCGCCGGCCAATGGGGCGTGCGCATCGAAAACCTGGTGCTGAATGTGGCGTCGGATAAAAACCAGTTCGGCGACTTCCTGAAGTTTGAAACGCTGACGCTGTGTCCGATAGACCGGCGCTGCATCGACATGTCCCTGCTCGCCCAGCCGGAAATCGACTGGCTGAACGGTTATCACGCCGAGGTGCGCGCCCGCCTGCTGCCGCTGGTGGACGGCGCGGCGCGAGATTGGCTGCTGGCCAATACCGAAGCGCTGTAAACTGCGGCTTTGCTGACCACAGGCCATGCTGCGCGGCATGGCCTGTTTGTTTTCAAGGAAGCACCCATGCCGTTCGACCGCCTGAATGATCTGCGCCTGTTCCAGGACGCCGCGCAGCTAGGCAGCTTCTCCGCCGCCGGCCGCAAGCACGGCCTGTCGCCGGCGGCCGCCAGCGCCTGCATCCTGCGCATGGAAGACGCGCTGCGCGTCCGCCTGTTCGAGCGCACCACCCGCAAGCTGCGGCTCACCGAATCCGGCGAAACCTATCTCGCCTACTGCCGCCAGGCGCTCGACTTGCTGGAGGAAGGAGAGCACAGACTGCAGCAGGCGCAGCGCGAACTCAGCGGCCTGATCCGCCTGTCGGCGCCATCCGACCTGGGGCGAAACCGGCTGCTGGAATGCCTGGACGGCTTCGCCGCGGAATATCCCGGCGTGCATTTCTCGCTGGCGCTCAACGATACGCCGGCCAACTTGATCGGCGACGACATCGACCTGGCCATCCGCTACGGCCAACCGGCCGACAGCAGCCTGGTCGCGCGGCAATTGGCCGCCAGTCGCCGCGTGGTGTGCGCCGCGCCGTCTCTGCTGGAGAGAATGGGCGCGCCCGTCCATCCGCAAGATCTCGCGCAGTTGCCTACGCTGACGCTGACCACCGGCCTCGGTCCGATGAACGAATGGCGCTACCGCGAACGCGGAGAACACAAAACGCTGCGGCTGGAGCGCGCGCGGCAGAGCAACGACGGCGAGGTGCTGCGCCGCTGGGCGATCCAGGGGCACGGCTTCGCCTACAAGTCGCAGCTGGACATCGCGGCCGACCTCGCCGCCGGCCGGCTGGCCACGGTGCTGGACGATTACTTCACCGAGCCGGCCCCGCTGCATCTGCTCTTCCCCGGCCACCGGCTGCAGCCGGCCCGCATTCGCCGCCTGATTGATTATCTGCTGGATCACTTCACCCGCTAGGAAAGGATGGACATGGCTGAAACCCGCCAGTCGGATGGCCTGTTAACGCTGCTGCGCGGCAAGGAAGCCGCGCTGCATCGATTCGATGTCCGCCGCGATCCCGACCTGCTCGACGCGCTGCTGAACGACGGTTTCCATGAAATCGGCCGTTCCGGCCGGGAGTACGGGAAACAGTCCATCATCGCGTCTTTGTTGCAAGAATCCGCGGACGACGCGCCAGAAATCCGCTCGCAGGACTACCGACTCACGCTGCTGGCGGACAATGTCGCCCTGTTGAATTACCGCTCCGCCCACCTCCATGCCGACGGCCGTGTGGAAAATCACGCGCTGCGCGCATCCATCTGGAAGAAAACGAACGGCGTGTGGCGGCTGGCGCATCATCAAGGCACGCCAACCGACCGCTTCCCGGTCGCCTGAGCCGCCGCAGGCTCGCCCTGGGCCGCCCCGCGCAGTCCATATCCAAGCAGGATCGCGTCAAACTCTCCGGAACGGGCGAGGCGCTGGATGCCCTTGTCGAAAATGCCTATCCACTTGGGCGTCTGCGGGTTCTTCTTCGAAAATCCGGTGTACTGAGGCAGCCTTCCCAGCACGCCGGCGGCGGAAAATCTGCCGCGCAAATGGCGCTGGCCGACCATGTAATCGACGGTGAACGCATCCTCGTTGAAGACATCCACGCGCCCGGCGTCTATCAATTTGAGCATGTTCAGCACGGAGTCGCCGGAGGCGATGGATACCACGGATCCGTCGCTCGCCTGTTTCCCGGCCACCAGATAGTTTTCGTATTCCGGCGACACGCTGCCGTAGTTGTAGCCTGCGATGGTGCCGACCACCCGTCCGTGAAGGGAATCGAGGCCTCGATACCGCCAGCGCTTGCCGCGCTTCACGTAAAAGGTTTGAACCAGGCTGATCCATGACTCGCCCGACAAGGCTATGCTCCTGGAGTTGTTCGGGTTCAGCATCGGAATCACGTCGAATGAGCCTTCCTCCACGCTGAGCAAAGCACGCTTGAAATTCGAGCGGCGGAAAGACAATTTGTAGCCCAACGGCTGGTAAATCGCCTTCAGCACTTCCACCGCGATGCCCTGTTTGCCTCCTTCTGCCGCCGGGTCGCATACATAGGGACAGTAATCGAACAACGCCACCCGAATCTCGCCGCCGGCCTCCGCTTGCGCGCCGAAACTTCCCAACAGGAAAAGCGCGAACACAGCATGTCGTCTCATGGGAAAGCATCCTCTCGGCCGACCGCGGACCGCCCGCGCCGTCCCGCCGCGTTTTGCATGATAGCCATCGCAGCGCCGTCCGCGTCCCTCATCCCGCCGCGGCCGCCCCTCCCAGGGCAACCGGCAAGCCCGCCGCCTTCCAGTCTGGATAGCCATTCACCAGATGGCGCGCGCGACGCCCTGCCGCATGCAGCATGGCGGCCGCCTGCGCCGACAGCGCGCAATACGGCCCGCGGCAGTAGGCGACGATCTCCAAGTCGGCCGGCAAGCACCCCAGCCCGCTCTCCAATTGCTCCAGCGTCAGATTCACCGCGCCAGGCAGATGGCCTTGGGCATACTCCTCGCTCGGGCGCACATCCAGCAGCAGCACATCGCCGACACGCATGCGCGCCAGCAACTCCTCGCGGGAGATGCTTTCCGCCCCGCCCGCTCCCGCCAAGCCCGCCGCCAAACTGGCCAGCTCCGCGCGCCGATGCTCGACGCATTGCCGCAAGGCCGCCAGCAACGGGATCACCGGACCGCCGCCCAACCGGTAACGCACATGCTTGCCATCCCGCCGCGACTGCACGAAACCCGAACGCTTCAGTTGCTGCAGATGCTGGGACGCGTTGGCCACGCTCAGCGCCGCCTGCTCGGCCAGCGCCTCCACGCTCCACTCGCCCTGCGCCGCCAACTCCAGCAGCAGCAAGCGATGCGGACTGCCCAGCGTGCGGGCCAGCTCGGCGAACTCATCCAGCATTCCATGCGATCGAATATCCGTCCGCATTGACAGTCGCCCCTTTATCATATCATCATTCAAATAATAAATTGAATGTTAGTTTAGCAAACCCCATCCTCATCCGCGAGCGGAAAGAAAGGAATCCAGATGAACCTTAACTGGCAACTGCTGATTTTCGCTGTGCCGCTGGGCACAGGCGCCACGCTGGCCATGGATCTGTGGGCGCTGCTGCTGAAAAAGGCTTGCGGCATTCCTTCCCTGGATTACGCGATGGTCGGCCGCTGGCTGGGGCATTTGCCGCGCGGCCGCTTCCGCCATGCCGGCATAGGCCGCGCCGAACCCATCGCCGGCGAGAAGGCGCTGGGCTGGTTCGCCCACTACCTGACAGGCATAGCTTTCGCGGCAGCGCTGCTGGCCTTGCAGGGGCATGCATGGCTAGCCCGCCCCACGCTCGGTCCTGCGCTGATTTTCGGACTGGCCAGCGTGGCCGCGCCCTTTTTGATATTGCAGCCCGGCATGGGCGCCGGCCTCGCCGCTCGCAACACGCCCAATCCTGGCGGCGCCCGCCTGCGCAGCCTGTCCGCCCACGCGTCCTTCGGCCTGGGGCTGTATCTGGCCGCCTGGCCGCTGGCGCTTTGCCTGCGCTGACAACGGGGAAACCCGTCCCGAAGTCCGCCGTTAGCGGTTATTAGCAATCTTTCCGTACCGCTCGCGCCCAAGCGGCAATACAATGCAGCCGAAATGCTTCATCGGCGCGACGCGCGCCCAACGCGACACGGAACAATAATGAGAATTCTCCCCCTGCTCAGCCTCGGCCTGCCCCTGTTTTCCACCCTGGCCCGGGCAGCCGAGCCCGCGGCCGAATCCCCGATAGACCGCTATGGTCAGCAGATATTCAAAAGCAGCAGAGCCATCGGCATGACCATGGTGGTGATAGACAAACATCAGACCCAGATGCGTTTCTACGGCGAGACCCGATCCGGCAGCCGCCAGCCGCCCAACGCCGATTCCTTGGTCCGCATCGCCAGCATCAGCAAGGCCATGACCGGCGAAGTGCTCACTTCATTGGCGCTGGAGCGCAAAGTGAGGCTGGACGACCCGTTGCAGAAATACGCGCCGGCCGGCTTGGCGCTGCCCGCCGCGGCCCAGCCCATCACCCTGCTGAACCTGGCCACCCACACCAGCGGCGTGCCGCGCGAAATGCCGGGCGAAAAGCCGCAGGACACGCCGGTTTTCGTCTGGCCCAATGTCCAGCAACGCTGGAGCTGGCTGGCCGGCACCAAGAACAAGCTCGCTCCCGGCCAGCGCGCGCAATACTCCAATCTCGGCTTCGACCTGCTGGCCGACGCGCTGTCCCGCGCCGCCGGCAAGCCCTATCCCATGCTGTTCCAGGAAAAGATCACCACCCCGCTGGGCATGAAGGACACCACCTTCCACCCGAGCGCCGCCCAATGCGCGCGGTTGATGGAGGGCTACGGCGCCAGTCCCTGCGTCGACACCACGGCCGCGATAGGCAGCGGCGGCATCTACTCCACCCCGCGCGACATGCAGCGCTGGCTGCAGGAGCTGCTCTACCCGCAAAACGAGGCCCGCCGCCAGCTGCGCGACCAGACCCTGCGCATGCATATCCAACGCGCCGCCCTCGGCAGCCTGCGCGGCATGGACGTGGCAGGCCAGGCCGACCAGCTAGGCCTGGCCTGGATACGGATGGAGCCCAGCCCCGACTCGCCGGAAATCATCCAGAAAACGGCTGGCGGCGGCGGCTTCCTGGGCTATGCCGCGCTGGCGCCGCGCAACGAAGTGGCGGTATGGGTGGGCCTCACCCGCAGCGGCGGCACCCGCTACCAGCACCTGAGCAACGGCGTGAACCGGCTGGTGGCGGAACTGAGCGGCTACAAGCCGGCGGCCGCTCCCGTCCCCGCGCCCAAACCTGTCTCCGCCAAAGTCAAATCCGCCCGCGCCAAGACGGCGGCCGCCCACGCCAAACCCGCGGCAGCCCATGCGAAAAAGGACGCGCGGAAAACCGCCGGCCCCAAAGCCGACGCGGCCAAGGCCGGCGGCAAACAGAAGACGCACACCGTCAAGACGTCGGCACATCGGCCGCAGTGAGCGCGAAGCGCGCGATCTCGTCCTTGCGCATGAAATGCACGCCCGGATGGCTCTGGGCGTAACGGATGAAGGTCTCCAGCGCCCGCACCCGCGCCGGCGTGCCGGAAATGCGGTCGTGGGTGCTGATCGACATCATCCGCCGGCGATGGCCGGCCTCCTGGTACAGCAGGTCGAATTCCGCCTTCAGATCGGCCAGGTAGGCATCCACCGTCAATGCCGGCGCATCGTAACGGACAATGTCATTGTTGCGCAGCGTGTACGGCACCACCATGAAGGGCTTGCCGTTCACCGGCACCGTGAACGGCTCGTCGCGGCTGATGTCGTCGATGTGGTAGACGAAGCCAAGTTCCTGCAGGATGCCCAGCGTGTTGGGCGTGCCCCGCAGCCAGAAGGCGTTGAAGCCTGTCGGCCGCGTGCCGGTGGCGCGCTCGATGCTGGCGATGCTGGCCAGGTAGCCGGCCCGCTCCTGCGCCGGCGTCATCGAGAACTGCGGCTCCCAGGTCTGGCCGTGCCCGGCCGCCTCGTGCCCGCGTTCGACGATCTCGCGCGCCAGTTGCGGATGGCGGTCCACCGCCTGGCCCACCATGTGCGAGGTCACCTTAACGCCGGTGCGCTCCCACAAGTCCAGCATCCGGGGAATGCCCTCCTTCACGCCGTAGTCGTACCAAGTCTGCATCGGCAGGTCCGGATACTTCGGATCCAGCGGCGAGAATGGGCCGCTGGCGCCGCGCTCCGGCTGCGCGCCGGCTTCGAACTGCATGGAAATGGAAATCACCAGCCGGGCATCGCCTGGCCAGAACCCGGTGCGCTCAAGCTTGCCGTTCGCCATCTGTCCCGCTCCCTGCTTGGCCGCCCAGGCCGGCCCCTGCGCCATCGCCAGGCTGGCGCCGCCTGCCGTAGCGCCTGCCAGAAACTGGCGGCGGTTGATCGGTAAGGTTTTCTTCATCTCATCCTCCGGCTACAACAGGCCGCCGCCATCCACGTCCAGCACCGCGCCGGTGAGAAAAACGTTGCCCATCGCAAACAAATACGCCTGGGCCAGATCCTGCGGCCGGCCCACCCGGCCCAGCGGCAAGCCTGAAGCGATGCGCGCCATCGCCGCCTTGCGGCTTTCTGCGTCCGCCTCGCCCCACAGCTCGGTATCCACCACGCCCGGGCTCACCGCGTTGACGCGGCGCGGCGCCAGCTCCTTGGCCAGATTCCGGGCAGCCGCTTCCAGCGCGGCGTTGACCGTGCTCTTGAGCAGGCCGCCCGCGCCATACTTGCGCGAGAGCAGGCCGGTGGTGAAGGTGATGGATGCGTCGGCGGACAAGTAAGGCAGCGCTTGCTGAACCGCCAGCAAGTTGCCGAACAGCTTCACGTCGAAAGCATGGCGAAGATCGTCGCGGGTCGCGTCCGCCAGTTTGGGCGAACCCACCCGCGCCCCTGCGGTCAGCACCAAGTGGTCGACCTGGCCGATGCTGGCGAAGGCGTTGCACAAGCTGTACAGGTCGGTGACATCGGCGTGCACGCTCTGCCACGGACCAGGCTGAGCCGACGAGCGGCCCAGCACGTAAACCTGCGCCCCCGCTTCGGCGGCCGCCAACGCCACCGCCCTGCCGATGCCGGAGGTGCCGCCCAGCACCGCCACCGTCTTTTGTCGCAGAAACCCGCTCATGGCTTCAACGCTCCTAATTGCTTCAGCAAGGTCAGGTTGTCTTCCAGATGCCAGTTTTCGGCGATGCGCCCGTTCTTCACCCGGTACAGGTCGAAAGCCTGGAAATCCACCGACTGGCCATTGCCCTGGATATCGCCGAACTTGCCGCTGAAGTGGCCGGTGAAATGCAGGCGTAGCGCCACCCGGTCGGCGGCCAGCACCATATCGGTGACCTCCACCTTCAGATCCGGCACCGCGGCGCGGAAAGTCTGCGAGGCCTGCAGCGGGCCGGCCGTGCCCTGGCGACGGCCTTCCGGCAGGGTCCGATCGAGAAAGTCCGGATCCAGCGCCAATTCGGCGTAGCGCGGATCGCCGGTATTCCAGAACGCGGCGTAACGCAAGGCGGCCAACTTCACCGCCGCGGCGCTTCCGCCGTTGCGCTCGGAAAACACCCGAGCCGGTTGCGGCAGCGCATCGGCGGCCATCGCGGCGCCGGCGGCAAAAGCCAGCAGACCGGCGGAGATCAGATGGGAAAGACGGTTCATGTCGACTCCTGTTGGTGTGTGGGAGTCGATTATCGAGCCGGTCTAGCTGATTGATAATTGGCCAATCAATTGGATAATTATCTTGTTGAATTTGAAAATAACACCCAAATCGCTTCCATGGCGACCCATCGCGCTACACTTCCGGCCATTCCCTCCAGGCAAACGCCATGCCCTCACTCGACACCGCCCTGGAACACGTCTATCAGGTTTTCTCCGCTGCCGGCAAACCGCGCGCCATTCCGGCCTGCCCCTGTTGTCTGAGCCTTGACGAAACGCGGGCCTTGCTTGCCATGCCGCTGAAAACGCGGACGCCGGCGCAACTATCGGGCTATGCGAAAAAGTCTTTCTCGCCTGCGGCGGACAGGACGATTACCGCAACCTGCTGCCCCGCATTCTGGATATCGCCGTTTGTGACGGCGAATGGTGGCCGGATCGGGAAATCGTCTTGAGAAGTCTGGGACTCGCCAACTGGCAATCGTGGGAAAGCGAAGAAATACAGGCCATTGAAGCGCTGCTCCATGCAGCTTTCGACCGCTTGCCAAGTGACCGGGAAAAACAGGGACGACGGATCGATGCATGGATTTGCGGGCTAGCCATGGCGGGAATCGATGTCCAACCCTATCTGCGCAAACTGAACGCGCCTGCCGCCGCCGAAGCGCTGCTGGCCTATTTCGAACACAACGCCCAGCAACTGGCCAAAGGCAGGCTGGCCAATAGCGATGGGAAGAGCGGCGCCGGCCAATCCGTCATCGCCTGGCTCGAATCCGCCGAGATCCAGGACAGAATCTGGCGCCATTACGGCTCAGCCTGAGCGCAAATGCAAAAGGCGACCGCGGGGTCGCCTTTCCAGAGGGTGACGCGATGCGCGAACTCAGGCGCGCACGTCTATGTTCCGCCCCAGATGGGCGGGATTGGAAGCCTGAATCTGCTGGGCGGACTGCTCCGCCCCCTGCAGCAGCGTCAGCGTAGACTGCGCATCCGCCTGCATGGCTTTCTTCAATGCGAACACCTGAGCGCCGCCGCTGACATTTTGCGCGTTGACTTGACTTACCGCATTCATATCCCCACCTCCTGCAAAAGCTGCAAAGTGCATCACTAATCCGCAGTTTAGCGCCATGCCCGTCAGCGGCAAAGCAAAACTGTTAGAATGTGATCCAATTCCCACTTCTTGACGACAGGAAAACACACATGAGCGCACCCCGTCACAGCCCTCTGCTGATTCTTGGCTCCGGCCCGGCCGGCTACACCGCAGCCGTCTACGCCGCGCGCGCGAACCTGAATCCGGTAGTCATCACCGGCATGGCTCAGGGCGGCCAGCTGATGACCACCACCGACGTCGACAACTGGCCTGCCGACGCGGAAGGCGTGCAGGGTCCGGAGCTGATGCAGCGCTTCCAGCAGCACGCCGAGCGCTTCGGCACTGAAATCCTGTTCGACCACATCCACACCACCCACCTGAGCGAGAAGCCGATCCGCCTGGTGGGCGACGCCGGCGAATACACCTGCGACGCGCTGATCATCGCCACCGGTGCCTCCGCCCAGTACTTGGGCCTGCCGTCGGAAGAGGCCTTCTCCGGCAAAGGCGTGTCCGCCTGCGCCACCTGCGATGGCTTCTTCTACCGCAACCAGGATGTGGCGGTGGTCGGCGGCGGCAACACCGCGGTCGAGGAAGCGCTGTACCTGGCCAACATCGCCAAGCATGTCACCCTGATTCACCGCCGCGACACCTTCCGCGCCGAGAAAATCCTGGTAGACAAGCTGATGAGCCGCGTCGCCGAAGGCAAGATCAGCCTGAAGCTGAACGCCACGCTGGACGAAGTGCTCGGCGACAACACCGGCGTGACCGGCGTGCGCGTCAAGCTGAACGACGGCGGCAGCGAAAACCTGGCGCTGACCGGCGTATTCATCGCCATCGGCCACAAGCCCAACACCGACATCTTCAAGGGTCAGCTGGAAATGGACGCCACCGGCTACCTGATCACCAAGGGCGGCCGCGACGGCAACGCCACGCTGACCAGCATCGACGGCGTCTTCGCCGCCGGCGACGTGCAGGACCACATCTACCGCCAGGCCGTGACCAGCGCCGCCTCCGGCTGCCAGGCCGCCCTGGACGCCGAGCGCTACCTCGACAGCCTGAAGTAAACGCCGGCCCTGCATCATGAAGACCTTCAAGGACTCTCTGAAGGGCCTTCGCCAGACGCTGCGCCAGGCCACCCCGCCGCGGGCGGCCTGGCCGCAGCCTGCAGTGCCCGAGGAAGCCGATTTCCGCCAATCGGTCGGCAAGGTCAAGCCGCTGAAGCCTGACGACCGTCACCATCCTCAGACCCCCAAGCCCAGTCCCCGTCCGCGCAAGCCCAGCCAGGGCCCGGCGCTGCACGCCGCCGCCTGCCAGGAAATCCTGCAGCATCAGATAGGCTGGTTCGAACCCACCCACCAGCTGCAACAGTACGCCCGCCCGGGCATGCCGTCGGCCACGCTGAAGCGGCTGCGCCAAGGCAATTGGCCGGTCTGCGCCCAGCTGGACCTGCACGGCTACACCCGCCATCAGGCGCAAGACGCGCTGGCGCTGTTCATCCACCGCGCCCGCCACCGCGGCCAATGCGTGAAGGTGATACACGGCAAGGGCTTCGGCTCCCCGCAGGGAGAGCCGGTGCTGAAAAAGCTGGTGCGCAGTTGGCTTCAGCACCACCCCGACGTCCTGGCTTTTTGCGAGGCGGAAGCCGGCAGCGGCGCGGGCTCCTTGCTGGTGCTGCTGCGCCGCCCTCCGCCCGGAGACATCGGCGATCAAGGATAACGTGACAACCGCCAGGCGAATCCGCTAAGCTCAAACCAAGGCGGACCCCTGCACACTACCAGGAGTTATGCATGACAGGCACACCCTGCCCCGACTTCACCCTGCCCGGCACCGCCGGCGCCGACTTCCAACTCTCTTCCAGCCGCAAGCCGCTGGTGATCTACTTCTACCCCAAGGACAACACGCCCGGCTGCACCAACGAAAGCATGGCCTTCCGCGACCTGCATCCGGAATTCGCCGCGCTGGACGCCGAAGTCGTCGGCATCTCCCGCGACAGCCTGAAGTCCCACCACAACTTCAAGGCCAAGCTGGAGCTGCCGTTCGAGCTGCTGTCCGACGCCGAGGAAACCGCCTGCAACCTGTTCGGCGTCATCAAGATGAAAAACATGTACGGCAAACAGGTAAGGGGCATCGAGCGCAGCACTTTCGTCATCGATGCCGCCGGCAAGGTGTCGCGCGAATGGCGCGGCGTGAAAGTGCCCGGTCACGCAGAGGAGGTGCTGGCGTACGTCAAGACGCTGAAGTAGCAAGCCGTATCCGCCCGGCCGCCCGGCCGGGCCAGAACATGAACAAGGGGACTCCATCATGGCCGGCCGCAAAAAGACCACCGCGTGCAAGGTGTTCGTACTGGACACCAACGTACTGTTGCACGACCCCACCTGTCTGTACCGCTTCGAAGAACACGATGTGTTCATCCCCATCATCACGCTGGAAGAGCTGGACACCCACAAGAAGGGCATGTCCGAAGTGGCGCGCAACGCCCGCCAGGCCAGCCGCTTCCTTGACGACATCATCAGCGGCAACGAGCTGAACATCTCCGAAGGCATCCCGCTCAAACACGCCAGCCGCGACGCCGCCAGCGGCAAGCTGATCCTGCAAACCCAGGCCATCAACGGCGTGCTGCCCTCGTCCCTGCCCATGGGCAAAGCGGACAATCAGATCCTCGGCATCGTGATGGCGCTGAAAGGCCATTACCAGGGCCGCTCCGTCATTCTGGTGTCCAAAGACATCAATATGCGCATCAAGGCCCGCGCGCTGGGCCTGGAGGCGGAAGACTACTTCAACGACAAGGTGCTGGAAGACACCGACGTGCTGTACACCGGCACGCGCGAAATCGACCAGAATTTCTGGGAGCGCAACAGCAAGGACATCAAGTCCTGGCAGGATCACGGCCGCAGCTACTACCAGCTGTCCGGCTCGGACTGCGCCAACCTGTACGTCAACCAGTTGCTGTGGCAAGAAGGCGAGAAGCCGTTCCAGGCCCGGGTGATCAAGGTGGAAGGCAAGACCGCGGTCCTGGAAACGCTGAAAGACTACAGCCACAACAAGAACAACGTCTGGGGCATCACCGCGCGCAACCGCGAACAGAATTTCGCGCTGAACATGCTGATGGATCCCAACGTCGACTTCATCACCCTGCTGGGCCAGGCCGGCACCGGCAAGACGCTGCTGACGCTGGCCGCAGGATTGGCGATGACGCTGGAGCAGAAGATCTACAGCGAAATCATCATGACCCGCGTCACCGTGCCGGTGGGCGAGGACATCGGCTTCCTGCCCGGCACCGAAGAAGAAAAGATGGCGCCGTGGATGGGCGCGCTGGAAGACAACCTGGACGTGCTGAACAAGAGCGACGACGACGGCGGAGACTGGGGGCGCGCCGCCACCCGCGACCTGATCCGCAGCCGCATCAAGGTGAAAAGCCTCAATTTCATGCGCGGCCGCACCTTCCTCAACAAGTACCTGATCATCGACGAGGCGCAGAACCTGACGCCGAAACAGATGAAGACGCTGATCACCCGCGCCGGCCCGGGCACCAAGGTGGTGTGCCTGGGCAACGTCAGCCAGATCGACACCCCTTACCTGACCGAGGGCAGCTCCGGCCTGACCTACGTGGTGGACCGCTTCAAGGGCTGGGGCCACTCCGCCCACATCACGCTGCAGCGCGGCGAGCGCTCCAGGCTGGCGGATTACGCCGGCGAAGTGCTGTAAACGCGAAAAAGCGCGGCGGAGCCTGTCGCCCCGCCGCGCTTTCATGCCTCGCACGCCCGCGTGCCAACGCCAGGCCCCGGCCGCCTATAACTCTTCCTGCTCGCGCATCCTGCGAAGATAGCCAAGCAGGCATAGCACCGCCGCGCCCAGGACCAACAAATCCAGCGCGAACCATTTTTTCGCGTCACGCATGCTCTCGCTGCGCGACATCAGCTCCGCCGCCAACGCCAGCCGCTCCACGCCGTCCCGCGGCTCCCGCGCAGGCAGCGCCTCGGCAGACGACTTCACGCATACCACGCAGGCGCGGGGGGGCGGCGGCTCGCTCTCCAGCTCATGCCAACTTGCCGCCAGCACCGCGGCGCAGAACGCGCCAAACAATAACAAAAACCTGATCATTCCTGCCCGGCGGCATCACACCCCCGGCCTCATCCACGCGTACACAAAAACAATCGCCGCCAGGCGCATGCCCGTGCGGCGATTTCCGGCAAACGCCTCGCGCTCCGCCAGTCACTTCCTGCAACTGTTCACATTTTTTAACACTGCGGCATCACGGTCAATTCCCTGCCGGTCGCCAGGACAATCCCGCAACATTCGCGCCACAAAAATGCAAAAAACATACAGCCACCCCACATCAACGCCGCGCCCGCCCGGTCACCGCGTCCGGCCCGTACAGGCTCCATTCGCTGATCAGCAGCATGCCGTCCGCCGTGGCCACCAGCAACTGCTCGGACTGGGAATAGATCAGGCTGCCCGGCGCGAAATTGTGCGTCTCGGTCCAGCCCTCGGCGCGGTGGACAAAGAAGGTGATCTTGTTGACCACCGCCGCGCACTCGAAGTCGCCGAAGGCCCGCACCTGGCGCAGCAGCTCCGCCGTGGTGCGGCTGAAATCCAGCATCCGGTCGTGATCGGTCCACAACGGCCAGTAGCTGCCGCCCTCGCCCTGCGGCCTGGCCTCGCGCCACAGCCGATCGAAATCATGCGCCAGCCTGTGGCTCAGCCGGTGCAGGGCCAGCTGCAGCTTGATGTCCAGCACCTGGAGGCTGTCGGCCTCGCCCAGCGGAAACCGCTCCTGATCCAGGATGTCCCCGGCGTCGAAATCCGGCCCCACCTTGTGGCAGGTGCAGGCCCACTCCCTATGCCCGTCCAGCAGCGCGCGCACCTGCGGATACGGCCCGCGGCCCAGCGGCAATGGCGAAGGATGGAAATTGACCGCGTACTTCAGGTAGGGCGTCCAATCGGGAATGCGCCAGTTGTAGCTGCCCACCAGCAGCGCCTCGCAGCCCTGTTCGGCCAGCTCGGCCAGATCATGTGTCCGCAGCGGCGACAGCTGCAGCGGCAGCTTGCGCTGCTCGGCAAAGGCCACCGACAGCTTGTTGTGATGCATCCGGTGGTCAACCGGGGTGCAGAACACCTTCAGCGGCTGCCAGCCGGCCTGCAGGAACACGTCCAGCACCGGTTTGAAACGATCGGAAAGCGTAATCGCGAAACGCATGGCATCCACTCGCGGCAAGCGGGCCCTCCCGGCCCGGTGCCTTGTTTATACCATCCGCGCCTGCCGCCTCCGCGGCGATGACACGCAAATTAACAGAAGGCGCCATCCTCTCACACACTCGGGCAAAGCAGCTGAGCCCAGGCGCGCCGACGCAGACAGCGCAAGCCGCGCGGCAAGGAGGCGCAACGCAGGACCAGGGGTTTTCTCAGCGGCGCTCAGGCCCTCGCCTGCTCCAGCCACTCGCCGAATACCTCCAGCAGGCGCTGCGCGTCGGCATCCTCGGTATGCGGGCTGAGCAGCAGCATATTGTGGAAGGGCGTGATCAGCAGGCCGCGGTTCAGCAAGTAAAGATGAATATAGCGCTCCAGCTCCACGTCCTGCCCCGCGCCGGCCTCGCTGCCGTTGCGCGGCGGCCTGGCGGCGAACTGGAACTCGCAGCGCGCGCCCAGCTGCGTCACGCACCAGGGCAAGGCGAAGCGGGCGAACAGCTCGCGCAGGCCCTGCGCCAGCCGGCCGGCGCGCTCCAGCATGATGCGGTAGTTGTCGTCCGTCATCACCTGGGACAGGTTGGCGCGCATCGCCGCGCAGGCCAGCCGGTTGGCGCTCAGCGTGGTGCCGATGCCGGAATGGCCGGGCGGCGCGGCGCGCTTGGCCTGCTGCGCCCGCGCAGCCAGATCGGCGCTGAAGCCGTAGGCGGCGGCCGGCAAGCCGCCGGCCAATGGCTTGCCCAGCACCAGCATGTCCGGCCGCAAGCCGTGCGCGGCGGCGTAACCGCCCGGGCCGCAGCTGATGGTATGGGTTTCGTCCAGCAGCAACAGGCTGCCGTGGCGGCGGATGATGGCCTGCGCCTGCTCCCAGTAGCCCGGATCGGGCAGCACCATGCCGATATTGGTCATCGCCGGCTCGGCCAGCACGCAGGCGACGCGGCCATCGGCCAGCGCCGCCTCCAGCCCCGCCAGGTCGTTGAACTCCGCCACCCGGGTATGCTCGGTCAGATCGTAGACCTGGCCCAGCAGGCTGGCGCGCGGCCTCGCCTCCCCGTCCGCCAGGTCGACGAAGACATCGTCCACCGTGCCGTGGTAGCAGCCGTTGAACACCAGGATGCGGTCGCGGCCGGTGACCGCCCGCGCCCAGCGGATGGCGAAGCGGTTGGCGTCGCTGGCCGACAGCGCGAACTGCCACACCGGCAGGCCGAAGCGCTTGGCCAGCTCCCCCGCCACCCACAGCGCGTCCTCGCCCGGCAGCATCGCCGTCATGCCGCGCGCCGCCTCGCGGGCGATAGCCTCCGCCACCGGCGCCGGCGAGTGGCCGAACATCGCGCCCGTATCGCCCAGGCAAAAGTCCGCGTAGACATGGCCGTCGACATCGGTCAACCGCGCGCCGCAGGCCTCCGCCAGATACAAAGAGGCTGGCGTCGGCCAATCATCCATCCAGTGCAGCGGCACCCCGAACAACAGGTGCTCGTCCGCCCGCTGCGCCAGCGACAGCGAGCGCGGGCGCGACGCCAAAAAGTCCGCCGTCTCGCGCGCATGCAGCGCGCGCGCCTTGTCCAGATCGATGCCATGCCGAGTCGCCATGCTCGCCGCTCCGCCTGTGATGGGATGCGGCCAGTATGCCAAAGCCGACGGCCGGCGATCCACCATGACAAAAGGCCCGGGGGAAAACCCTCCGGGCCAATGTGCTGCAATGAACGGTTATTCAGCGCAGGGGCAGATGCCCCGACAAAGTATTGAGCTGGCTCACCGCGCGCCGGAAGCGCGCGTGGGCGCGGGATACGGTGGACTCGCTGATGTCCATCTGCTGAGCGGCGAAGTAGCCTGTCATGCCTTCCACCTCCATCAGCCACACCGCTTCACGCGAACGTTTCTTCATGCCGATCAGGTCAGCCACCACATTGAAATCGTCCAACTTCATATTATGCCTCCCCATGCAGTCTCGATTCCCGGCTTGCGCCAGGGAGCAAACATGTCCTTCCCTTTACAGCATAGATGCTTGCAGAAAAAATGCAGGCATCGGGGAGGCGCTGGCAGTTACGTCGACGTGTTTATTGAAGTATCTGACGCTGCCACAAGAAGTGAGCAGCATGGCTGCGTCGTAGCTTCTCACCGAACTACGTGCCAAGACGTGCTTTTTCTTTGCCCCCTATCTACGCAAATATATGGTGGCAAATGCACGTTCCAATCTGAATCGGGTCGAATTTAGTGTCAGTCTCGAGTACAAGTGAGGGCATTCTTCTGCCGGGGACCGTGAGGATCTCCTAACCCTTCCATCGAGCGGGCGTCTTCCAGCAGGCTTTGAGCTTGAGCCATCGCAACTAGAATCCGCTGTCAAAATCCCTTGGATGTAGCGCCATGTCGGCTAACAATTCCGTCGAGAGGGACGACCACAGCCCGCCATCACCGCCCCCTCACATCCAGTCACACCGCCTTCAAAGCACAACGCTGATAAAGGCTCATCCGCAAATGCCTGCTCAAAGCGAGTGAGCGTTCAAATGCCTTGCGAACAAGGGATATCCAGAACCCGGCCACTCAAACTGCCCGCGGATGCACCAGGCGCCTCAGGTCCATCGACAGCCCGGCCAGCTGCGAAGCGGTTTGCAGGGTCTGGGTCGAACTGGTCTCGGTTTCCTGCGTCGCCTGCGCCACTTCGGATACGGCGGAGCGCACCTGATCGGCCGCCGTGGCCTGCTGCTTGGTCGACAGCTCGATCTCGCGCACTGCTTCGGTGGTGGTGAGGACCAGGTCGGCGATCTGCTTGAACGCCATGGCCACATCGGCGAACTGGCGCGCGCCCAGATCCACGGCTTTTGCGCCGCTTTCGGTGGCCATCACCGTGGTATTGACCGCGCCGCGCACATCGTCGATCTGAGTGCGGATGCCCTTGGTCGACGCGGCCACCCGGTCGGCCAGCTTGCGAATTTCCTCCGCCACCACGGCGAAGCGGCGGCCCGCCTCTCCGGCGCCGCTGGCCTCGATGGTAGCGTTGATGGCCAGGATATTGGTCTGTTCCGCCAACTCGGACACGATGTCGAGCACCGCGCCGATCTCCTGCGATTTGCGGCCGAGATCCAGCATGTGGCTGACCACCAGATCGGTCTGCCGGCGGATGCCGCTTATGGATTCCTGCCCTCGCGCCACCGTACCCTCCCCGTTGCGCGCGGCCGTCGCGGTTTGCTCGGCGATCTGAGCCACTCTCTGCGCGCTCTCGGCGATCTGGCGCGAGGTGACGCCCAGCTCGCTGATGGTGGTGCTGATCTCGCTCATCGCGCTGGCTTGCTCCCGGGCGCCGGACGCCTGTTGGGTGGCGGCGGCCTGCAGCTCAGCGGACGAACTCTGCACATGCCCCACCGCCGCCCCCAGCCGCTCCGTCAGCGAACGCGTGATGGCGATGCCCGCCCCCACCACGAACAACAGGCACAAGATGGTGCCGGTTACGATGGTGATCTTGGCGTTGCCGGAAGAGGCCTCCGCCTCCGCCTCGCGCTTGCTCAGCAACGCGCGCTCGTCGCGGCGGATCTGGTCGCACACGGCGCGCAGCGCGTCCATGTACTTTTTGCCCTCTCCGCCCAGGACGATCTTCAGCGCCTCATTGCCATGGCCGGCCTTGCGCAAGTCGATGGTGCGCTTGAGCTCATTGAACTTGGTGCCGACCAGCGCCTCGGCTTGGTTGATCCTGGCTTGCTGCCCGGCGTTGTCGGCGCTGAGGGCGCGCAGCTCGGACAGCACCACCGGCACGCCGGCCACGGCCGCCCGGAACGGCTCCAGATAGGCAGGCTCCCCGGTCAGCAGATAACCGCGCTGGCCGGTTTCCGCGTCCTTCATCAGGCTGACCAGGCTGGAAACGCGCTCCAGCACCTTTTGCGTGTGGGTGACCGAGCCGGCGGTGGCGATCAGCACGCTGATGCTCCAATACGCCGCGATGCCGATTGCGATCAGAAAGGCAGACGATACCGCGAAGCCGAACGCCAGCTTCCGGCCAAAAGTCCAGTTTTGGTTCATGATGACGCTCCCTTATGCAGGTGATTGGGTCGGCCTTGCCTTTTCTCTTTTCCCCAGCTACTTCCGTTTCGATGCCTGATCCGGCCCGACCAGACGCCGGACCTCGGCCAGGAAATTGACATAGTCGACAGGCTTTTCGATATAGCCGTCGAAACCGGCCGCCAGCAGCCGCTCGCGGTCGCCCTTCATCGCGCAGGCCGTCAGGGCCACCACCGGTATGGCCTGCGTTTCCGGGTCGCCCTTAAGGATGGACACCGCCTCGATGCCGTCCATTTCCGGCATCTGCACATCCATCAGCACCAGGTCCGGCAGCTCCCGCCGGGCGATGTCTATGCCCTCGCGCGCGCGGTCGGCGCAAAACATCGCGTGGCCTTCGCTTTCCAGCATCATGCTGGTCAGCACCATATTGCCCGGCGTGTCATCGACTATCAGTATGCGCGCCATCGCCCACCTCGCTGGTCCGGTCCGCCGAGGCCGTCCGACGCCGCGCGGCCTGCTGCAACGCGCGGCCGACCTCGAACAAAAACTGCCGCCGGTCAAAACTGTCTTTCTCCATGATCCGCAGCGCCTGACTGCTCAGACGACGCCGCTCCTCCATGCCGACGACGCCCTCGCTCAGCACCAGGATGGGAACCGCGGCGGCGGCGTGGTTGCGCAGCGCCGCGAGCACTTCGAAGCCGCAGATGTCCGGCAGCGCCAAACCAATGATCAGCAGGTCCGGCCTGGCATCCGGCAAGGCCGCGAGGGCGCTGGCGCCGTCGGAATAGCACTGCGGCTTGCAGTTCATCGCGGCCAGGTCGGCGCTTAACTCATAGCAGCTGGCCGCATCGTCGATGATCATCACGGAAGGCGCCCGCTCGCGCTCCTTGCCCAGACCCAACGCGTGCACCGCATCGCGCAGGCGCTGGCTGGATACTGGCTTTTGCAGCAATTGCGCCGCGCCCATCGCGCAAGCCTTCATGTCCTCCGCCACGATGGCGACGATCACAACCGGCACGTTTGCCAGCTGGGGATTGCGCATAACTTCGTCCAGCACGGCCCAGCCGCTGGACTCAGGCGCCAACAGATCTATCGTGATCAGGTCTGGCGCGCCGCCGCGCGCCAGCTCCAGCGCCATCCCGGCATCGCGCGCGGCGGCGACCGCAAAGCCTATCCGCTCCAGATGCGCCTGCAACTGACCCGCGGCCTGGTCGTTGTCCACCACCACCAGCGCCCGGCGCGCCGAGCCGGCCGGCAATGACGCCGGCGCTTCAGGCCGCAGAGGCAGCCAGAACGAGAACTGCGAGCCAAGGCCCGTCTCGCTGCATACGCCCACCGTGCCGCCGTGAAGTTCGGCCAGCCGGCTGACCAGGGCCAGCCCCAGTCCGCTGCCTTCATGCTGTCGGGAATTGGAGGCGTCAAGCTGGCTGAAGGTTTGGAACAGCGCGGATAAATCGGCTGCGGCTATCCCGCAGCCGCTGTCCCGCACCCTCACTTCAAAAAACTCCGGCTCAGGGCCATCCGGCAAGGGCAGCAAGCGATGAGCGCGGGCTTCGTTCTCGCCGTATCCCACCTCGCTGCGCCGCGCGCGGTGCAGCGACAAGGTCACGCCGCCGCCGTCGCGGCTGAATTTGACGGCGTTCGACAGCAGGTTGTAGACCATCTGCTTGAATTTGCGCAGGTCCACCAGCGCCGGCTCCATCCGCGGGCAGGGCTGGAACTCAAGCGAAATGCCGCGCCGCGCCGCGCTGTCCTGCACGATGGACAGGCAGGCCCGCAACGCGGCGTTGACGTCGACGGGCTCCAACCCCAGTTCCATCTTGCCCGCTTCTACCTTGGACAAATCCAGGATGTCGTTGATCAGGCTCAGCAGGTGGCGGCCGCTGGCCAGCACATGGCCGACGCAGGTGCTCTGCTTGGGACTGAGCGGACCGATGGCGCCGCGCGCCAGCAAATCGGAAAAGCCGATGATGGCGTTGAGCGGGGTGCGCAGTTCGTGCGACATGTTGGACAGGAACTCGGACTTGAGCCTATTAGCCTGCTCCAGGTCCCGGTTTTTCTGCTCCAGCTCGGCCAGCAGGATGGCGCGGCTTTCCGCCAGTTCGCGCGCCGCCCGCATCTCCGCCGCCTCCAGCTCCTTGCCCATCATCTCGGCGCGGATGCGGCGGTTTTCGTCCTCGAACTGCTTGCGCCGCAACTGGGCGCGCACGCGCGCCTTGAGCACGTCGAACTCGCTCGACTTCAGGACGTAGTCGTCGGCTCCGCTCGACAACCCCTCGATCATCGCGGTCCGATCCTCCATCGCCGTCAGCATGATCAGCGGAATGTCGCGCGTAGCCGGGTCGCCCTTCAGCCGGCTGCAGGTCTCGCTGCCAGACAGCCCGGGCATCTGGCGGTCCAGCAACACGCAATCTACGCTTTGCACCTTCAGCCATTCCAGCGCCTGCTCGCCCGACTCGGCCAGGATCATGTCGTAGCCTTCATCGCCAAGCACTTCGGCCAGTTGGTGCAGATAGGTCTGGCTGTCGTCCACCGCCAGGATGCGACGGCCAGCCTGCGGCGGCGCCATCCCGGCCGCGTCGTCGACGTTGCGCAACACCGCCGCCAGCCTCGCCAGCAACATGCCGGCGTCGCCGTCCTTGCGGACAAAGGCGTCGGCGCCGGCATCCAGGGCGCTCAGCTCGGCGCCGTCTTCGTCATCGCCGGTCAGCAGAATGCAGGGAACGGTGCGCAATGCCGGGTCCAGCCGCAGCTTGCGCACCACGGCGGCGCCGTCGATGCCGGGCAGCACGCGGTCCACCACCAGCGCCGCCGGGCGGCGCGATTCCATCGCGCGCAACCCCTCCTCCCCGGTATGCGCCAGCGCCACCTGATAGCCCTGCTCGCGCAGCAGCGTCGCCAGTTGCTCCCGGTAGGTCAGGCTGTCGTCTATCACCTGCACCAGCGGCGCGGCGTCGGCCGGCTCGCCGATCTCGCCCAGCAGTTGCACCGCGCGCGCCACCAGCCGGTCCCGATCATAGGGCTTGCCGACATAGTCGTTGGACCCGGTCAGCATGCCGCGGATGCGGTCGCGCACCTGGGCCTCGCTTGACAGCATCAACACCGGCAGGCCGGCGCCGGCTGGCGTGGCGCGGACTTCTCTCAGCAAGTCGACGCCATCGCCGTCCGGCAGCATGACGTCCAGCACCATCAGTCCGATGTCCCGCTGCGCCAGCGCGGCGCGCGCATCCGCCAGCGCGGAACAGGAGATGGTGGCGATCCCGCGTTCCGCGAACGCCTCCTCCAGGTCGGCCCGCACGGTCAGGCTGTCGTCGACGATAAGCACCGGGGCGGTCATGACGCTCGCTCCACGCCCAAAGCGGCCAGGGCCGGGCCGATCTCGGCCAGCGGCAGAATGCGCTGCGCCGCGTTCAGCAACGCCGCCTCGCGCGGCATGCCGTACACCACGCAACTGGCTTCATCTTGGGCGATGGTCAATCCGCCTGCGGCACGCACGGCCAGCATGCCGCGCGCCCCATCCTGCCCCATGCCGGTCAACAGCACGGCGGCGGCTTCCGCGCCGCACTCCTGCGCCACCGATTCAAACAGCACATCCACTGACGGCCGGCACGACAAGCGCTCCGGTCCCGCTTCGCAAACCAGTCTCCCGCCTCGCAGCTGCATGTGCAGACCGGGCGCCGCCAGCACCACCCCGCGCGCCGGAAGCGACTGGCCGTGCCGCGCCATCCGCACGTCCAGCGCGCAATGGTCGTCCAGCCAGTCGACGAAGGCGTGGCCGAAGGGCTCGGCGATATGAATGACCACCAGCAGCGGCAGCGGAAAGTCGGCGGGCAGCCCGCCCAGCACGTCCACCAAAGCGCTGGGTCCTCCGGTAGATGCGCCCAAGGCCGCCAGCCGCATGCGCCGCCGCGCGGCGGCCGGCGCCAAGGGCTCCGCAGCCGGCGCGCCCTGCGCGGCGCGGCGGCCCCGCAAATGCGTCACCACCTTGATTTTCGCCACCAGCTTGAGCATGGCCAGGTAGCTTTCTCCCCAGAGGTTCTGTCCGGGCAACGGCTTTTCGATCACATCCAATGCCCCGGCGGCCAGCGCCTCGTAAGTGCGGAACAATTCGCCGCGATTGACCGAGGACGACACCACCAGAATCGGGGTCGGGCAATAGGCCATGATGTACTCGGTGGCTGCCAGTCCGGTCATGACGGGCATCATCATGTCCATCGAGATGACATCCGGGCGCAGGACCTGGCACAGCTCGATCGCCTGCTTGCCGTCTTCGGCGAGTCCTGCCAGCTCGAAGGCCGGGTCGCTTTCCAGCAGCTCGCGCAGATACATGCGCACCGTAAGCGAATCCTCCACCACCAGCACCCGCACTCTCGTCATTGCCGCACCAGTTCCCCGATCCGCCCCAGAAAGGCGGCCTGATCGAATTCATTCTTGACGATATAGCCGTTGGCTCCGGCATCGCTGCCGCGCCGCTTGTGCTCGGCAGTGTCCAGCGAGGTCACCAGAAGCGCCGGAATGTCGCTGAGTTGCGGATCGGCACGCACCTCGGTGATGAAGCCGAATCCATCCATGCCCGGCATCTCGACATCGACCAGAAACAACGCGTAGCGATTCTGCCGCGCCAGCTCCAGCCCCTCCTCTGCGGACGCCGCCAGCTCAACCTGATAGCCGGCGGACTCCAGAATGCTGCTTTCCAGCATCCGGGTCGTCAGGGAATCATCGACGATCAGAATCGGCGGACGCGGCGGCGCCGCTTCGCCGGCGCCGCCGCGCCGGGCCAGCGCGCGGCCCAGCTCCTCAGGATCAAGCACCATGCGCGGCTCGCCTTCCATATCCAGATATAGCCCCAACACCATCGGATCGGTCGCCGCCAGAGGGGGAAGCGCGCGCAAGACAACGCTGTCCACCCCTCCCAGCCTGGCGATCGACAAAGCCAGCAGCCGGCCTTGGCTGCGGACCACCACGGCGGTCATCGCGCGCGGCGACAGTGGGCGGGCGGCGGCCCGCTCCGCCCCGCCGATGGCCAGCGGCAGCAAAGGCAGCATTTGCCCCTCGTACACGATGCCGCCGCCGTCCGCCGAATGCACCACATGTTCCGGCGACACCCGCAGCGTGCCTTGCACCGCGTCCAGAGGCAGCGCCATGATCTGGTTGTCGGCCTCGACCAGCAACACGTCCAGCGCAGCCAGGGACAGCGGCACGCATAGCTCGAACGTAGCGCCGGAAGCGTCGCTGCTGACATGGGCCTTGCCACCCAGCTTGGCCATCGCCGCGCGCACCACGTCCATGCCGATGCCGCGGCCGGACAGCTCGGTCACCACGCCGCTGGTGCTGACGCCGCCTTCCAGCAACCTGGCCAGCAAGGCGGCGTCATCGGCCGGCGCCGGCTGGCCTCGCTTCGCCAGCGCCGCCCTCAGCGCGGCCAAGTCGACGCCGCGTCCATCATCCTTCAGACGGAACCACGCCATGTAGCCGCGCCGCGAGACCTCCAGGGTGATCCGGCCTGCCGCGCTCTTGCCGGACGCGAGGCGCCGGTCCGGCGTTTCTATGCCGTGCGCCACCGCGTTGCGCACCAATTGCAGCAGCGCGCCCAGCACCACGTCCAGCACCTCGCCGTCTATCCGCAGCTGGCTGCCGCTGGCATCGAACGCCACTTGCTTGCCGCTGCTGTGGGCGGCGTCGCGCGCGCAGCGCTCCAGCGCGGTGAAAACCCCTCCCGCCGGGAGCAGACGCAACCGCTCCGCCGCGTCGCGGGTTTGGCGCAGCTCGCGGTCTATCCGCTCGGCTCCGCCAGCCATCCTGCGCTCCAGCGCGTCCAATTGCGCCGCCAGCGCCCTCCCGCCTTGCTGCGCCGAGCCCGCGGTCAGCGCCAGCTCTCGCAGAGCGTCCAGCGTGCCGATGGCGCGCCGCATGCCCGCCAGCTCAGCGCCGATCTCGCCCAAGCCTTCCAGCAAGACATCCACTTCCAGCACATCCGCCCTGACGATGCGCTGCGGCGCGTCCTCCGCCGGCGCGGCCGGGCCGGCTGCGCCTGGGCTGCCCTCGCCGTCGGCGTCTGTCGAGGGCAACTGGTCCAGCAGCTTGCTCACTTGGTCGCAAGCTGCCAGCAACTGGTCAATGGCGCCGCGCGGCACCGCTCCGCCGGACGACCTGAACGGCGCCAGCAACTCTTCCGCGCCATGCAGCAGATCGGCTATCTGCGCCTGGCGCACCACCCGCGCCGCGCCTTTCAGCGTGTGGGCCCAGCGCAGCAGCAGGGATATCCGCTCTTCGTCTCCTCCGCTCTGCTCAAGCGCCAGCACGCCCTTGCTCAACTGCTCGATGAGCTCGCGCGCCTCGATTCTGAAATAGCGATAGGGATCTTTAGCCATGAGGGGCTCGCAGACGGTTTCGAAGCGGACCGCCGGGCGCGCTCATGGCGTCAGCCCCGACAGAGAATGGGCGGCGCGTGCCTCGACCTGCGCGGCCAGCACGCCGATATCCAATAGCGGCACCACGCCGCTTGCGGTGCGCACCCCGCCCTGGCCGGCGGCGTCGGCCGGCGAGATGATCTCGTCGTCCAGGACGCAGATATGGGAATCAAAGGCTTCGAAGGCAAGCGCAAGCGGCGCACTAGCCTGCACCAGCACTATCCAGCGGGGCGCCGCGCCAGGACACTTGCCCAACAACGCGGCCAGTTGAAACACCGGCACGATCTGTCCGCGGAAATTCGTCACACCCAGCAACTCCGGCATGGGCCCCGGCAGGTCCAGGATGCGCCGGTCGGCATGCAAGCCACGGATATCGGCCAGACGAATGGCATAGGGCTCCGCGCCTATTCGTATCGTCAGCAGATTCACGCTGCCAGCGGCCGGCAGGGCCGGAGCCGATGCGAATGAGAGGTCGAACTGTTCGCGCAGGCGGTCCGCGCTGTCAATCGATGCCTGGTCGGAATCCATGGCTAGGCTCCCAAGGCCGCCAGTTCGGCGCGGCAAAGATTGATCAGGGCGCTGCGCGGAAAGCCGCCGCCAAACAGCAGCAGACGCGACGGATCCTCATGCTGCAACAGAAGCAGGGCTTGAGCCAGGTCGCGCCGCGCCGCCTCCGGGTCGGCCATCCGCCGCTCGAGCACGCCGACATGCAGGCGCGCCAACGCAAATCCGGGATTCAGGTAGGCGGCGCTGCGGTAGTGCGCCAACGCAGCCGGATTGTCGCCATCCTCTTCGCGGCACAATGCCAGCACATAATGGGCGCCGGCATTGAGCTCATCGCGCGCCAACAGGGCGTGGCAGACGTCCTGCGCCTCGGCGAGCATGCCGCTCTGGCTGAGCGAGACCGCCTTCAGCAACAATACGTCAGGATCGTCCGCATGCTGTTGCGGCAGCTTCTCTATCAGGGCCAGGCTTTGCTCGAATTGCTCCCTGTGCAGACACGACAGGGCCTGCTGCAAATCCGGCTGCGAGGACTCCGACAGCCCCCGCCCGGCTTGGGGCGCGGCCACCGCAAGCGTGTCGATGCGCTGGGCCGCTCGCGCGATCACATCGGCCCATGCGGGGTCATTCGGCGGCGGCGGCGGAACCCGATCCCCGCTCCACGGCGGCTGGAAAAATGCGGGCTCCCGCGCCGGTGCCCCCACCTGCTGCTTTCGCTGGTAATAGAAGGTGGCATGGGTATGGCAGAGATGGAAATCGTGCGACAGGCCGCGCAGGGTTTCCGCATGCCCCAGGAACAGATAGCCGCCGGGCGACATGGCGCCGGCGATACGCGCCACCGCTGCCTGCGCCTGGGCCGGGCTGAAATACATCAGCACATTGCGGCAGAACACGATGTCATAGCTGTCCGGCGCCCACAACTCCTCATCCTCCCGCGCCAGATTGCGCTGTTCGAACCGAACCGAGCGCCGCACGCCCTCGTTCAGCGCGTGAAGGTCGCCATCGCGCGCGAACCAGCGCGCCCGCATCGCGGCGCCCACTTCCCGCAGCGACCAGCCCGAATAACGCGCGCCCCCCGCTTTGGCCAGCATGGCGGGGTTGGCGTCGACCGCGCGGATCTGCACGCTGCCCGCGCCCAAGCCGGCGGTTTCGCGCGCGGCGATCGCCAGCGTGTACGGCTCCTCCCCCGAGGCGCAGCCGGCCGACAACACGCGCACAGGCAGGCCGTCCCGCGCCAGCAGGCAGGCAGGCATCGCCACTTCGGCGAAGGCCTGGATCTGTTCGACATTCCGGTAAAAATAGGTTTCGGTGACGGTCAGGTCGACCGCAAGCTTATGCAGCGCCGGATATGGCCCGGACTCCGCCGCCAGCATGGCCAGATAGGCGTCCTTGTCTGTTCCGCCGTGCAGGGACAACACGCGCGCCAGGTTGCCCAGCTTGGTTTCGTCGAATTGCAGGCCGAGACGGCCGACGATCAGATCGCGGAATTGCTCCACTTGTGAGGCGGACGGCTCGGCGCTCATGCCCCCCCTCCCTCGACCGCCAGGGCCTCCCACATCTCCTCAGGCACCAAGCGGCCCGCGCGCAACACCAGCAGCAATTCGGCGTCGAGCGTCGCGATCGCCTGGACCAAGCCGTCATCGCTGCCATCCAGCAGCGGGGCGATATCGGCCAGCGCGGCGGCGGCGAGTTGCCGCACCCCGATGACGTCGTCCACCGCCAGCGCCAACAGGCGTTCGCCCACCACCAGCGTGACGAAGCGGGAGAGCCGCGTCGGCGACGCCGAGCCCATCAGGCGCGCGCAATCGAGAACCGGAACCGGCGCGCCGCGTATCAGCGCCAGCCCAAGCAGGAAGTCGGACATGGCGGGCACGGGATCAACCGGGAGGGCGCGCATGGTTTCTCGCACATGCGCCAGCGGCAGCGCGCACAGGCGCTGGCCGCTTCGGCACAACAATACGGAAAGCAGTGATTTGCTATCGAATGCCATGGATGTCCATTTCACTGACAAGCAGAACAATGACCCGCATCATGCGATGCCAGCGCCACACCTCTTAGCCGTCAAAGGAGAGATCCACCAGCGCCTTTATGAAGATTACACAATATTCTCAAGGGGAATCCGCTTTTTTGCATAACCGGAAAGCGTGACGCCCCCTGGCGCAGCGCCCGTTTAGCGCCGCTAACAAAATTCCGTTTCGCGCCTGGGCAAGTCGGCGCGACGCCGCATCCGCATCTTGTCAGCGGCTCTTGAAGTCAGCGTTGTCGCCCCGGCTTGCCCTTGGCCAGATTCAACGCGACCGCTTCCCGAATCAGCGTTTTGAACGCCTCCTCATCCGGCATTCCGCCCTCGCGGATATCGATCGCGCGCCGGGCGTTGCCGGCCAGGCTGGCATTGAACAACCCTGCCGGGTCCGCCAAGCTGGCTCCTTTCAGAAAAGTCAGCTTGACCACCTGTTTGTAGGCTTCGCCGGTGCAAAGCATGCCGCCCAGCGACCATACCGGCGTCCCCATCCATTTCCACTCCTCCACCACGTCCGGCGCGGCCTGGCGAATCCATTCCCGTACCAGCCCCAAGGCCTCGCCTCGCCAGCCTCCCAGCTCGGCTACCCTGGCATCGATCCATTGCGATGCCGACTTTCCTCCGACAGAATCCGCCAGGCTCATTCTCACCCTCGCCAAGAATCGTTAATAAAAGCCAAGCCCCAGCATGGCGCCGGCTTGCGGAACAGCCAGCTGCCGGCATCACGGCTTGAGGAATTCGCGCGCGATATCCACGCTGCCGCGATGCCCCACCTTATCGCCATGCTCCGCCATCCACGCCAGCGCCGACTGCCGCCCCTGCTCCCGCAGCCACTCCAGAAATGGGCCATAAGTCAACGCTCGGCTGCTGGCGTCCAGTTCCGACAAAGCATCATCCGCCGCGATCAAATGAAATCGCGTCGCCAACAGCCGGCGTTCCAGCCGCCCGCGCAGATACGCGGGCTCCGCCGCCATCTCCCGCAGCAGGGCAAATAGACGCATCTCGCGCAGGAAGGCGCTATTGAATCCCAACAGCATCGCTCTGCGCTGGATTTCCTCAGCCGTGCGCGGGGTGCCGCCATGATCGGTCGGGGACAGCAGCACCAGCAAAATGTCGTCGCCGCGGCAAAATTTGAATAGCGGGAAGATGGCGGGATTGGCGGCGAAACCGCCATCCCAGTATGGTTCTCCGTCCAGCATCACCGCCTGCTGCAGCGCGGGAAGGCATGCCGACGCCAGCAAAGCGTCCGCGGACAAGTCCTCATTGCGGAACAGCCTCAGCCGCCCGCTGTTGGCGTGCGTAGCCGCCACAAACAGCTGTACCGGCGCCGCGCGGCGGATGCGGTCGAAATCGAACTGCGAGACGATGATGTCCCGCAGCGGGTTATAGTCCAAGGGATTGAGCTGGTACGGCGAGAACCACTGCGACAACTGCAAGACCATCTTCAAACTTGGCGAGGCCGCGGAATCCACGCTTAGCGGCAAGGGGCGGGTCATTTCTTTAGGCAGGCTTTCGCCAACCCGAAGCCAGAATTCAGACAACGCCCGCCTCGCCTCGTCAGGCCCGCCGACTGATAAGCCATGCGCGACAGCCGTCGCGTTCATCGCGCCGGCGCTGGTGCCGCTCAGCCCCTCAAAACGATAGCGCCCGTTTTCCAGCAATGCGTCCAATACGCCCCAGGTGAACGCGCCATGCGCCCCGCCGCCCTGCAACGCCAGGCTGATCGAAGGCTTATCGTCTTTGCGGCTGAACATGGTCACCCCTGCAATTATTGCAATGCACAATATGGCACGACGACGCTATCGCAACAAGCACAGGCGTTGACATCCCTACGGCAATGAGACCATGCAGGCGTGATTTTGAGCCCATCCAAAACCAGGCGCAAAAGCGCAATATATTACAAAATTAAATTTAATTAATGTAAAATATTGTTTATTGAAAATTTGAAGCAATATTATTAGACAAATATGTCTTTTAGGACAGCTTTTACCAACACAAATCACCACCCTCTGTTTCCGCCGCTTACTTATCCCTAAGATATTGCCGATCCTCATTGCCGCGCACCGACATACCCTCCTCGCGAGGGTATTTTCATTTTGGGAAATAGATGGACCTTAGCTCACTCCTCGCCAGTTTCGCCTCCGCCTTCAACCAGAACCAACGCCTGCTCACGCTGGAACTGGGCGGCGGGCACGTCGCCGCCCAGCAGCTGCTGCCGCTCAGCCTGGACGGCGAGGAAGGAGTGTCACAGGCCTATCGACATGTCGTCCGCGGCGCCGGATATCATGGGCTCGCCTCCCCTCCGATGCTGACTCGCGGCTTTTTCCGACAAATAGTTAGTTTGCTAATTAATGAAATTATCGATACAATCCATTCACATCGAAAATCGATCACCACTACTCACACCAGGCAGAACCCATATGGAAGACATAGACCTGCTGCGCTTGCGGCTGACCAGCAGCCTGCGGCCGATGAGCGTGCTGTGGCGGCATATCGCGCAGGAAGCGCTGACCGCCCACGCCATTTCGGTTTCCGGCGGCTCCGCGCTGCTGTTCATCGGCCGTTTGGGAGAAGGCGTCAGCCACAGCGCGCTGGCCGAGGAATTGGGCATGGAGCCAGCCTCGCTGGTCCGCATCGTGGACCAGCTGTGCAACGCCGGCCTGTTGCGGCGGGAGCAAGGCCTGCGCGACAGGCGGGTAAAGACGCTGTGGTTCACCGACGCCGGCCGCGAAGTGACCCGCGAGATAGAGACCGAACTGGTGGCGCTGCGCGCGCGCTCGCTCGCGTCCGTCAGCCAGACGGACCTGGAAGCGGCGCTGCGGGTGTTCCATGCGCTGGAGCAGGCCGCCGCGCAAACCCGGCTGCCCCATGACCCGATGTTGGGCAAGAGCGATGATCGCGCTGCCCGCTAAGCGAGACTGGCTGTTCTCAGCCCGCACCTTCGCCGCCGCGATGCTGGCGCTGTACATCGCGCTGGCGCTGGGCCTGCCCAAACCCAGCTGGGCGATGGGCACCGTCTACATCGTGTCCCACCCGCTGATCGGCGCCACCCGCTCCAAGGCGGCGTACCGCGTGTTCGGCACCCTGCTGGGCGCGGCGGCGGCAGTGTTTGTGGTGCCGCCGCTGGCCAACCAGCCGGCGCTGCTGAGCCTGGTGGTGGCGCTGTGGTCCGGCGCCCTGCTTTATCTATCCATGCTGGACCATACGCCGCGCCACTATCTGCTGCGGCTGCCGGCCTACACCATGCCGCTGATCGCGCTGTCGGCGGTGTACGCGCCGGAGAGCGTGTTCGACATCGCCATCGCGCGCAGCGAGGAAATCGCCCTCGGCATCGTCTGCGCCAGCCTGGCCGCCGCGCTGGTGCTGCCCACCCGCGTGTCAGCGGTGCTGAGCCCGCGCGTGGACGGCTGGCTCAAGGACGCCGCCGCCTGGGCAACGGATACGCTGGGCAGCAATCCCCAGCCGCCGTCGGCGGGCCGCAACCGGCTGGCGGCCGACCTGCTGGCCTTCGACCAACTGCTTACCCACCTCTCCTACGACGCCACCAGCCGCGACACCGAACGCACCGCAGGCGAGCTGCGCGCGCGGATGAGCATGCTGCCGCCGCTGCTGTCGTCGCTTTCCGAGCTGCTGGCAGTGCTGCGCAAGACGCCCGGCGGCGTGTCCGCGGACTTGCTCCAGTTGATGGAAGACACCTCCAATTGGCTGGGCTATCCGGCCGACAATCCTTGGTTCCTCAGCCAGGCGCGCGCGCTGCGCCGCCAGCTGGACGCGCCGCCGCCGGACGGCGGCTGGCCATCGCTGCTGGAAGGCACGGCGCGGATGCGGCTGAAATCTCTGGTCAATCTGTGGCAGGACTGCCTGACGCTGCGCGCGCTGATCTCCCGCGGGCTGCCGCTGTGGGACTGGAAACCCGCCTACCGCCGCTGGGAAGTGGGCGTGAAAGCCCGCCACTACGATTACGGCCTGCTCGGCTTCGCCGCCGGGGCCGCCGCGCTGGGCATCTTCCTGGGCTGTCTCATCTGGATCGCGCTGGGCTGGCAGGACGGCGCCAACGCGGTGATCCTGGGCACGGTGGCCTGCTGCCTGTTCGGCTCTATGGACGAGCCCGCGCCGATGCTGCGCACGCTGTTCATCGTCAACACCATCTGCACCATGCTGGCCGGCCTGCTGCTGTTCGCCGTGCTGCCGGCGGTGCACGAATTCGAAATGCTGGCGCTGTGCCTGGCCCCGCCCTTCCTCGTGGGCGGCGCGTTGATGAGCCAGCCCCGCTTCGGCCCGGTGGCGATGCTGCTGGTGGTGTTCACCGCCAATCTGATCGGCCTGCAGCAAAGCTACAACGCCGACTTCCAGTCCTTCCTCAACAGTAATCTGGCCGGCGCTGCCGGCATCCTGTTCGCGCTGGTCTGGACGCTGACCACCCGTCCCTTCGGCGCCGAGCTGACGCTGCGCCGCCTGATCCGCTCCAACTGGCGCGACCTGGCGCATAACGCCGCCGGCCGCCACGGCGGCGACTACGCGCGGCTGACGGCGCTGATGCTGGACCGGCTGTCGCTGCTGGCGCCGCGCCTGGCCGCCGACGGCGCGGATCCGTCCGCCGGCTTCCGCGAGTTGCGGGTGGGTTTCAGCGCGCTGGACCTTCAGCGCGACGAGCACCGCCTGGCCGGCGCCGCCCACCAGGCGGTGGACACGGCGCTGCAAGGCGTCAGCGAGCACTTTCGCGCCTGCGCCGACGCCGACCGCGGCCTTGACGCGCCGGACGCGCTGCTGGGCCGGCTGGACGCGGCCATCGCCCTCACCCTGGCCGACCTCGCGCCGGCCGCGCGCGAGGCCCGACACGCGCTGGTGGAGATGCGCGTGGCGCTGTTCCCCGACGCCGAAGGCTTCCAGCCGGCGTCAACCGCTCCAGGAGCCCAGCCATGATAGGCGAAGTCAATTTCTACGGGGTCTACTTCCCCAGCCTGCTGGTGATGATGGTGATCGCCTTCGCCGCCAGCAGCCTGCTGCGCCGCGCGCTGGCCCGACTGGGCCTCTACCGCGTGGTGTGGCACCGCTCTCTCTTCAATTTCGCGCTTTACGTGATCGTGCTGGGCGGCACCATCGCGCTGTTTCACAGGTGACATCATGAACAACCGCATTCGCCAAGCCGGGGCCGTGCTGCTGACCCTGGCCACCGTCGCCGTCGCCATCGCGGTGGTGCGGCATATCTGGATCTACTACACCGACGCGCCATGGACCCGCGACGGCCATATCGCCGCCGACGTGGTGCAGGTGGCCCCGGACGTGTCCGGGTTGATCACCGAGGTGAAGGTCTCGGACAACCAGCAGGTCAAGAAAGGCCAGCCGCTGTTCGTGGTGGACCGCGCCCATTACCAGCTGGCGCTGCGCCAGGCGGAAGCCGCCGCAGCCGCTCAGCGCGCCACGCTGGCCCAGGCCCGCCGCGAGGCCGCGCGCAACCGTTCATTGAGCGAACTGGTGGCCGCCGAGGCCCGCGAGGAAGGCGACGCCAAGGTGCAGCTGGGCGAAGCCACGCTGGCCGCCGCCGAGGCCGCGGTCGGCCTGGCCCGGCTGAATCTGGAGCGCACGGTGGTGAAAAGCCCGGTGGACGGCTATCTGAACGACCGCACCCCGCGCGTGGGCGACTACGCCGCCAGCGGCCGCGCGGCGCTGTCCGTCGTCGACGCCCGCTCCTTCCATGTCGACGGCTATTTCGAAGAAACCAAGCTGGGCGGCGTGGAGCTGAACCAGCCGGTGGACATCCAGATCATGGGCGAGTCGCGCAAGCTGCGCGGCCACGTGCAAAGCATCGCCGCCGGCATCGAAAACCGCGACCGCAGCAACGGCGCCTCGCTGCTGCCCAACGTCAACCCCACCTTCAACTGGGTGCGGCTGGCGCAGCGCATCCCGGTGCGCATCGCGCTGGACGAAGTGCCGGCCAATTTCCGGCTGATCGCCGGCCGCACCGCCACCGTGGCCATCCAGCAAAGGAACCGCTCATGAGCCCCGCCCGCCTCGCCGGCGCGCTGGGCTTGCTGGGCGCGCTGGCCGGCTGCGCCGCCGTCGGCCCGGACTACCGCCTGCCGTCGCAAGCCGCGCAGGGCAAGCCCGCCGCCAATGCCGCCTTCCAATCGGCCAACCATGCGGCCTTCAACCCGCAGCCGCTCCCCGCCGGCTGGTGGCGGCTATATGACGACGCCAGGCTGGACAAGCTGGTGGCGCAAGCGCTGAGCGCCAACGCCGACCTTCGCGCCGCCGCCGCCAATCTGCGCAAGGCGATGGCGGCGGAGGCCTCGGTCAACGCCGGGCGCGATCCCCACGCCAGCGCGTCGGCCACCGCCCAACGCGCGCAGGATTCCGGCGAAGCGTATTTGATCGAAAAAAAACTGCCGGTGGCCAATATCGGCGATGGCGGCGTGAAGATAGGCTATGAGATGGATCTGTTCGGCAAGCTGGCCCGCGCAGAGGAAGCCGCCCATGCCGGCACGGAAGCCACCGCGGCCGCCATGGACCTGGTCCGGAGCACGGTGGCGGCGCAGACCGCGGGCGCCTACGTCCAGGGCTGCGCGGCCGGACACCAGCTGGCGGTGGCCAGGCACGAGCTGGACCTGCAGAACCGCGGCGTGGCGGTGGCCAAGCGGATGCAGTCCGCCGGACGCGGCCGCGCCGCCGATGTGGCGCGCGCCCAGGCCCAGGCCGACATACAGCGCGCCGCGCTGCCCCGCCTGCAGGCGGAACAGGAGGCCGCCCGCTTCCGCCTGGCCGCGCTGCAGGGCAAGGCGCCGGCCGAACTGCCAGCCGCCGCGGCGGCCTGCTCCGTCCTGCCTCGGCTGAGCCAGCCGCTGCCGGTCGGCGACGGCGCGGCCCTGCTCAAGCGCCGTCCTGACGTGCGCGAGGCGGAACGCAAGCTCGCCGCCGCCACCGCCCGCATCGGCGTGGCCACCGCCCAGCTCTACCCCAGCGTCAGCCTCGGCGGGTCGGCCGGCTTCACCGGCCTGCTGGAGCACGCGGGAGAAGACCGCACCCGGCGCTGGAGCCTGGGACCGCTGATCAGCTGGACCCTCCCCGACAGCGGGGCCCGCGCCCGGGTAAAGGCGGCCGAAGCGGACGCCGACGCGGCGCTCGCCCATTTCGACGCCGTCGTGCTGAACGCGCTGCGCGAGACGGAAACCGCGCTGACCTTCTACGCCAAGGACCTGGAACGCAACGCCGACCTGCGCTCGGCGCGCGACAACGCCCGCGCCGCCGCGCAGGACAACCGCCGCCTGTACGCGGCGGGCCGCGCGCCCTATCTGGCCAGCCTGGACGCCGACCGCGCGCTGGCCGGCAACGAGGCGGCGCTGGCGGCGTCGGACGCGCAGCTGGCGCAAGATCAGGTCACGGTTTTCCAGGCGCTGGGAGGCGGCTGGGAACAACCGCGCTGAACCGGGAGAGGCCAGCAACAGCGCTGCCCGCAAGGCGGGCAACCCATGAAGGGCGAGCGCCCTCGGGCGCTGCGCCAAGCCGGCCGCCCCAGGGCAAGAGCCGGGCCGCGACAGCGCGGACCTCCAATCAAACGGTCTGTTCCAGCCAGTCTGCGATGCCCTGACCGGCCGCGCGGCCGCTGGCGAAGCAGGCGGTCAGCAGGTAGCCTCCGGTAGGCGCTTCCCAGTCCAGCATCTCGCCGGCGCAGAATACGCCGGGCAGAACCGTCAACATCTGCCGCTCGTCCAGCGCGGAGAAACAGACGCCGCCGGCGGTGCTGATCGCCTCGTCTATCGGCCGCGCCGCCGTCAGCGTCAACGGCAGGCGCTTGATCGCGGCCGCGAGCCGCGCCGGATTCTGAAAGCTCTCCTTGTCCAGGCATTCGCGCAGGATGCCGGCGCGCGCGCCCTTCAGGTTCAGCCGGCTTTGCAGATGACTGGACAGCGAGCGCGAGCCGCGCGGATGCGACACCTCGGCCAACACCCTGGCCTCGTCCCAGGCCGGGATCAGATCCAGATGGCAAGCAGCGGAGCCTGCGCGGGCGATCTCGTCGCGCAGCAACGACGAGCAGGCGTAAATCAGGCTGCCCTCGATGCCGCTTTGGGTGATCACGCACTCGCCCACACGCTTGAATGACCGTCCATCGCCCCCCAGGAAAGACAGACCGACCGACTTCAGCGGCTCGCCGGCGAACTTGCCGGCGAAAAACTCGCTCCAGTCGGCGTCGAAGCCGCAGTTGGACGGCGACAACGGCGCGGTGGCCACGCCCTTCTCCGCCAGCCACGGCATCCAGCGGCCATCCGAGCCCAGCTTTTTCCAGCTGCCGCCGCCCAAGGCCAGCAGCGTCGCGTCGGCGCGCACCGCCAGCTCGCCGTCCGGGGTGTCGAACTTCAAACTGCCGTCGGCGTTCCAGCCTTGCCAGCGGTGGCGCGGATGGATGCGCGCGCCAGCCTCGCGCAGTCGGCTGAGCCAGGCGCGCAATAGCGGCGCGGCCTTCATCTCCTTGGGAAATACCCGGCCGGAGCTGCCGACGAAAGTCTCCACGCCCAAGCCGTGCGCCCAGGCGCGCAGCGCGTCGGCGTCAAAGTCTTTCAGCAGCGGCTCGATCTGCGCCGCGCGCTCGCCATAGCGGCCGACAAAGGCCGGGTACGGCTCGGAATGAGTCAAATTGAGGCCGCCGATGCCGGCCAGCAGGAATTTTCGGCCCACCGACGGCATCGCGTCGTACACATCCACCGCATAGCCTCGCGCCGCCAGCGCCTCGGCCGCCATCAACCCGGCCGGTCCGCCGCCCACGATGGCGACGACGCGCCCTGCCTTCTCATTCATGCCCATGCCTCAAACACCCTTGTCCCGATATCGCCATAGCCTTGCCGGCAAGGCCGCGATTGTTGCAGAAAACCGCCCGCAACCCAAGCGCGGCGCGCAAATCCGCCAATGCAAGCGGTTTCCGCCCGATGTTTGATCCAGGCCAGACGGCAATTATTCAATGGAGATAAAATGCGAAATGCATGAGGAGAATAATAACAACCGCCCAAGACAATGAAGCGCACACAAGGAGACGGGGCCCACACCCCCGGAACAGCGATGAGAAAATTTGCAGACTGGCCGATCTGGCTGCGGCTGACCGGCGCGATCTGGATTTGCCTGGTTCTAGCCTGGGGCGGACTGATCGCCTGGGAAACGCGCGCCAGCCGCGAAATCGCCGTGGAACAGGCCAAGGATCTGGCCCACAGCATGAATGAAATGACCATGGCCGGCCTCACCGGCATGATGATCACCGGCACCGTGGGCCAGCGCGACGTGTTTCTCGATCAGATTCGCGAACTATCCGCCGTGCGCGACCTGCGCGTGATACGCGGCGACGGGGTGAGCAAACAGTTCGGCCCCGGCAACGCCGGCGACAAGGCGAGGCCCGGCGACGAAGTGGAGCGCGCCGCGCTCGCCGACGGCAAGCCGCACATCCGGATAGAGTCCACGCCGCAACTGGGCGAGCATCTGCGCGTGGTCTACCCGGCGCTGGCCTCCGCCAACTACCTGGGCAAGAACTGCCTGGCCTGCCACCAAGTGGCCGATAAAACGCCGCTGGGCGCGGTCAGCATGCGCATTTCGCTGGAGAAGCCCTACGCCGCGGTGGACCGCTTCCGCGTGCAAAGCATCTTGTTCGCGCTGTTCGCTTCGCTACCGATGCTGGCGGTGGTATACCTGTTCATCCGCCGCTTCGTCACCCGCCCGCTGCGGGAAATGTCCGAAGGCCTGGCCGAACTGGCCAAGGGCGAGGGCGACCTCACCCGCCGCCTGCCGGAGCGCAGCCGGGACGAGATCGGCGTCACCGCCCGCCTGTTCAACCAGATGCTGGCCACCGTGGCCGGCCTGGTGCGACAGGTCAGCGACAGCGCCGACGCGGTGGCGCAATCCTCCCGCCGCCTGTCCGACGGCGCCGGCCAACTGGCCGCCAGCTCCCATCGCCAAAACAGCCAGTCCCAGGCCGCCGCCGAGGCGGTGGACCAACTGGCCGCCCACATCGGCGAAATCGCCGGCAAGGCCGAGCATGTGAGCAGCGGCGCCGAGGAAAGTCTGCAACGCTCCGAGCAAGGGCGGCAGAGCCTGCACCAATTGCAGCGGGAAGTGGGCCAGGTGGAAAGCGCGGTGCAACTGATGGCGCAGGCGGAAAGCGACTTGGTCAGTTCCACCGCCGTGATCACCCACATGACCAAGGAGGTGCGCGAAATCGCCGAGCAGACCAATCTCCTGGCGCTGAACGCGGCGATAGAGGCCGCGCGCGCCGGCGAACAGGGCCGCGGCTTCGCCGTGGTGGCCGACGAGGTGCGCAAACTGGCTGAGAAGTCGGCCAAATCCGCCAGCGAGATCGACGCCGTCACCGGATCGCTGAACGACAAGACGGAGGCGGTGCGCCAGGCGGTAAGCGCCGGCCTGCAATCGCTGGAAGCCAGCCGCCAATCCACCGCCAGCGTGACCGGCGTGCTGGACGCGGCCAACCAATCGGCGGCCGAGGTGCGCAGCGGCCTCAGGCAGATCGTGGAAGTGACCGAGCAGCAGCGCCGCTCCAGCCAGGCCGTGAACGAGAACATCGACGCCATCGCCGGCATGGCCCGCGCCAACGACGCCGATATCCGGGAAACCGTGGGCGCGGCCGAGGAACTGGAGGCGCTGGCCAAGCGGCTGACCGACTCGGTGTCGCGGTTCAGGGTGTGAGCGCATGGGCACTCGCCCTCCCGACAATGGCGAACCGGCGCGTAAGCCGGCAAAACCGGCCGCATCTGATAAAACTAGATAGGAACAACACAGCGCCCGGCTCGACCGGGCGTTTTCCCAACCGAAAATGCGCCGGGCATTTGGCCGCGAGCCTCACTGCTGTTACACTGCCCAGCCTTTAGCCAACCGCGCCAAGTCATTGTGAAACCAGCCGCTTTTTCCACCCTGCCCCTGCCCGCCCCGCTGCTGTCCAACCTGGACAGCCTGGGTTACCACCAGATGACCGCCATCCAGGCCGCCAGCCTGCCCGCCATTCTGGAAGGCCGCGACCTGATCGCCCAGGCCAAGACCGGCAGCGGCAAGACGGCTGCGTTCGGACTGGGCCTGTTGTCCAACCTCAACCCGCGCTGGTTCGGCGTGCAGGCGCTGGTGATGTGCCCGACGCGCGAACTGGCCGACCAGGTGGCGCAGGAAATCCGCCGCCTGGCGCGCGCCATCGACAACATCAAGGTGGTGACGCTGACCGGCGGCACGCCGATGGGCCCGCAGATCGGCTCGCTGGAGCACGGCGCGCACATCGTGGTGGGCACGCCGGGCCGGCTGCAGGACCACCTGTTCCGCGAAACGCTGAACCTGGCCGGCGTGAAGACGCTGGTGCTGGACGAGGCGGACCGCATGATAGACATGGGCTTCATCGAGGAGATCGTCGGCATCGTCCGCGCCTGCCCGAAGACCCGCCAGACCCTGCTGTTCTCCGCCACCTATCCGGAAGACATCCGCAAGGCCAGCGGACAGTTCCTGAAGAATCCGGTGGAAGTGAAGGTGGAGTCCCTGCACACCGCCGACCACATCGAACAGTGGTTCTACAAGGTGAAGCCGGAAACCCGGCTGGAGACGGTGAGCCGCATCCTGCGCCACCTGCGCCCCACCTCGGCGCTGGCTTTCTGCAACACCCGCGAACGCTGCAAGGAGCTGGTGCGCGAGCTGCAGGACCAGGGCTTCCACGCGCTGACCCTGCACGGCGATCTGGAACAGCGCGAGCGCGACCAGATCCTGCTGCGCTTCGCCAACAAGAGCGCCACCGTGCTGGTGGCCACCGACGTGGCGGCCCGCGGCCTGGACATCAAGGAGCTGGACGTGGTGATCAACGTCGACGTCACCCACGACCCGGAAGTGCACATCCACCGCATCGGCCGCACCGGCCGCGGCGAGCAGCACGGCCTGGCGCTGACCCTGGCCACCGACAGCGAGGCCAAGCGCCTGGTGCAGATCGAGAACTACCAGCAGGCCGACCTGACCTGGGCCGACGTGGAAGAACTGACTCCGGCCCCCGGCGGCCCGCTGCTGCCGCCGATGGTGACGCTGGAAATCGCCGGCGGCAAACGCGAAAAGCTGCGCCCGGGCGACCTCTTGGGCGCGCTGACCGGCGACGCCGGCTTCCAGGGCAGCCAGATCGGCAAGATCAACATCTTCGAATTCGCCAGCTTCGTCGCGCTGGACCGCGCCATCGCCGAAGACGCGCTGGCCAAGCTGTCGCAATGCAAGATCAAGGGCAAGCAGTTCAAGATGCGGCTGGTCGGCTGATCCGCGCCGCCGCAGATCAAAAAGGCCATCCCGCGGGATGGCCTTGTCGTTTCGCCTCGCCGGCCGCCCTCAGTCGCGTCCCAGCTTGGAGTAGGCAATCGGCTTGTTGGCGCCGCTCTGCAGGATGCCGCTGATGTCCTGCTGGTCGCTCGGGCGATAGAAGTAGAAGCAGTCCTCGCCGGCTTCCGTCTGCTTGTGCATCATCTGGATGCCGATGCCGTTCAACAGGATGCTGGATTCCAGCAGCACCTTGCGGGCGTCGTCGACATTGTCGCACTTGAAGAAGGTGTCGACGCGCTTGCTCAACTCCAGCAACACATGGGAGAAGTCCCGATTGTCGGCATATTGGCGGAAGTCCGAGGTCGACGCATGGATCGCCTTATTCCCTGCCACCGCCAGATCCACGATGGGCTGGCGCAGGTCCCACAAGATGCCGTCATAGCCCTGGAAGCCGTTGCCCTCCACCAGCGCGCGCAGATCGTGCATCGCTTGCGGGTGATAGCCAGCGGCGGGATCCTTCAGCGAAAAATCCGGATTCATATTGTCCTTACCGAACAGATCAGCGGTCTTGATGCCGGGCGCGATATTGATGCCCATCATCCCTCTTTGCTCCGCCCGCTCCTTCAGCTCCTTCAGCGCCTCGTGCTTGAACGAACAGAACACGATGTTTTCCAGCGGCGTGGCGGACTGTCCATTCGAGCCGTCGGCCAGCAGGTCCAGCATCTCGGTGACGGCGCCGGCGTCTTTCAGCTCGATATTGAGAATGATCGGATTCTTGCCGCACTGCGTCAGCGTCTGGTTGGCGTCGTTGACCAGTTCCATCACCTCGGCGAGCGTCGGCATCGTTTCGCCATTGCGGCCAAGCGGGATGTTTTGCAACTCCGCCACCGTCTTCTGCCCGACCAGGTAAGACTCCTTGGTCTCCCCTGCCGGGAGCTGGGCGCCGCTGCGGTCCGCCCCGAAAGCGTTGCGCCAGATTTCGTCGTCGTGGGTGACCACCACCTTGCCGTCTCCGGACTTGAAGATGTCGATCTCGATAGCGTCCGCCCCATCCAGGATGGCGGCCTTGATCGCCTGCAGGCTGTTTTCCGGCAGGTATTTGTCCGGGAAGGTGGAGCCGAACACGCTGGTGGGGCCGGTGCCGCGATGTGCCGTCAGCAACAGGTGGTGGCCGGTGCGTTCCTTCAGCATCTCGCTATAGCCGCGGGACTGCAGCATGGTTTGCTTTTCGCCCTCGTTCAGCCGGGTCAGGCTGCGATCCGGCTGCCCGCCGACATCGGAATGCGCCTGGACATGAGGCATGGACTGTGTGGAAATCGATGAAGTAAACATATTTGTGTTCCCATGCGATGAGTGATGAAACCTATAGCCACACCTAACAGAGCTCAACTCCATTGGCATCCGATATTGCTTTGCCGCATGGTAGCCGGGTTGTCGGACAGGAACTTTCAAAAAACGGGCATGCGGATCGGCAAGCCCAACTGCTTTGAGTTCAACAGCTTCAGCGCGCAGCATCGCGCCATCGCCCACAGAACGCCGCTCAAACCGTCGCCCGGCAGGGCCGGGCTCCGCTCTCATCAAACGGCGAAGCCATCCCCCAGGGATGGCTTCGCCGCCGGACGCGCGCCTCAAACCATCAGGCAAACGCCTGGGAGCGGAACCCGCGTTTTGCGCGCCGCGCCTAGTATGGACGGTCGCCCAGTATCGTCGCCCGGTGCATCACCCGCTGCGCCGGTCGGCAGTCGTCCACCGCGTAATGGATGGTGCAGCGGTTGTCCCAAAACGCTACGTCGCCCGGCTGCCAGCGCCAGCGTATCGAAAACTCCGGCCGCGACTGATGAGCGAACAGGAACTGCAGCAAGGCCTGTCCTTCGGCTTCCGGCAAATCGTTGACGGCGACGGTGAAGCCCTCGCTGACGAACAGCGCGCGGCGGCCGCTTTCCGGGTGGATGCGCACCAGCGGATGGCTGATGGGCGGATGCTTGCGCCGCGTCTCGTCCCAGCGGCGGCGGTCGTCGTCGGTCAGGCCGTAACGCGCGAGCGGGAAGGATTTGGCGAAATCATGCACCGCGCTCAAGCCTTCCAGCCTGGCTTTCAGGCTGGCCGACAACGCCTCGTAAGCGGCGA